>JBAYGI010000004.1:0-83583 GCA_041666745.1 Candidatus Magasanikiibacteriota bacterium
CCTCCCCCAACCCCTTCCTTTTTGCCCGCCCGTTTTAGCGGGGTTGTAGGGGCGACCAGCCCCTACACCATATTTCCCCCATTCTCATAAAATTTTCGCACTTCGTCCAATATGGTCAACAAAAAATGTCGTCTTTACCAAAAGACGGCTTTTTGATATAATAAACACCAACAAGTTGGTTTCAATAGTAAATAAGATAATATAATAATATTTTTAAATATATGGTAGAACGAAGATCGATACCCATGCAGGATTCAAAGCGTCAGGTGGCAGAAGAAATTGACGAGGGGTTGACAGAGTGGCACCAAGCTCCAAAAAGCAAAGAGGGTCGTCACCCTGAATTGTTTGAACAGTTTACTAAAGAAACAACCGAAAAACCGATGCAAAGAAAAGACATTGAAACCGAAGCGGCGAATTTTATTAAAAAACATTTTGGTGAATTGTTGCCATTAATGCTTAGGAATGATCAAAATTTTGACCAAGATAAGATTATTAGACAATTAAAATTAACCAATGAAGATATTGCCATCTTGGGGGGGGCAGTATTTTATTTATGAGAAAGAAGAAAAACAAGCGATTTATAAATTTGATGAATATAATCCTGGTTATGGTTTGCTGACCTCGGAAGTTGCTGATGCAGATCTTTTGAGTTTGGCGTGGGCGAAAGAAAATATTAGAATGGACACTCGTGGAGATGTTCGTGGTACAGAAGAAAGTAGATCTCATCGTTATTTTTTACGCTCACAAGGACGGTATCTTGCGGAAAATGATTTTGGCATGCGTGCGTGGGATGACCAAACAAACGAGATGGTCGTTCCGGATGTTTGCAAAATCTCCCCACTTATTCGTACGATTAAACAACAAATTGTGAGGATTGTCGAAAATCTACAGATCTATTTTGATGTTACATTTACAGAAAGGATAAACGCAGCAAGTGAGAATACTCGACGCAATTTTCTTGAATCTCATGGCATACAGGAAAATGTAGGTGGTACCACTAACGCAATCACACGACCAAGGCAAGATGGGCAACCTGTAACAAACGAAGCAGCCCAAGAAGAAAGACAGGAAAAAATCAGTGAATCTTATAAAATAAGAGATGAGGCGCGCGCGCAGGCAACGCGAGAATCCATTAAAATTATGCGGGCAGATCTTGAGCACAATACTCGCGACAGTGAATTGCTGTTGACTGGAGTATGCTCAAATAGGGTTTTGCGACAGTTGAAGTTTAAGTATGAAGCAATAGCGAAAAAATATGGGTTATGCTCTAAAGATGCAATACGCGATTATGAAAATTTTAGTAGAAATTCAAGACGATTAGAAACTGTTTTTACTGAACCGAGCGAAGAAGAAAGACAAGGAACAACGATTGATTTTGTCACATCAGAATTTTATGACAAGCCGGTTATTTTTGGAAAACTTGACAGACAAAAGGTGCTTGCGCAAGTGAATGAAGGTGTGCATGGAGTTTTGGCGTTTCGCGCCGCAAAAGCAGATCCGGAAACTACGGATTTAATTGAAAGGTACCGTTCTGACAAAGGTGAAAATTCACCAAATTATTATTCAGATGCAGAAATTTATGATTTTTTAAAGGCGCTTGGACCGGAGCGCGCCAAAGCGATAGTTACCGCCAATCACGTAGAGACAACGCGACTAATAAAAGGGTGGAAATTGCTAAATAAACTTGGATTTGATGTGTCAAAAATGGATTCGAATAAATTAAAAAAACAATTATTAGAAGCGAATAATATTATTGAACACGATTTGTGGCAATATATTGAACATCGCGAGCAACCAAGAATAGAAGCGGCGCGCAAACGGTTGGGCGCGCGAGCCGAAGGCAAAACTTGGGAAGAAAAAATTGGTGCAAGAGCTTCTCGCGATTTATTTTTTGAGTGCAAACGGATGCGATGGATGGCAAGGCAAGTTTTTTCAAAAACTCCAAATCGCGACGTGAATGACAAATTTTATAATTATGGAATTGATTGGAGAAAATATGATCTGTCCGGCTTGGATATACCTGATGAAAAAGTTGAAGAATGTTTGAATAAAAATATAAATTTAATATCCGCGTTACTTGGACAAAATAAAAATCAATTTGATTATAGTAATGGCAGTCAAACAGAAGAATATGGTAATCCGGCGACCTTAAACCTTATTATTTCTGCCTTAGATCATCAACAGGATTTAAGAGGTGTCGCTTTGGCTCGTGATAAGCAGAGATACCTTAAAGGTGTTATTGAAGGACACGAAGGTGATGATATCGCTTTTGCCATTGCCGATTGGCCTGGTGAATTGCATACGGCAATTTCACAGGAGGAAATTAAAATGTATTATGAATACGCCGATGATTATGTTTTGCGTGATCCAAATGGATTGTTGCGTTACGCACAGTGGCGCGCGAGTGCAGAAGGACGCGATTGGCAGAAGATTTTTGCAGAAAATCCAGAATCAAAAAGTGATCTTGATTTTAGAATTTGTATAGCAGGACAGACGGAAGAAATTAGGGGTTGGTACAAAGATGCCGCGGAATATACAGGTGGTACGGTGATGCAGGATTATCTTTTACGGTTTAATGCCACGCGAGACGCTGGCGGACAAATGGCAGATTGGCATGATGTGCTTTTTTGGGTGCCGAATATTAAAAATTTGGATCCTAAAGAAGCTAAAAATATTCTCAATAGTATACAAACAATGGATGAGAATCAGGAGTTTGTTAAATTTTTACCGCGATACCGTAAAGAAAGAGATCCTTTACTTTCAAATGGGGAAATTCAGTCGTTGCGTGAATTAAAAAAACGCGTGTTGGGTATTGAAGCAAATATTGATCTTACCGGTTTATCACCAGAAATCATTGATATAATTTCTGCTCCAGGATTTGATCTGGGATCACTGGAAAGATTAAAGAAAAGACCAGATTTTAAAGCTCTCGTTGAAGGACAGCTTGACACAAAACAACCATTTAAGCCTCATAGTCGTATTTTTGCAGGCAGGTCGCTTACGGATGCTTTAAAAGAGGGTTTAGGTTCTCAAAAAATGAAAATTCGTGGCACCGCCAAGGATGTAAAGGGTTTGTTTTTTGCACTTAAACAAATGATAAAAGATAGAAAAATTGGAGAAAAACAAATGGAGGTGACAGATTTGTTTGGTAGTATTCCAATTGAATTGGAAGAGGATATTATTCATATGCTTCAAGAACAAAAGGTTGACGTTGGTCCATTGGTGGAGGCACAAGTACACGCAAAATCAGATCCGGAGGGCTGGGTGTGTGGAAATTACACAGATTGTTGTATGCCATTTGGTGATCATAAAAATGATGATTACATGTTTAATCCGTCAACTCAATATTTTACTATTAAATATAACGGGCGTATCGTGGCGCAGTCAGTTGTTATTGATGGGAAGAATAACGCAGACAATTCAGATGTTGTTATTTTGGATAATATTGAAGTGGCAAATAATTATAAAAATCTTTCTCCTTTATTAGCACAAGCATATCAAAAGTTTTGGGCCGAATATACAAGTCGTCAGGTAAAAGTTGGTACGGGCTATTCTGATTTGATACCTCCTGGTGGAAAACTTGAGCTGAATACTTTCCAACCCAAAACTCATGTTGTATATTCTGACGCTAGGGGTGGTATGATATATGACCTTCCGAAGATTAGAGGTGTTGAGTCATTAGATGAAGCGGTTACTTTTGCGAATATTACAGAGCGAGATGCTGGGCTCGTTGCTAAGTTGGAGGCTGTAATTTATCCACAAGGAATGACGCAGGGTAAAGCGCACATGGAAGATATTTTGCGAAAACAACGTGAATTGGAAGTGCCTGGCGCGGCGTCAAGTTTTGTTATTAGATCAGGCAAAGAAGCGGCTGGTTATTTGCTTATATTGCCAGAGGAATCCGAAGTTGACGGTGGACAAGCTGCCCATGTGTATGACATGGCCATTCTGCCAAGTTTCCAAGGAAAAGGATTAGCAAGAAAAATGATTGATCATGTCCTTGATATCGCGACAGCATATAATATGCCGATTGAAGCAGAAGCGCGCGCCAGCACATCATACGCCATGTTAATGAATGAACGGGTGCGTCATTTATTTGAAAGCAGGGGATTTGTATTGACACACAATGAAAAAAAAGAGAAATATTTGGGTGGTGAAGATTTTTATTTTGTGCGGTTTGAAAACAAAGGAGCGCCGGCGCAGGAAGAATAAACAGTGTGGATAAAAGTTTGCCAAAATGCTTCGGGGGGGGGTAAAATAGAACTAAAGCGTACACAATCGATATAATTTATCAAAATCCTTTATTAAAAGGACTAATAAATAAAAATATATGGTAGGCGACAAACACAATTCTATGGACGAAAGAAATTCACAACCACCTTCGTCTATCAAAGAAGGCGATAAAGAAAGATTAGACACAATAAAGGCGGAAATACTGACAAAACAAAATGAAGTTAGGAATTTGCGTGAACAGTTTTTGGATAAAATCGGAGCGCGGTTTTGTGTGGTGGTTAGTCCAGCGAAAAATTTATTAGATTCTTGGCAAAACAATCCATTAAAGGATGAAGATATTTTCTGTGTTTTAAGTGTATGTCCAGATGAGAGAGATGAAAGAGGGGAATATAATAACGCAGGAAGAATATGTTTGAATGCTGAACTTACAGGTTTAATTTATGAGGTGCACGATGGAGACGTCGAAGAAGGATCCAGTGAAAATTTATTAGATTTAGATAATCTTTTGCCTCCAGGGACAGAAATTAAATATAGTGAATATGGCAATGGAAATTTGTTAAGTATTCATCCTTCTGAAGAGGTGGCTAATAATTATGGACAGAGAAGGGCTAAAGAAATAAGACAAGAAGCCTCTGAATTAAAAGAACTAATAAATATTAGAGTTGCAAAATCAAAAGAAAATGCTACAAATTTGGCACAGAGAATAAATCATTTGATACCAAAAGAGGACATTAATAGAGAATCTTTTTTAGAAACTATCATAGATGCTGTTACTGGACATTATGTAGAAGATGAAAATCATCTTACTATATTTATAGTTGAGACAGATAAAGTATTAAATGGTTTAAAAGAATATCATGAAGTAGATGATAAATTTATATTAGCCATTTCTTCGTTGTTAAAAGAATATAAATTTTTGAGTGATAACAATTTTGATACTCTTATAGAGCAGAAAGATGAGGATTTTGAAAATGTTGTTTTATTACCTGAACTAAAAGAACAATTAGGGATGAGTAGATATTATTAGGTGAGAGAATGAGTATTACAGAGATATTAAAAAAACACCTTTGATATTTTCACAGGCGTTTTTTTATTTAAATTTATTTTATTCGTTGTTATTGTCCAAATCCTTTTTGTAGTATTCATCATACATCTCCCAAAACGCAATTGCCAGCGAGGCGATGATCGGTCCGATAATGAACCCAGAAATTCCAAATACGGCTATACCACCAAGTGTGGCGAATAATACCATCAGCGGATGTAGCTCTGAATCTTTGCCCACCAAAATAGGGCGGATGAGATTGTCGATTGTTCCAATTACCAACGTACCAAACAAAATCATACAAATACCGATGGTGATGTGTCCGGTTATCAACATGATGATCGCGGCCGGTAGCCAGACAAAATAACACCCAATCCCTGGGATAGTGGCTAGTAGCACCATCAACAATCCCCAAATCAGAGCGCCCTGTATTCCAGCCAAAGCAAACATGCCCCAACCAAGTCCACCTTGAACCAAGCCGATGATCACACTTCCTTTGATCGTGGCTCGTACGGTAGAGGTGAATTTTTTGTAGAGTATTGTTTCATAGCGATCTCCCAATGGCATTAGATGCATTATTGTTTTTAAAAACTTTTCGCCATCGCGAATAAAGAAAAACAAAGCATAAAGCATGATAAAGAACATCACCGCGAAAATCACTGAATTTTGAGTGATTGTTTTGGCGCTATCTAGCAAAAAGCTAGTAATAGACTGATACAGCTCAACCACTTTTTGTGTCAAAAATGATTGATCAATATTGAATTGAGCGGTATATGGATTTTGTTTTACCCATTGGAGTGTTTGCTGGATGCTATTGTTGATGTCGCCACTCTTGTTGGATGCTGTACTATAAAGATTCAGCGCTTCTTTTATTACCAACGTACTAAGCCCGATCATCGGCAATACTATAATAGTGAAGATCAAAACCAATATTATTGTAGAACTGAGATTTGGTACCTTTATTTTTCCATTGAGCCATTTGTACAATGGATAAAAAATACCCGCTAGAATTGCCGCCCAAAATATTGGGTAAAAAAATGGCTTCATTATGGCAAAAAAAGCGGTGGTCACTATTGCCAGTAAAATAAAAAATATAAAATGACGCATTTTGGAAAAATCCATATAATTTGATTTATGTTTATGTGTTATATTTTACCAGAAAAAACCAATTAGTTCAATTTTTGATTCGAACAATTTCTTTGATGGTTTCTTTGGAAATTACTTGAAATAATAAAATAAAGACAATATAGACTGTCCCGCCAAGCAAAATCGACAGCACAACATTTGGTAATTGGAAGTGTTGGATGAAAAAATACATAATAAATCCGGATAACAAAATTTTGGCCAGCGATTTTATACGAGGTAAAAAATCGGTGTGGTAAAAAACCAAAAACATCAGCATCGCGCCGGCATAAATTTCTGAAAAAATAGTTACTCCGGCCGCTCCATAGATTCCAAAACGGGGAATAAAAATAAAATAACCGACAAGACTTAAAATGGCATCGGATAAATAAATCCAGATAGCTTGCTTTTGTTTGTTGATAGCTAGCGCGGTATAGCCAAAGACGATTCCCATGCATATTCCCAAAATTGTCCAGCTTAGCCAGGTTAAAATTTTCCCCGATCCGACAAATTCCTGTCCGCCAACCAGTTGCATAATCGGCTCGGCCAAAGTATAAGCGCCAATCATCATCGGAATTAGTAGTAGAGCCATGAGATCAAAAGACATTTGAAGATGTTTTTTGAATTCAACGTGTTGGGCGCGAGAATAAAAATACGCTAACAGCGGTGACATAATACCCATAGTGAGCGCGGCTGTTTGTACGATCACATCCAACACCCGATAAGCGGCGCCATAAAAACCAACCTGAATTTGCGAGCTATAAAGAGGTAAAATCACGCGATCTCCTTGTAAATAAAAAGAATTGAAGATGATACACAGGGCGGTCGGATATATTTTTTGAAAAATTGCTTGAAAAATTTCACGATCAAAAGTGAACTTAATTTTTGGCATTTTATAAAACAAATATATCGCGTTTACCACCGAGGCGCTGGTCAAGATAATCATGAACGGTAAAAAGGCGGCGTTGTGTCTTATTAACAAAATTACTCCGAACAATAAAACGATTCGGCCGATCAATTCGCCGGCGGTAATAATTTGAGTTTTGAGTTGTTGTTGAAAATATCCGGAAAATACTTGGTTGATGCTAATGGCAAAAAAGGAAATAGAAGTAATCGCCACCGCGATTTTTACTTCAACTGGATAGGGGAAGAATAAAAATAACAGAGGGGCTAATCCTTGGAATAAGACGGCGGAAAAAAATCTCAAGGTAAATAAATTGTTTAATAATTTTTCTTTATCAAATTTTGGTTCGGCCAGCATATTGGCGGTCGTGATAGCAAAACCAAAATCACTGAAAATGCCGACAAATTGCAAAAAGCCAATCGCGGTAGTGTACCAACCGAATTTTTCGGCTCCCAAACTGCGGATAATCAAAAAAATTGTCAGCAACCCCAAAATAGTACTGACCACTTTGCCGATTAACTGCACGATAGTATTGTGGGCGATTTGTCTTTTGATAGTCATAAAATTTCGTATTTAGTATAGCACGCGTTGCCCCTGTTTACAATTGATGATATAATAAATTTCTATGAAAAAATATCTTTTAGTTTTGTTTTTTAGCTTGATTTTAGCTTTGCCGGTACGGGCGGAAGAAATTTTGGCTACCAGTAGCCTTGAACGGGAACTGGTCGAAATGCCGTCAATTCGGGTGGGTTTGTTGAAAACCAAAGATCCGATAAAGTTTAAGTCGGAGATTGATTATGAAATATATAGTGGCGATGAGGTGGTTGGGCTATTGTCGGCAGGCGAGGAGGCGAAAATTAGTTATAAAAATGGTAAATATTTTTTGACTAGCGATAGTTTTGATTTGGAAAGTGAAACTTTTTGGCGTTTGAAACCGACTGAAGACAGCAGTGTGTTTGAATTACCCGGATGTAAACGAACGATTACCGGTCGTAAACTGGATTTTTGCGCTTATCGCGGGGTATTGGAATATCGTTATGGGAAAACTAGCAAGATGCCGTATTTAATAAACGAACTACCGCTCGAGGATTATATGAAGGGTATCGCTGAGACGGACAACAATTCGGCCGAAGGATATATCAAAGCGGTGTTGGTAGCGGCGCGCAGTTATGCTTATAAAAACATAAGTTTTAGTCCGCCAACTGAAAAAAGACTGTTTGATGTCTTTGCTTCTACTGTTGATCAACTTTATTTGGGCTATAATTCCGAAAAGCAAATGCCTAGGGTAGCGCAATTTGCCCAAGAAACAGCCGGGGAAATGGTGACATACAATGGTAATGTAGTGACAACACCATATTTCAGTCGAAGTAATGGCAAAACCAAAACCTGGAAAAACAGTCAAGGAAAAAATGATCGACCGTGGTTGGTGAGTGTGGAGTGTCAATATGATAAAAAGAAAAAACAGTTGGGGCACGGTATTGGTATGAGCACACATGACGCGCTAATGCGGGCGACAAAAGATGGCTGGGATTATATACAACTGCTAAAACTTTATTATTCGGATACGGAAGTGGAAAAGGTATATTAAAATTAAAAAAAATATGGAAAGCTATATTTCGTTGGTAAATAAGGGTGCTAGACTTACCTTGGTGTGTCGTTCCATGCAAATATTTACTATTACTGAGCCGGAAGTAGATCAGGATGATTCAAACTGGGAGACGGTAGTAGATTTTACCAAAATTAAACATGGTGGTGTAAATATAAAAGATGTCTTGAAACGAAATTAGTTGTATTGTAGAATAAAATTATAACAGTTCCCATATTATGTTAAAAGTATTCATCATCAAAGAACTCACTAGTTCATTTTTAATAAGAGTGCCACCGAATGGTTTTTGAAAAGTTATAAAAGCAATTTGAGATTTTGTAATAATCACTCCAGCATCAAATTTTATATTAGTAGGTAGGAATTTAATTTTATTATTGAAATTTTTTTCAAATTTTTTAAAATGGTCGGCAGTTTTTGAAGGAACTGTTATAATTTTTAAATCTAAATTTAGTCGTGCTCTTTTTTGAGCTACCTGTTCAGCAAAATTTTTATCCATGTCAATAAATTTTTGCGAATCAGAAATAATGTAATGCGGATCTTTGAGATGTGTGTCAGTTAGTAAGTTATTATAAATCGCTTTTATACCAACAAGACCTTGATAATAGGTTATATTATTTGATGTATCTGTATGTTTAGTGACATCCAGTAATTCTGGCAGTTGTTTGTCAAAAAAATTTAATAGGGTTTCTGTCGTTGAGCGTAAATACTCAGGACTTTGAGCTTTAAATACATTTTTAAAACCGCATGTTTCTTGAAACACCAACCCCTTCTTCTGCAATTCACGAAGCACAGGATATACAGTGGTGCGTTTTATACCGGAGAAATCACTAATTTTGGATATCTTACTCGCATCTGATGATAATAAAGCAAAATAAACTAAGGCCTCTTTTTCGTTTAAGCCCATTTTTTGGAACAGATCAATGATTTGTTTTTTGTCCATAGTGATTGTGACATTATTGTTGACAACAATTTATAGTGTAATGTTAGCCGTAATAACAATATTATCATACCACTTGTTAACATATTTGTCAAATATTGTTGTTCACGATATTATGTGTGTACTGCACAATCATGTGTAGATCAATCAGGGAGGGTGTCATGTTGGCACTCATTCGACACAGCGCCTATTATGTTGGCGCACAGCAGGCCCAAGTTGGGTGTTCGGACGAAGCATACGCATCGGCACGATATGCGTACGACATGTTCACCCAGCCACTGACCGTAAACGGCGTCAAGCTGGCCATTCAGTGGGGAGTCGGAAGGACGTATTCCGCCGTGTATGCCTCGCCGGCAATTCGCGCAATTCAGACGGCTGCGGCGGCCGTGGGCGTGGAGGAAACGAGCGTAATCGTAGATCCGCACTTGTTCTACACTCCGGGTTGTGGTGCGCGTGAGAAGGCGATGAAAGCCCTCTTCATGCGTCAGGGGTACAACCCCCCGAGCGCATGGTACTTGGATCAAAATCAGGATGACGTACGGGAGTTCATGGCGGCAGTGGACGATCTCACCATGCTCGTCATCCAGTTGTCTGTGCGCGACGAGCAGATCCTAGCTGTCTCACATTCTGTCTTTTTGGGGGCTGTTTGTGCGAAACTGACGAACGCCCCAAAAGACTGTCTCAACAAGACGTTCGGTGTTTGTGAGGGGTTCCTTGCAGATAACGGCGTCTTCAAGGGCTATGTCTAGGAGGTAAATGGGGGGGGGTGATCAACCATGTGATTACCCCCCCCCAGCCTATTCCTTTATTAAAATATTTATGTTGCGAGAAATTAAAAATAAAAAAATTTTAAAAATAAATTGGGAACATATATTTACAAGAAACGCGCCACTTTTAATGGTTGATTTTCATCGACAGGCGTTTTTTTATGCTACACATAAATGGTTGTCAGACGCAGTGCTGTTTATAAAATATGAGTCAGACAAACAGGGCAATATGAGACTGCATTATGAGGCCGGTTGGCGAAAAAGAATTAAACAACAAATAATTAAAACAAATAATTTAGAAAGAGAAAGAATTATAAATGATATTTTTAGTTGTTTGGACAAAGCAAGACTCAATTTAATTGACACAATACAGACAAATCAAAAATCGGCAAAAGTAGGAATTTTTATTAAGAAATGCACTGATCAAATAATTGAATATAATGCGGCCTATTTAATTATTTTTATTTATTTTAATATACTATACGAGGTTGACAAAAAATTATTTTTGAAATACAAAAAATCCATTGAAACAGCAAGAAATGCACGAGCGTTATTTAAAGATGTCGAAGCATTTTTTGTTTCTTTTTTTAAAGATAATAATTATAGCAATCCAGACGTTGTACTTTGGTTGCTGTGCGACGAAGTTATGCGACTGCTGACCGGAAGTATTAAATTGGATATTGATATGCTTACAAAAAGACGAAGCAAATATTGTATGATTTGTTCTAAACACAAGATTCACCACTTTGAATATGGAAAAAACTTAGAACTTATAGGAGAGGCGACGTATAAAAATGGCGTAGTATACGGTTTTGTGAAGAAAATATTATCTTTGGAAGACTTGAATAAAATTAATCACCCAGACGATATAGTGGTGTCTTATATGACTAGCACGTGGCATTTTCCAGTATTAAATAAAGCTAAAGCAATATTAACCGAAGAAGGCGGAATTTTAAGTCATGCAGCAATTATTAGTAGAGAGCTAAAAATACCTTGCCTAATTAATGTTAAAGAAATTATTAAACACACCGAAGATGGTGACTATGTTAAGATTGATACAGAAAATGAGACCGTTGAAATTTTTTAAAGCCCGACTTTTTATAATTATTTCCCGCTATGAAATTTTTTGTCTTCCGAAGATAGTTCGATAATTACTTCGCGTATTTTATCCGGACGGTGGACGTTGTGGATGATAAATTTTGGAATTGGACCGGCGGTTTGAAGATAAACATCGCCGTAATTAAAAATGGTTGGAAAGAAGCCGTGCACTTCCGAAGAAACATCTTGAATCTGATAGAGATCTACCTCAGCCACAGTGCGGGCAAACAATGAAATTTGACGAATGTCCACCAAGCGATCGTTGGTAATAATCCAAGCGTCCAAATAAAATTCTACAAAAAAAGAATAGAAAAATAAAAATGTTGATAAATAATAAGCACTGGCAAAAAGTATTATGAGCGGAAAGGTAACCGGGTTTTGCATGGTATTTACAAAGGCGGTAGAAAATAGCCAATACACAACTATCGGTATTAACAGTATGATTATAAAAATCATCAGGTATGGAAAAAAGGTGATCCCATGTCGTCTTAATGTATATATTATTTTTTCGTAACTTTTAATTTTTACTACAGAATCTAAGCTCATATTCTAAAAATTAGAAGGATTTAAAATGTTGGAAATCCAATTGTTATTCCAAAGAGTCAGTGGTTGTGTCCAGTCGGTTCCGCTTAGGAAAACAAAGGTAAAATACAAAGTGGTGATGGCCAGAACAATCACGAGGAAGGTAATCAAAAAACTTATCACAGTTAATGCGCCGTTGCGAAATAAATGTGAAAGGTTTACGTAAGAAAAAAGAAATATTACCGCCAAATAAGCCAGATAAATAAAGAGAATAATATACAGTGGAATTGTTACCATAAAATTATAATAATGTTTGATTTTTAATTTGTTCAAAACCCAAATGCGCGTAAGCGGCCGGCGTGGCTTTGCGACCGCGCGGAGTGCGTTCTAAAAATCCGATTTGTAATAAAAATGGTTCATAAATATCTTCGATAGTTTCCATTTCTTCAGCCACTGCCGCGGCCAAAGTGTTTAATCCGACTGGACCGCCATTGAATTTTTCAATCATGGTAGTGAGCAACAAGCGGTCGATTTCATCCAACCCAAATTCATCTATCGCGAGCATTGCCATCGTGTCACTAACAATTTTTTTATCTATTGATTCCTGATTTTTTACTTGAGCAAAATCTCGAGCGCGTTTTAATAAACGATTGGCAATACGTGGAGTGCGACGAGCGCGTTGGGCAATTAATTTTGAGCCGTCAGGTTCTAATTTTGTTTTTAATAAAACCGCGTTGCGATTTACAATAGTTTCGATATCGCTGTGTTCGTAAAAATTTAGATGAAAAACATGTCCAAAGCGATCACGTAGTGGTCCCGGTAGTAAACTCATTTTGGTAGTAGCGCCAATCAGAGTAAATTTTTCAAGTGGCATACGAAGAGTGCGCGCGGCCGGTCCTTGGCCGATAATAATATCGAGCGCGTAATCTTCCAAAGCCGGGTAGAGTACTTCGGCGATAGTTTTGTTGATGCGGTGAATTTCGTCAATAAATAAAATATCACCACGTTGTAAATTGGAAAGAATCGCGGCGAGGTCACCAACTTTTTCCAAAATCGGTCCGGAAGTTACTTTGATATTGCCACCCATTTCTCTGGCGATGATATGGGCGAGGGTGGTTTTGCCCAATCCGGGATTGCCATACAACAAAATATGTTCCAAAACATCATTGCGTGCTTTGGCGGCGGAAATGGAGACGTCAAGATTTTTTTTAATTTGTGTTTGACCGACAAAATCCGTTAAAAGTTCCGGTCGCAAAGTAACTTCGAGCACTCTTTCCTCTCCGTCACTTTCTGAAGCCACTAATCTGTTTTCTGTTTGATTTTCTTCTATCATAGTGCTATTATTATACTTAATAGCTAACATAAAGTCCAATATGTCTGAGTTTGAAACACAAAATAGTGAATGGCGTAGGCGCAATGCGTCTGAGAGTCGCGAAACACAGGTGGAAAATAAGGAAAAACAACCTGATGAACAGGAAAAAAAGGCGGCCGCGCGAGAGCGTGCGGAAGTGGTCAGCAAAGAAGTTCAGAGCACTCAAAAACAGATGCAAAACATCATGGCCAACATGCAACAGGTGGTAAAAGCCGTGCAGGCCATCCGCACCCAACTGCAATTGTCAGATGATGGGTCGATTCCGTCTGTTCAAAGAGATGAAAAAAATATTGAAATTTTGAAAAGAAAACTGGAAAACCTGCGTGGTGAGTTGGGTGATTTGCGAGTGGCGCTGATTGTTGAGTTAAAAAAGGAGATTGTGGATAATAATAAAAATTTAACCGATCAAGAGGTTGAAAATGAAGCTCAAAAACAGGCTGACCAACTGTTTTCTCAATTGGGATTGAAATAAAATCGCCATACAGGTGTATGGTAGGTTAATGCTTTGTGGATAACTCGTGAATACACGAGTTTTTTGTTTAGTGTTAGCCTAGTTTGGCAGGCATTTTATGTTGTGGTATAATATGTTGGCTAATTAAAGTAATACTATATATTGTGTTGAAAAATAAATTTCAACACAAGCAGTAGTAATAAGCGACATAATGAAAATTAACTATTTTTTATATGCAGACTGCTACTGCGACCAAAACTTTTAGACTAGACAAGGATTTCAAATATCCTGAAAATGCCATGCATTTTACGCGGCATTATACCAAAGATGATATCAGCCCATTTGATATGTTCGAGTATGAGATGAGATCTTCGGTAATTCGCGAACCAAGTGGCAAATTGATTTTTGAAATGAACGATGTTGAAGTTCCAAAACAGTGGTCGCAGGTGGCTACCGATATTTTGGCGCAAAAATATTTTCGTAAAGCCGGTGTTCCTCAATATGATGACAACGGTTTGCCAAAATTAAACACTGACGGCACTCCGGTTTTGGGTTCGGAAAAAAGCGTAAAGCAAGTAGCTCATCGTTTGGCCGGTACTTGGAGGTATTGGGGAGAAAAATATGGTTATTTTGCCGGTGCCAAAGATGCGCAGGTGTTTTACGAGGAATTGGTTTACATGATAATCAACCAAATGGTGGCTCCAAATTCTCCGCAATGGTTCAACACCGGTTTGTATTGGGCTTATGGTATCAACGGTCCGGCTCAGGGTCACCACTATGTGGATCCGGATACCGGAGTATTGACTCGCGCGATTGATTCTTATTCACATCCGCAACCTCATGCCTGCTTCATCCAATCAGTAAAAGATGATCTGGTAAATGAAGGCGGCATTATGGATTTGTGGGTGCGTGAGGCTCGTTTATTTAAATACGGCAGTGGAACGGGTACAAATTTTTCCAGTTTGCGTGGTGCCAGTGAAAAACTTTCCGGTGGTGGACAGTCTTCCGGTTTGATGAGTTGGTTGCGAATCGGTGATAGAGCGGCTGGGGCGATTAAATCCGGCGGTACTACTCGTCGCGCGGCAAAGATGTGTGTTTTGAATATTGATCATCCGGATATTGAAGAATTTGTGAATTGGAAAGTAAGAGAAGAAGACAAAGTAGCCGCTTTGATTGCGGCCGGTTATGAGGGTGGTTATGAAGGTGAGGCTTATTTGACAATTTCCGGTCAAAATTCCAACAACACCGTTCGTATCACTCATGATTTCATGGAAGCGATGGTGAAAGACAATGGTTGGGAATTGCATTGGCGTACCGACGGTCGTTCTTGTAAAAAAATGAAAGCGCGTGATCTGTGGGATCAAATTGCCTATGCGGCTTGGCGTTGTGCTGATCCGGGGTTGCAGTTTGATACTACAATAAACGACTGGCACACCTGTCTAGCCTCCGGTCGCATCAATGCTTCCAATCCATGTAGTGAATATATGTTTTTGGATGATACCGCTTGTAATTTGGCCTCTATAAATTTGGCGCATTATTACGATCCGGAAACTTCTACTTTTGATATTGCCGGTTTCAAATATACTACTCGGGCTTGGACGGTTGTTTTGGAAATTAGTATTTTGATGGCTCAATTTCCTAGCGCGGAAATAGCTCAAAATAGTTATGATTTTCGTACATTAGGTTTGGGTTATGCCAATATTGGTAGTTTGTTGATGACTGCCGGTGTGGCTTATGATTCACCGGAAGCCTTGGCTTTTGCTGGTGCGGTTACTGCACTTATGACGGCGGAGTCTTATTCCGCGTCTGCTGAAATGGCCAGTTATTTGGGCACATTTAATAAATATAATGAAAATCGTGAAAATATGTTGCGTGTAATGCGCAACCATCGTCGGGCGGTATTCAATGCCCATGAAGATGAATATGAAAATTTGGCGGTGAAGCCGGTGGGTATTGATCCTCAATTTGCTCCTGCCTATTTATTGGTAGCCGCTCGTGAAAGTTGGAATCGCACTTTGGAAATGGGAGAAAAATATGGTTTTAGAAATGCTCAAACAACTCTATTGGCGCCTACCGGTACGATTGGTTTGTTGATGGATTGCGCTACTACCGGAGTAGAGCCGGATTTTGCTTTGGTGAAATTCAAAAAATTGGCTGGTGGCGGATATTTCAAAATTGTAAACGAATCAGTGCCGGTCGCTATGAAAACTTTGGGTTATGCCGAAAACGAAGTTAGTGATATCGTAGATTATCTCAAAGGCCGTGCCACCCTCAAAGGTTCTCCGGTAATTAATCATGAAAGTTTGATGCTCAAGGGTTTGACTCAAGAGGAGTTGGACAAAATTGAAAAATCATTGGCAGGCGCGTTTGAATTGCAATTTGCGCTCAATGCTTGGACTTTGGGTGAAGACACTCTCAAGCGTTTGGGTTTTTCCAGTGAACAATTTTTGGACACCAACTTTAATTTCTTGAAAGCGCTTGGATTTAGTGATGATGAAATCGAAAAAGCCAATGAGTATGTTTGTGGTGCGATGGCTATCGAAGGCGCGCCATATCTCAAAACAGAACATTACAAAGTTTTTGATACCGCCAATAAAAATGGTAAAAAAGGGAAACGCTTTATTCATTACTTGGGTCATATTCGTATGATGGCGGCGGTACAACCATTTTTGTCCGGAGCAATTTCCAAAACTATCAACATGCCAAATGAGGCAACTCTCGAAGATGTAAAAATCGCCTACATGGCTTCGTGGAAATTGGGTTTGAAAGCCAACGCAATTTATCGTGATGGTTGTAAGATGTCTCAACCGCTGGCCAGTAAATCCGATAGTAAAAAAGAAGACAAAGTAGTCGAAGAAAAAATTGTGGAATTGGTGAAAGAAATTGTGGAAGTTAAAATGGAAAATAAACAGGAAGAAAAGTCTGAAGAAAAAACAATTAAAAAGTTTACTCTTACTAGTCAAGAACAGACGGTGGTCAACCAGGTTGTCGATGAAAATCAAGCACAGATTAGTTATGCGCACGATGGCACCAACAAAGGCACAAAGATTTACATCCACGGAGAGCAACGCAAGATGCCATACAAACGCAGTGGTATCACTATCAAGGCAAAAGTGGCCGGACAGAAAATATTTTTGCGTACCGGTGAATATCCGGATGGTCGTTTGGGAGAAGTGTTTATAGATATGTATCGCGAGGGGGCGGCGTTTAGAAGTTTGTTAAATTTATTTGCTATTTCTATTTCTACCGGTTTGCAATATGGTATTCCACTTGAAGAATATGTAGATAAATTTACCTTCACTCGTTTTGAACCGAGCGGTATGACCGACCATCCAAATATTCGCAACTGTACTTCTATTATTGATTTTGTTTTCCGAGTATTGGGTATGGAATATTTGGGAAGAACAGATTTTGTACAAGTAAAACCAACCGGTATTCAAAAAAATCGCGCGCAACAATTGGATAAAATGTTTACTGAAATACAGGGACAAAAATCTATGACTTTTAAGGAGAGCGAAGCTGATGAAGTGGAAAAACAAAAAATAGTTTTAAAAGTAGATGAGGAAAAAGATCCATTTGTGATGTCGGCGGCCGACCAGATGTTGGCCAATATGATGGGCGACGCCCCACCATGTTCGACTTGCGGGCACATGACTATTCGTAATGGCAGTTGTTACAAATGTTTGAACTGTGGAAGTACTACCGGGTGTAGTTAAAAGTATAAGGCATGCTTGTAGTGGTGAACCCCGTCTTGATGACGGGGTTTTGGTTTCAAAAAACCACCTGTCGCCAATAAATTCAAATTTTTAAATTCATTGGCGAATGCAGGTGGTGATGAGACCTCCCGCATTCGGTTGCGGGAGAAAAAGAGCGGGGTGGTGTTAGACCAGAACGAACGGGTGGATGTCCTGGTCATTCTCGTTGAATGCCTCGTTGGCATAATAGACGAGAACGGAACCGGGCGCCAGTACGAAGGCGTGTGCAGTGCCAGGCTCGACCATCACGTGGAAGGGGGCGGAGATGGCGGTGTGTTGGACGTCGAGGACGAACATCTTGGTGTCGGCATGAAGGAACAACCCGTTTCCATGCTTGAGATCAAACGTCTCGGTCGTCCTCTCGTGGAAGTGGTTTCCGAGCGGAAACGCACTTTTCACCACCAGCACCTTGACTGAGAAGCCGACTTCTGGGCAATTTAGTTCGAAAATGGCTCGTCGACCATCTTCGTGCACCTTGGTAAATCCACGTGCGAGTATTGCCCTCACTTGGTCTTCTACATTCATGACGTATCATCCAAAGCCCAATGTAGCGGGCAGGATGTTTTTTAAATACCATATTTTGACCAATTTGTCAATATTGGAAGGATTGTGTAGAATACCAATTATGAAATTTGTAATAAATATTTTATGACAAAAATATATACCAAAACCGGTGACAGTGGCGAGACAACTTTGCTTGGCGGTGAACGTGTTACCAAGGATTGTATTACTCTACAAGTGGTGGGAGAGATTGACGAACTCAATTCCAAGTTGGGTGAGGTGGTCGCGCATTTGTGGGAGGAAGAGCCGGTTGATTTTTTAAAAAAAATTCAAGGTGATCTTTTTAAGGCGGGGGCTGAAGTGGCCAGTTTGCAAACGGAATTTAATTCTAAAATAATAATAATCGGCCAAGAAGAAATTGAGGAGTTGGAAAATAATATCGATGCCTATGCCGAACAGCTACCTGAATTAACAAACTTTATTTTACCCGGTGGAAATTTATCGGCCGCGCATTTGCATCACGCTCGTACTATTTGTCGTCGGGTGGAGCGAGTGTTGGTAATGTTGGGAAAAGAAAAAAAAGTGCGTCCGGAATTGTATAAATATTTTAATAGATTGAGTGATTATTTTTTTATTGCGGCGAGGTGGATAAACTTTAATGATGGGGTGGAGGAACATAAAGTTTAAGCGTGTATTAGCAAATTTTTTATTCACATATTTGCAGGCTTGACATTGTGCACTTTTAAAATTACAATGGACAAGACTTTTCTCTACAGAGTTGCGACAGATTTGATGTTTCAATCGGATCGGATTCTGAAAACATTCTCTCTCCATTTCCTTTATAATTTATTATCTTGGAATGGCGTTTTCTAGATTTGATTCGCAAATTAATACATGCAGATCTGCTCGCAGCTCTGTGGAGAAAAAATCAATTGCCCAGGTGGTGTAATGGTAGCCACGTGATAAGGTATATTGTAATGCGTATGCTATTATGATATACTTTATTTATTATGAGACCAAAAAAATGGACAGAGCAACAGCTTAGAGAAATTGTTCCAACAGTTACTAGTGTGCGTCAAGTTTTAAGAGAACTTGGGCTTAAAGAAGCTGGTGGAAATTATGCGCAGATAAAAAAATTTTTAAAAGAATATAAAATAGATATCTTGCATTTTACTGGTGTTGGTTGGAATATAGGAATGAAAATGCAGATTAACACAGCTAAACCGTTAAAAGAAATACTGATTAAAAATAGTAGTTATCAAAGTTTTAAGTTAAAAAAAAGATTGTTTGCAGAGAAAATAAAAAAACCATATTGTGAATTGTGTGGATGGGCAAAGTTGTCGATAGACGGTCGAGTACCTTTAGAGTTAGATCATATAAATGGTGATCACTCAGATAATAGGATTGACAATTTACGAATTTTATGTCCTAATTGTCACAGTTTACAGTTAACTCATAGAGGTAGAAACAGAAAAAAATAAAATATGCTCAGGTGGCGGAATGGTCTACGCAAGAGACTTAAAATCTCTCGCCGCAAGGCTTGCGGGTTCGAGTCCCGCCCTGAGCACTAAAAATACTACTTTTATGAAGTAGTATTTTTATTTGTTGTGTTATTAAAATCGTGATACTATTACTCTTTATCCTAAGTAAATAATTTTTATGCCTCCAGATAAATATTCCGCTGTTTGGGTTTCACACACCTCTATTTCTGATTTTTTGAAATGTCCGCGGGCTTATTTTTTGAAAAATGTTTATCGCGATCCAGCGACCAAACACAAAATAAAAATAATGTCGCCGACGTTGGCTTTGGGGCAGTGTGTGCATGAGGTTTTGGAATCATTGTCGCAGTTGCCTCGTGGGGGTCGGTTTAGTGAGCCGTTGCCAAATAAATTTGAAAAAGTTTGGGAAAAAATAAAAGGAGAAAAAGGCGGGTTTCCAAACGATGACACTGAATATCAATATAAAAAACGTGGCTTGGACATGTTGGCGCGCGTGTATAATCATCCGGGACCAATAAACAATCTGTCAGTAAAAATTCAAATGGATTTGCCGTATTATTGGTTGTCCGAAGAAGATAATATAATTTTGTGCGGTAAAGTCGATTGGCTGGAATATTTTCCAGACACAGATAGTGTACACATCATAGATTTCAAGACCGGTAAAATTCAGGAAGAAGAAAGTTCGTTGCAGTTGCCGATATATAGTTTGTTGGTTTCCAAATGTCAAAAAAGAAAAGCCACCAAGGCCAGTTATTGGTATTTGGCGGAAAATGATAACCTAACTGAAAAACCATTACCGGATTTGGAAGAATCGGAGAAAAAAATATTGGAGATCGCCAGACAGATGAAAGTGGCTCGACAGATTAACCGTTTCAAATGCCCGAATGGCGAAGATGGATGTTTTGCTTGCAAGCCGTTTGAATCCATACTAAATAAGACGGCCAAATTGGTCGGCCAAGATGAATATGGCGCCGATGTCTACATTATTGATAGTATTGAGAAAGAAAACAGGGAAGGGGAGATTTTGTAAATAAAAAATATGTTTAAAATCGGCTGTCTTGCGTTGACAAGCCGGTTTTTTGTGATATAGAAATTATGCATGCCCGCGACGTTGGGCTGTGAGGAAAGAGTCAAATGAGGAGCTTCTGGGAAAAAAACAAAGTACACGTGGTGATATACATGTTCATCGTCGTTAGTGTCGCCCTGTTCGTGTGGCATGGTGAGTTTTTGGATGGTCTTCGACTCGAACGCGAGAAGATCGTCGTAGAACAAGCCTTGGCCAAGCAGGCACGAGCTAAGATGGTCGCCAAGGAGGAGGTGATCGACTCGCTTCAGTATTTCCGTGATCCGCGAGATCCGCTTGACCCGAGATGTTTCTTGTCGGTTGGGTTGGGGGCTGCGACCGGTGTGACACTTCTCGTGTCCGTTGACTGCGCTTCGATCCCGCCAGATCTCCTGCGAGATGTGTTTTCACCCAAGCAGGAGTAGGGCGTGTGGGGCAACTGTTCTTTCAACTATGTTTTTGAATGCCCATTCCCGCCAATAACTTGGCGAGATGGTATCCAAAAGCATGAGCTGGAGAGGGTGGGAGTTTCGGCTCTGCGCCTCTCCAAACCCTCTGTCGGTTTTGCCGGCACTGATGAGTCCGACGACTGCTCAACCAAGGACGAAAGGGAAAACTGTGGATAACTATTGGTTAGTTTTTACAAAATAAGGCTCTTTTTACTTTATATTAGCCAAAAACAGGCAAAAAACTTGACAATTTTATATAAACTAGCTTCATTTGACAAAACTTCATTTTTGTATTATTATTTATCCGCTTTCGTGGAAAGACCACGTATTCAAAAAAAACGCTTAAGTAAGCAAAAAAGTGGCATTTACCGGTTTGGTAAAAAAGCTGCTTGCAAGGTAATTCAATAAAAAAACCTTCATGTTAACCTTGCCGTTTTCCGCTAAAATATAACAAAAAGCCATAAAAGCCTATTTTTTTGGCACTTTTTTTGTTTAAAAATTTTCAACTCTCAATTTTTTATAAAAAATTTATTTTAAAACTTCACCTTATGCCTGTATTCAAACGCCAAGCACTCAAGGAAAAAGATCGCAAGTTTTTTACGAAAGTAAAAAATACTATTCCATTGCCAAACCTAATCGAATTGCAATTGGATTCATACAATTGGTTTGTAAAAAATGGTATTAAAGAATTATTCGAAGAAGTTTCTCCAATTACCGATTTCTCCGGAAGAAATTTGGAGCTATATTTTGAAGACTATTATTTGGACGAGCCACGCTTTGATAGCGTGACCTGTAAAAAACGCAACGTTACTTTTGAAGCCCCTCTACGCATTACCGCTCGTTTGACCAACAAACTAACCGGTCAGAGCAAATCTCAAGAAATTTATTTGGGTGACGTGCCGATGATGACCGAGCGCGGTACTTTTATTATCAACGGTATTGAACGCGTGATTGTTTCTCAGCTGATCCGTAGTGCCGGTGCTTTTTTCACTGCTCAAAGTGAACGTGGACGTCGTTATTATAGCGCCAAAGTTATTCCAAATCGTGGCGCTTGGTTGGAAATCGAAACAGATATCAACAATGCTATTTGGGTAAAGGTAGATCGCAAACGCAAGGTGGCGGTCACTTCATTATTGCGTGCTTTTGGTTTTGACAATGACGAAGAAATTATCAAACATTTTAAAGATGTAAACAATCATCCAACTATCGACTATATTGATGCTACTTTGAAAAAAGATTTGGCAAAAAATATGGACGAAGGTTTGATTGAAGTTTACAAACGTATTCGTCCGGGTGATTTGGCGACTTCTGAAAATGCCAAAGGTTTGATCCATTCCATGTTCTTTAATTTTGAAAGATACGATTTGGGACGTGTGGGTGTTTATAAATTTAATACCAAATTTGATTTGGCTTCCAAGTCTGAAGATTATGACAACAAAGAAAATCGAGTATTGTCAGTAGAAAAATTGTTGGCGGTAATCAAAGAAGTAATTCGTTTGAATGTAACTCAAGAAGAACCGGATGATGTGGATCACTTGGGCAATCGTCGTATTCGCGCGGTTGGTGAACTTGTACAAAATCGTTTTCGTGTTGGTTTGGCTCGTATGGAACGCATCGTCAAAGATCGCATGAGCACTTATGAGGTAGATCAATTGGTACCAAACAAAGTTATCAATGCTCGTCCGGTGATGAGTGCCATTCGTGAATTCTTTATGAGTTCACAGATGTCTCAATTCATGGATCAGCACAACCCACTTTCTGAACTCGAACACAAACGTCGTTTGTCCGCTTTGGGTCCTGGTGGTTTGTCTCGTGATCGCGCCAGTTTTGAAGTTCGCGATGTGCACACTACTCACTATGGTCGTATTTGTCCGATTGCCACTCCTGAAGGTCCGAATATTGGTTTGGTGAATCATCTTTCCAGTTATGCTCGTATCAATGAATTTGGTTTTATTGAAACCGCTTATCGCAAAGTATTGCGTGAAGTAAAAAATGACGCCACCTTGACTGAAGGAGAAATTTTACGTGGTGATGTCGGTGGTACAAAAGATGGCACCAAAATTACCAAAGAAATCGCTGCCAAATTGGCCAAAGAAAAAATTGCGGTAATTCAAGTGAAACCACGCGTTACCAATGAAGTGGTATATTTGAGTGCGTTCAAAGAAGAAAAATACACTACTGCTTCTGCCAGAACAAAGTTGGATGAAGATGGTTATTTCCTAGAAGATTATGTGCCGGCTCGTGTAAATTCAAAACCGGGTGTGGCCAAAACTATTGATTTGGAATTTATTGATGTTTCTTCCGCTCAAATTGTGAGTGTGGCAACTTCTTGTATTCCATTTTTGGAACATGATGACGCTACTCGCGCGTTGATGGGTACAAACATGCAAAGACAGGCTGTGCCTTGTATTCGTCCTGAACCTCCATTGGTTGGAACTGGTGTTGAACATGAAGCCGCAGTATATTCCGGTCAGGTAGCTATTGCTGATGAAGATGGTGAAATTACCGAATGCGACGGATCTCATGTGGTATTGCAAGGTAAAAAAGAAACTCATACTTATAGTTTAAATAAATTTATTCGCGCCAACGCGGCTACTTGTATCAATCAACATCCGACAGTAGTAGTTGGTCAAAAAGTAAAAAGAGGACAATTTTTGAGTAACGGTCCAAGTATCGCCGAGGATGAATTGGCACTTGGTCAAAATATGTTGGTTGCCTATATGGCTTGGGATGGTTTCAATTATGAAGATGCGGTAATTTTATCTGAACGCGTTGTGCACAAAGACCGTTATACTTCTATTCATATTGAAGACTATACTATCGATGTTCGTGAAACAAAGCTTGGACCGGAAGTTGTTACTTCAGATATTCCAAATGTTTCTGAAGAAAAATTAAAAAATTTAGATTCCGAAGGTATTGTGCGTATTGGAGCTGAAGTAAAATCCGGCGACATTTTGGTTGGTAAAATTACTCCAAAAGGTGAAACCGAATTAAGCGCTGAAGAAAGATTGTTGCGCGCCATCTTCGGTGAAAAAGCTCGCGACGTTCGTGACTCTTCCTTATATCTGGAACACGGTGAACACGGAAAAGTAATCGGTATTCAAGTATTTTCTGAAGAAGCCGGCGATAAATTGGAACCGGGTGTAATAAAACAAGTACAGATCACTGTAGCGGATATGCGCAAAATTCAAGTTGGTGATAAAATGGCCGGTCGTCACGGAAACAAAGGTGTTATTTCCAAAGTGGTACCTTCTGAAGATATGCCTTTCTTGGAAGATGGCACACCAATCGATATTATTTTGTCTCCACTCGGTGTTATTTCTCGTATGAACTTGGGTCAGCTTTTGGAAACTCATCTTGGTTTAGCCGCCAATGCTTTGGGTTACAAAGTAGCCACTCCGGTATTAAACGGTGTGACTGAAGAACAAATTTATGGAGAATTGGAAAAAGCCGGTTTGCCACTTTCCGGTCAAGCTCAGCTTTATGATGGACGCACCGGTGAAGCTTTTGATCACAAGACTACGATTGGTTACAACTACATGTTGAAACTAAACCACATGGTGGAAGATAAAATCCATCAACGTAGTATTGGTCCATATAGTTTGATTACTCAACAACCACTTGGCGGTAAAGCGCAATTTGGTGGTCAGAGATTTGGTGAGATGGAAGTTTGGGCACTGGAAGCTTATGGTGCCGCCCATACTTTGCAAGAAATTTTGACTATCAAATCCGACGATGTTCCAGGTCGCTCCAAAGCTTATGAAGCGATAATAAAAGGTGAAGAAATTACTCGTGTAAATATTCCAGAGTCCTTCAATGTATTGGTACGTGAAATCAAAGGTCTTGGTTTGGAAGTAGAATTATTAAAACGTTCTGAATCCGGAGAATTTACAACTGTAGAAGAAGTTGTCACTGATGAACAAAAACAAAATAAGAAAAGTGAAAATGCTCTTGATGATTTGAATAGTCACCAGGAAACTTCTAATAAATAATTTTTTCTTCTATGAACCATGATTCAAATAAAAATACAAACTTTGACGCGATTCGTTTGCGTCTGGCCTCTCCTGAAATTATTCGCGGATGGTCGTTTGGTGAAGTAAACAAACCGGAGACGATCAACTATCGTACTCAAAAACCGGAAAAGGGTGGTTTGTTCGCTGAAGAAATTTTTGGGCCGACCAAAGATTGGGAATGTTATTGTGGAAAGTATAAAAAAATTCGTTACAAAGGAATTGTTTGTGACAAGTGTGGAGTAGAAGTTACTACCTCATTGGTTCGTCGTGAACGTATGGGTCATATCGAATTGGCCGCTCCGGTAGCTCACATTTGGTTCTTGCGATCCGTACCTTCCAAAGTCGGTTTGATTTTGGATGTACCGGTTCAAGCTTTGGAAAAGGTAATTTATTTTGCCGCATTTATTATTTCTCATGTTGATGAAGAAGGTAAACGCAAAGCTAGTGATCAGATGCGTCAAGAATACAAAACCAAAAAGAAACAAATTGAACATGAATCTGAAACAGAAATTAAAAAAGCCAATGATCAAAAATTGGGCGCTGAATTTTTGGAAAAGGTTCAACATGAAACTGATCGCAAGCAACAAGCTTTGGAACAAGATTTTGTGGCAGCCGATAAAGAATTAAAAGAATTACAAGTTTTGAAAATTTTGTCTGAAAATCGTTATCAAGAATTGTCTTTGCGTTTTGGACATTTGTTTGAAGCGGGCATAGGCGCTGAAGCGGTTTACAATTTGCTCGAAAGAATAAATATTCCAGATACTATCAAACAGATTGTCGATGAGCAAGTTACTTCCAAGGGCGCGAAATTGGAACGTTTGATTCGCCGTCATAAATTACTCAACAGTTTGATGGTGAACAAGATTCGTCCAGAGTGGACAATCATGAAATGTATCCCGGTTATTCCTCCGGATCTTCGCCCGATGGTGGCGCTTGATGGTGGTCGTTTTGCTACTTCCGATTTGAATGATTTGTATCGTCGCGTGATCAATCGCAACAATCGTTTACGTCGTTTGTTGGATCTGGATGCTCCGGAAGTTATTTGTCGCAATGAAAAACGCATGTTGCAAGAAGCAGTTGATGCTTTGATTGACAATAATGCTCGTCATGCCAAAACCGTCTTGGCCGCTACCGGTCAAAAACGTCAGTTGCGTTCCTTGGCTGATATTTTAAAAGGTAAACAAGGTCGTTTCCGTCAGAATTTGCTCGGTAAACGCGTGGACTACTCCGGTCGTTCCGTTATCGTCGTGGGTCCTCAACTCAATATCGATGAATGTGGTTTGCCAAAACGCATGGCACTTGAACTTTTCAAACCGTTTATCATGGGTGAAATTATTAAACGTGAATTGGCTCACAATGTTCGTAGTGCCAGTAGATATATCGAAGCTGAACATGATGAAGTTTGGGATATTTTGGAAGAACTCACTCAAAATACTCGCGTGATGTTGAATCGCGCTCCTACTTTGCATCGTCTGGGTATTCAAGCTTTCCACCCGCGTTTGGTAGAAGGTAAAGCTATTCAATTGCACCCATTGTGTTGTACTGCTTTCAATGCGGACTTTGACGGCGATCAGATGGCCGTGCATCTACCTTTGACTGCGGAAGCTCGTTGGGAGGCGGAAAATTTGATGGCTTCAGAAAAGAACTTGCTCAAACCAGCTACCGGTCAACCGGTAATTACTCCTAAACAGGATATTGCTTTGGGTTGTTTTTATCTTACAAATTATCACAGTAGTGATACCGCTCCGGTAAAAAGATTTTTTTCTTCCATTAAAGATGCCAAATTGGCTTACAAATGTCGTGTAGTTACTTTGCACGAAAGAATCAAAGTGCGTTTTAGTGAAAGTGAATTAAATAAATTTCCGGAAGGAACCAATAAATTGATAGAAACCTCCTTGGGACGTATTTTGTTCAACGAAATTGTGCCGGATAAAATCGCTTATTACAATGAAACTATTACGGTAAAAAAATTAGCCGAAATTATTCGTTTTTGTTTGGAATTTTATGATCAAGAAGCGACTGCTCGCTTTTTGGATGAGTTGAAAAATTTGGGTTATCGTTATGTTACAAAATCCGGTTACTCTTTGGGCATTGCCGATTTTCCAAAGATTGAAGAAAAAACTTCTTTAACTTTGATTGCCGATAAACAAGTAGCTGAAGTGGAAGAACAATATCAGGAAGGTTTGTTGACTCAAGCTGAACGCCACGCCAAGATTTTGGAAATTTGGACTTCTACCAAGGACAAAATCGTTGCCAACAATCAAAAGAACTTGGATAAAAATGGTCCAGTATACGCTATGATCGAATCCGGTGCTCGCGGTACTTGGGGTCAGCTCGGTCAGGTTATCGGTATGAAAGGTTTGGTGGTATCTCCATCCGGTGATATTATCGAATTGCCGGTAAAAGGTAACTTCAAAGAAGGTTTTGATGTGCTCGAATACTTTATTTCTTCACACGGTACTCGTAAAGGTTTGTCTGATACCGCTTTGCGTACCGCCAATGCCGGTTATTTGACTCGTCGTTTGGTAGATGTGTCTCAAGATGTGGTAATTTTGGAAGAAGATTGTGGAGATACCACCGGTGAGGTGTTTACCGTGGCTCAATCCAAAGAAATGGGTGAGAAGTTGTCTGATCGTGTTTGGGGTCGCTATGTAATTTCTGAAGTTAAAGTTGGTGATAAAGTTTTTGTAAAAGCCGGTGAAGTTATCGATGATAAAACCGCTCGTGCGATTGATGAGGCCGGAGTGAATGAAGTTCATGTACACAGTGTTTTGCAATGTAAATTACCAAAAGGTTTCTGTCGCAAATGTTATGGCTATGATTTGGCTCACAACAAACCGGTAGAATTTGGTACAGCTGTCGGTATTATCGCCGCTCAATCTTTGGGTGAGCCTGGTACTCAGCTCACGTTGCGTACTTTCCACGCCGGTGGTGTGGCTGGTGGCGATATCACTCAAGGTTTGCCTCGTGTAGAAGAATTGTTCGAATGTCGTCCTCCAAAACGTAAAGCAGTTTTGTCTGAAGTAGATGGTAAAGTGGAAATCGAAGATGCGGACGGCAAGATTGTAACTTCGCCAACCGGTAAAAAGATTTTTGAAGGCCGTCGTGGACAAAAAATCCTCAAAGTTCATTTTGAAGGCATGGAAGAAACCAAAATCAAATTTGATAGTGGCGATGAAGTGATGGTAAAAGACGGAGATGAGGTTGAGCCGGGTCAAACTATCTTGGTGCGCGGTGCTTCCGGTGAAGAAGTGGTTGCCAAATATCAAACCAAAGTTAAATTGGGTAAAAATAATTTGCTGTTAACTTATGTTGGTCCAAAGGTACGTGAGTATATCATACCGCTTGGGTATAAGTTGTATGTAAAAGAGGGTGAACAAGTAGAAAAAGGACAACAAATGACTGACGGTAGTATCAACTTGCAAGAATTGTTTGAGCTCAAAGGACGTCCGGCGGTTCAACGTTATATTTTGCAAGAAGTACAAAATATTTATTCTTCTCAAGGTCAGAAAGTAAACGACAAACACGTGGAATTGCTTATCTGCCAAATGTTTAGTCGTGTACAAATAGAAGA
This sequence comes from Candidatus Magasanikiibacteriota bacterium, assembly GCA_041666745.1. Taxonomy (GTDB): domain Bacteria; phylum Patescibacteriota; class Patescibacteriia; order Magasanikbacterales; family GWA2-37-8; genus CAIOJG01. Next base: position 28,909 of record JBAYGI010000004.1, read on the forward strand.
AGCCGGTGATACCGAATTGTTACCTGGTGAAGTGGTGGAAAAAGCACAATTTATGTATGCCAACCAGATGGCCAAAAAGAATGGTGGAAAATTGTCCACTTCCAAAGAATTATTGTTTGGTGTATCGCGCGTGGCACTATCCACTCAAAGTTTCTTATCGGCTGCTTCCTTCCAAGAAACCGCCAAAGTATTGATCAATACCGCATTAACCGGCAAGATTGACTATCTCGAAGGTTTGAAAGAAAATGTGATTATTGGGCGATTGATACCGGCTGGTACTGGGTTTAAACAGTAAAAAAGTTTAAAAAAAGAGTGTTTAACAGCACTCTTTTTTTGTTGACTTTTTGTTTTGTTGTGCTATGATTTTGGTGGTTCGTTCTTTCGTTTAGGAGGGAACATGGGAAAGAGAAAAGGTTGGTCCTGGGGCAAGTTGTCACTAGGACGTGAAGTGGTTCGTGCTCTGTTTCACTGGCTCTGTGGTATGGCAATGTGGTTGATAATGCACCCATTGCCGATACCGGACGTAGCTGTCTGGATCTGCGGAGTCGTAATTTTCGCCACCTTCATGGTGTTTCGGCACGTGCGTGGTTCGCGCGCGGTTCGTTTCGCCAGTTTCAACCACGTCATCGATCGATGGTTGGCGAGGGATGTCGAAAAAGGACAAATGACGGCTGCATGGCCAACGTACGTTGGTTGCCTATTCGCATGGGTAATCATCTGTGCGTGTAATACCCGTTGGATCGGAGCGCTCACCGCCTTGCTGTTTGGCATGGTGGATCCGCTCGCTCGATTGGGTATGAAGTGGCCAATAACCAAGCGGTTCAAGAACGAGAAGTCGTGGGGTGGGCTCCTATTTGGCTTTCTGGGTGGTTTGCTGGCGGTCGGTCTGATCGCCATCGTTTGCCACTGCGGAGTGCCACTGGTCGCCGCACCAAGGTTCGAAATCCTCGTTATCGTGTACGCAGTCGGAGTCGTGTCTGCGTCACTCTTTGAGCTTCGCGGAGGGAGATGGGACAATTTCATCATACCTGCCGGGACGACCGTCGCAATGACGGTTGCATACTATGCTCTCCTCTAATCCCAGGAAAATTCCGCCGACCCCCGAGGGTCGGCGTTGCGTTTTTTGGTTAAATACGGTAGATTATAGGTAGTCAATTTCAATTTTTATAGAAAATTATATGTCTGGACATTCAAAATGGCACAACATCCAACAACGCAAAGGTAAACAGGACGCCAAGCGTAGTAGTATGTTTTCCAAATACTCCAAAGCGGTTTCTATCGCGGCACAAAAAGGCGGAGGTGATCCGGAGACTAATTTTTCTTTGCGTTTGGCTATTGAAAAAGCAAAAAGTGTGGCCATGCCAAAAGATAATATTGATCGCGCGATAAAAAAAGGTACCGGTGAAGCCGGTGATGGTATGCAAATCGAGGAAGTTTTTTATGAGGCTTACGGTCCGGGTGGAGTGGCGATTATCATCAAATGTTTGACCGACAATCGCAATCGTACCAGTGCCGACATGAAACATTTGTTGTCAAAAAATAGTGGTACATTGGGAAGTAGTGGTAGTGTGATGTGGATGTTTGATTTGTTTGGTTTGATTCAATTTGAGAGTTCAAAATTACCGGCTGATCGAGATTCTTTTGAAATGGATTTGATTGAAGCCGGCGCAGAAGATATTTCTGTTGAAGATAATCAGGTGGAAATAAAAACTAAGGTAGAAAATTTTTCCAAAGTTTTAAATAAATTAAAATCACTTGGAATTGAACCGGATGATTCCGGTTTGCAATACATTGCGAAAGACGAAGTAGCTATAAACGATGAAGTGAGCAATCGACTATCAACCTTGTTTGAACTTTTTGAAGAAAACGATGATGTAGAAGATTATTACACCAACGCCGGATAGAATAAAAAATAAAATATGCCAAAACAAGAAATTATTTTAGGAATTGATCCCGGTTTTGGTCGAGTGGGTTTTGGTGTAATTGAAAAATTAAAAACAGGGGAGTGGAAATCTTTGGATTATGGATGTATCGAGACGTCACCAAAGAAAATTTTTGTTGATCGGTTGTTGGAAATATATGAAGCGGTTGGTTTTTTAATAAAAAAATACAAACCATCGAGAGTGGCGGTAGAAAAACTTTTTTTCTTTAGAAATGTGACTACGGCAATAGAAGTTGGGCAGGCTAGAGGCGTGATTTTACTCTGTGCGGTGCAAATTGGTTTGCCGATAGATGAGTTCACACCACTGCAGATCAAACAAGCAATTACCGGCTATGGCAAAGCAGAAAAGCAACAAATGCAAAAAATGGTAGCGATAATTTTGGGGATAAAAGGCAAAATAAAATCGGACGATGCCGCCGATGCGTTGGCCGTGGCATTGTGTGCCGGACAAAGTTTGTGGCATAAGAATATAAAATAATATGCTCAAAGTTTTATACGAAGACAATCACCTCGTCGCGGTTTTTAAACCAGCGGGTGTTTTGGTACAGGGCGATGAAACCGGTGACAAATGTTTGATGGATGAGGTGAAAGAATATTTAAAAGAAAAATACAATAAGCCCGGGCAGGTATTTTTGGGATTGTTACACCGTTTGGATCGGCCGGTGAGTGGAGTGGTGTTGTTTGCCAAAACCAGTAAAGGAGCTTCACGATTGTCTGAACAAATTCGCACTCATAAAGTACAAAAAGTTTATCAGGCATTGGTGGAGGGGAAAGTAAAAAAAGAAAGGGGTACTTTGATAAATTGGTTGAAAAAAGATGAACAAAAAAATAAAGTGACTGTTTTTGATAAAGAAACTAAAGATACGCTTTATGCTGAATTGGATTATAAGGTTTTAAAATCCAACAGCCAAAATTCATTGTTGGAAATAAATTTAAAAACCGGTCGGCCACATCAGATTCGTTCACAGTTGGCACACATCGGACATCCGATAGTGGGGGATCTGAAATATGGAGCAAAAAATGCTTTGCCGGATAAATCTATTGCGTTGTGTGCGGTTTCTTTTACTTTTGAAACGGCGACTGGTGGTGAAATAAAAACAGCGACCGTGGAGACGCCATTTTTCTTGTAGTTTTACGCTCGGTCGCCTATTGCTTTTCGCTTTTTTCGACCGCGAGGTCGAAAGGATGAGCCTCGGGCTCATAACCCGCTCAAAACAATAGGTGACCGAGCTATATTTTTTCAAAAAGGGGTTTGTAGATGTCGTCTTTGATGTCTATTTTTAGTTCATTGCGATTGACGGTATTGATAAATTCTATAGGGGCATCAGAAATTATTGCCAGCGGTTGTTTTTCTGTGCCTTCGCCCATTACCAATACAGCGGTGGTGGCTAGGCTGTCGGCGATGTCTGTTTTGGAAACTTTAAATTTTCTGTCAAATAAATCCGGTTTTCCGATGTAATTTTTTATCCCTTTGAACCCGGCATATCCCATAGATATGCCCACTACGCCGGCGCGCAAAGGCATGAGGCGACTGTCGGTGATTATTACCCCGAGTTTTTTTAGTTTATATTTTTTGAGTAGATAATCGCGCACTATTTCGGCGCTTTGGTAGCAATCTTTTGGTAGTAGTATCAATTTTCCATTGGCGTTGGACTCATCGATGCCGGCACTGGACAACACGTCGCCGTCTTTGATGGTCAGCCAAGCATATTTTGTTTTAATAGCAAAATCACTTTCTTGTCGGATGATTTTTTCTTTATATTTTTCATCTTTCGCCACACAAAACCTACCTTCGGATAGGGCGACAATTTTTGAAGTTATTACCACCACGTCCTTATTTTTTATTTGAGGTAAATGTTTGTCCAAAAAAGAAAATAGGTCGCCGTTTTCTTTGAATAAAGAAGTTTTGATTGGTTGGACTTTCATGTTATAGGATTTGTTTTAAAATATCATTAACAAAATCGAAATTATCATTTCCTCCAAACACCACATCAAATTTTTGAGCAAATTTTTGTTCATCCTCCTCTTTGTGAACAAAAGCAATGTTTAATAAATTTTTATAATCAAATCCTTCAATCATTCCCAGATCATCAATCGCATCGCCTAGCAACATGACATTGGTTCGATCTTTTAGCTGTTCAAAAAAAGGAAATTCGCGCAAAATTATTTCATATTTATTTAGGGAGTGAATAATCGGTTTTTTGGCACCGATCATATAGCCAGCTTGATCAAAATCATAATAATTGGCCACAATATGGACATTATCAGTCAATAATCCGTCTCGCTCAAGCATTTTTTCGATCATATAAGCCGGTCCGCCGGAGATAATTACTATCGGTACATTGTATTGATGTAATAATTTAAAAAAAGTTTCCGCTCCTGCGCGTAGTTTCATGTGGGCGGCGGAAATCACCGTATCCATGTCGTGTTTATTTAATCGACATTGAATAAGTAATTTACTATGTTCTTCCCACCATTCATCCATTTTTTTCATTCGATCCGGGCGAGAGATTTTCTGGTCGTGTTCAAACGGAGCATATTTTTGAAATAATTCAAAAGAGGCCGGCGCATATTCCGGTGTTAAGTATCCACCAACGCGCAGTTGTCCGATCAATGAGCCGACCGGTTTTCCATTGATATAAGAAACAACAGTGATGGTTTTGTCAAAGTCACTAAGAATATGCAACTTGTTTGATCCACCCTCAGCCATTTTTTGGATTTTTTCAGCCAGTTGTTGTTCGTTTGAAATTAGTTTCATAATAAAAGAATTATAAAGCTAAAAAGGTTAATGGTCAATAAGCTAAATTGGTGCTAAATTTATAACAAAAAATCCGCTTATTCAGCGGATTTTTAGTAAGAATTATTTCTTACCCTTTTTCTTAGCTTTCTTAGCTTTTTTCTTAGCTACAACTTTCTTTTTCTTAGCTTTTGCCATAAATTTCACCTCCTGATTTACTCTCATTAAGTTGAGAGAAATTAATTTTTCCTACTCGCGAGTGCGAGAAAAAATTTTTAAGAAGTATTTTTTACAAGACAAGCATTGTTGTAAAAAAATATTTTCTTCGACCTATGCATATATTATAATACTTTTCTGAAAAAAAGAAATAGTGTCAACCAAAGTTATGCACAGGTAGGCGGAAAAAAAGTTTTTATTAATTTTTTTTAAGAAAATTTATTTTTTATATAAGAAATAAAAATTCGGTGAACGCCTACTTGACAAAAATATATTTTTTTGGTTTAATTGGTGCGTAATATTATTAATTTTTTTAATGTATGGGTCATCTAACAGACGAAGATAAACAATTTTTACACGAATTGCGTGAGAAAAATATTTTGGAAGAAGTTGAGCCGAATTCATTGAGTTTATCTCATGGGGCGATAGTTTTAACTTGCGCCGACGGGGATCAATTTTATGACTATTATAGCCATATTAGCAGTATTACCAAAGGACAGATCGCAAAAAGCAGAGTACATACTTTTGCTCTAAACGGTGGATCGATTTTGTTGTCCTCAGCTTGGCCGGACAAAGAAGAAGCAGTCGTTTTGAAGCGCCATATCAATGTGGCAGTAGATCTCAAAGATATTCATACTGTAATTTTATACGCACATGCGCCTTGTGGCGCGGCGGCGATGTGTCACTTGAATATAAAAACAGTCATTGATTATTTGATGGAAGCAAAGTCAATAATTAAAAATTTACGAACAGATATAAAAGTAATTTGTTTCATGCATGTGGATTGGGACGGAGAAAAGAAGCGAACATATTTTATTTCGCGAGACAAATGGGAAAAATTTGATAAATAAAACAAAATAAAAAAACAATCCTGACTGAATCGGGATTGTTTTTTTGTTGGTGCCCTCGGCAGGAGTCGAACCCACATTCCCAGGTTCGAAGCCTGGTGTCCTATCCGTTGAACGACGAGGGCAAATTGTGTTTTGTTTGTGGGCCGGCCGGGGATCGAACCCGGGACCTTATCCTTAAGAGGGATCTGCTCTACCAGCTGAGCTACCGGCCCGTGAAGGTGATCGGTTATTGAATCGGATCACCCGGTTGTCGTTTTAGTATTTCCATTTTTGGTCCTTTCCAGCCTTTGATTTTCAAAGCGGCCTCGGCGGCTTCGGTTTGAGCTTCTTGTTTGCTACTACCATTACCACTGGCGATTAATTCTTTTTCTAAGAATATTCCCACTTTAAAAATTTTATCATGATCCGGTCCTTCTTCTTCCAACACGCGATAAGTCGGAGTGATCCCCAAAATCTCTTGAGAAGATTCTTGGAAGCGACTCTTGGCATCCATATACAAACCATTTTCCAGTACAAAAGGTAATTTGGAAATTACCCAACGCAAGATGAATTTTTTACAGGCTTCATAACCTTGATCCAGATAAATCGCACCCACCAATGATTCAAACACATTGGCCATGATATATTCACGAGCCTTGGTGCCGGAGTCTTTGGTTTCGCCATGGCTCAAGAACAAAAACGGTTCAACACCGATTTCATACGCCACACTAGCGAGCATTTTGGCGTTGACCAAAGCCGCGCGCCAATTGGTCAATTCACCCTCTGGATTGCCATATTCATTGAAAAGGTATTCAGTAACAACTAATTCTACCACAGCGTCCCCCAAAAATTCAAGACGTTCGTTTTGACCCAATGGAAATTCGTGGTGTTCGTTTAAATATGATCGATGGACAAAAGCTTGAACCAAAAAATCAATGTTTTTAAATTTGATGTCGATTTTTGTTTCCAATAACGGAAAGTCCTTTTCTTGGACTTCCGGTAAGTCGGTTGATTTCATATTTGTATTTATTTTTTTTCTGCGATTAATGATTCGCCGTTTGGGTACATGTCTTTGTAGAGTGAGCCCAACACGCCGTTTACAAATTTTCCCGAAGCCGGTCCGCCATAACTTTTGGCCAATTCAATCGCTTCGTTGATAGCGACTTTGGGAGGAACTTCCGGGTTGAATTTCATTTCCCATATTCCAATACGCAAAATATTGCGATCCATGACGGTGATTTTTTCTAATGGCCAATTGGGAGCATATTTTACAATGATTTCATCGATTTCTTTCAAATGGTCAATGATGCCATTGATGATATCACTGGAAAATTGCTTTTCATCACCTAAACCCACTCCAAACTCTTTGATATTTTGATCCAAAATAGCTGGCAGACCAGCACTGGGCTGTCCACGAAAATCCCATTCAAAGATGGTTTGCATAGCGATTGAGCGAGCGAGATGACGATTGGACATAGGAAAAAACTAAGGCCAATAGTGAAAAACTATTGGCCAAAGGCATTATTTCTTTTTAGTTTTGCGAACAGTGCGAGAAGCGCGTTTGGTGATGTTGAGAACTTGACGACCACGATAGATTCCACAAAAGGCGCAAGCGCGGTGTGGACGAGTGGTTTTACCGCATTTTGGACAAGTAGCAGGGTTGATTGCTTTTAGTCCATGTTGCGCGGCACGACGGCGTTTATCGCCACTAGTACGGCGATGACCAGGTAAACCCATATAGGTATGTTTATTTTAGTAAAAAAACGAAATTTGGAATTTCCAAATTGCAAAGTTATTATACATCAAAAAGAGGTGTTTGTAAAGGGTCACGGTTGATTTTATCCGCAATTTAGATTAAAATACCTGTAATTATGAAACAAATACGTCAAATTGAAGAAAAAACTATTTGGGATCGGTTGGTTTTGGCTGGTTTTGCGCCGTTTGCTCAATCTTGGGATTGGGGAGCTGTTTTGGTTGCTGAAGGAAAAGAAGTGGAAAGGTTGGTGGTGGAAAACGATGGAGAGGTAGTATTTGGAGCACAAGTGGTTTATCTGCCCCTGATTTTTGGTTGGCGTTATGCTTTTTGTCCAAAAGGACCGGTCGGGGATCTGAACGCAGAAAATTTTAGACTGTTGAATGAATATTTTAAGAAAAATAAAATAGTTTTTTGGCGCTTTGAGCCGGCAGAAAAAATCGAGTTGCCAAATTTAATTAAAACCGTAGATATAAATCCGCGGGCCACTTTAATTTTGGATTTGCAAAAAAGTGAAGAAGAAATTTTGGAAAAAATGCATACCAAAACAAGATATAATATTCGTCTAGCTCAAAAGAAAAATTTGGAAATAAAAAATGAAAAGAATTTAAAAATATTTTTGGAATTAATGAAAAAAACCGGCAGTCGCGATAATTTTCGTTTGCATGAGACCAAACACTATGAAGCGATTTTAAATTCAGATTTTTGTAAACAAATTACTATATACTACGAACAAAAACCTTTGGCCACAGCAATGTTTGTGGGATGTGGTGAAACGTTTACTTATTTATTTGGCGCGTCTGATCACGGATATCGTCAGCTGATGGCGCCATATCTATTGCAGTGGGAGGGAATAAAACTCGGGAAGAAAAACAATTATAAATTTTATGATTTTTTTGGTGTGGCACCAAAAATAAACGAAGAAGGCGAGTATGAATTTGATTACAAACATCAGTATGCCGGAGTAAGTCGATTCAAACACGGTTTCGGTGGAGTATATTATGAAGCACCAGGAACTTTTGATTTAAAAATCAACAAAACCAAATATAATATTTATTTTTGGCTTCGCAAATTGCGTAGGATGGTTTAAAGCATCGTCACGCTATTTACTTTGTCTCCCGGTTCTTTGAATCTCATCAGTCGTACTCCCTGAGTAGCGCGACCGGAGGAAGAAATAGATTTGAATGGTAAACGAATTACTTGTCCGTGAGTAGACATCAATAGTAAATCTTTTTCGTTGGCATCAACGGTATCCACTACTTTGGCGAAAGTAAGATTGCCGGTTTTAGTGGTAATTTCGGCGGTTTTTATACCACTACCACCACGACCCTGTACTTTGTATTCTTTCAAAACCGTGCGTTTGCCAACCCCATTTTCACCAACTGTCAAAAATACCAGCGAAGTATTTTTTGGGTCCACTATATCCATACCGATTACTTCGTCAGAACCTTTGAGGCGCATACCACGTACACCACCAGCTGTGCGTCCCATTTCACGAACGTCTTTTTCACGGAAGCGGATAGCCTGACCTTGTTTGGTGGCGATCATGATTTCGTTGTTTCCATTGCTTGGTTTGACCCATTCGAGATTGTCGTCCGGTTTTAATTTTAGAGCAACCAAACCATTGCGTCGAACATTGGCAAAATCTTCCAGAGCGGTCTTTTTGATATTTCCGCGAGTGGTTACCATTACCAAATATTTGATATTGGTCAAATCACCGGTGCCAAGTAGGGCGGTAATTTTTTCATTTGGAGCCATTTGCAAGAAGTTGACCAAGGCCTGACCTTTGGCGGTGCGACTGGCTTGTGGAATATCATAAGCCATCAATTGGAATACGCGTCCGCGATTGGTGAAGAATAAAATATTGTCGTGTGTATTGGTAGCCATCAGATGAGCGACACTTTCTTCTTCTTTGGTAGTAACTCCTATTACACCTTTGCCACCACGTGATTGTTGGTGGAAAGTATCCGGTGGCAAGCGTTTGATGTAGCCATCGGTAGTGATCATGATCACCGTTGGTTCGTTTGGAATCAAATCTTCGGTAGTAAATTCTTTTACACCGTGCGCGATGATTTTGGTACGACGTTCTTCGCCGTATTTTTCTTGTATTTCTTCAGTTTCAGTTTTTACGATGCCCAATATTTTTTTCTGAGAAGATAAAATACTTTCCAAATCTTTGATAATCAATCTTTTTTCTTTTAATTCATCTTCAATTTTTTGTCTTTCCAAATTGGCCAATTGTTGTAGTTTCATTTCCAAAATAGCAGTCGCTTGTCGATCACTAAATTTGAATTTGGCGATTAAATTTATTTTGGCTTCGTCTTTGTCGTTACTGGCGCGAATCAATTTGATAATCAAATCGATTTTATCCAAGGCGATTTTTAAACCTTCCAAAATATGTTCACGATCCTTGGCTTTTTCGAGATCAAATTCGGTGCGACGACGAATTACTACTTGACGATGTTTGATGAACTCTTCCAAAATATTTTTTAGATTCAAAACACGTGGTTGGATACCATCTACCAAAGCTAGCAGGTTGTAGTGGAAAGTTGTTTGTAGCTCGGTTTGTTTGAAAAGTTGATTTAAAACTTTTTGTGGGTAAGAATCTTTTTTGAGTTCGATAACTATACGCACGCCGTCTTTGTTGGACTCATCGCGTAAGTCGCGGATGCCTTCCATTTTTTTATCTTGTACCAAGTTGGCGATTTTTTCAATCATCTCGGCTTTGTTTACTTGGTAGGGCACTTCCGTAACAATAATTTGGAACATGCCACTTTTTTTGGCTTCCTGAATTTCGGCTTTGGCGCGAATGACCACACCCCCACGTCCGGTAGCACAGGCCGTCAAAATATCTTTTTTATTATAAATAATACCACCGGTTGGGAAGTCCGGGCCTTTGATAATTTCGGCCAATTCTTCCACAGTAGTTTGAGGTTCTTCGATCAGTTTGATAATACCACCGCAAAGTTCAGAAAGATTGTGCGGAGGAATAGAAGTCGCCATACCAACGGCGATACCCATCGTGCCGTTTAGAAGTAGGTTTGGTAGTTTGGCCGGTAATACCATCGGTTCATTGTGTGAGCCGTCGTAGGTGGCATTGAAATTGACAGTATTTTTTTCAATATCAAAAAGCATTTCCTCGGCAATCGCGCGTAAACGGGCCTCGGTATAGCGCATAGCAGCCGCAGAATCCCCATCCATTGAGTTATGGACAAATACACCGGAGGCAAGCGCAAAATTGTGAGTATTATCTATTGTCAAATCAAACACATCCTCGCGTGTATTTATTTTTTCCACACTTTTCACTTTGTGATTTTTGGTAATATCCTGCAAAACGCATTCTAAATTTTCAGTATAGTATTTTTTGAAACCTGTATCCCAAGTGGTGGATGCTCCATATGGATAAACTATTTTTCTCACCTGTTCATACAACTCTTGGTTTAATTTTTGGTATCTGCCGAATGTTTCTTTGCAGATAGTTAAAAATTTCTTTTTTCCGGTATTGTTGGTCAAGCGTTTTTTGTTGGAGGCGGCGATTTTATCATGGAATAATTGTTTGTATTCCGGCAACTTCCACAGTCGTGTCAGGGTTGTGGTAGCACGTTTACTTAGTTCAACTCTTTTTTCCGGGTGTGCTTGAATATGTTCTTTGTTTACTCTGCTCAAAGTTTGTTTCATCTTTTCTTTGTATTCCGGATTTTGCCAGTTGATCAAATTTCGTGATTTCATTCTTTCGGCAGTCTTCGCACGGTTTTCTGGTTTTGACCAAAATTCTTTACGGCCTTGTGCAATTTTTTGTCTGTAAGATTCGTCTTGATGTTTTAAGCTGACATTGTCAGAATGAATTTTCCAATGTTCACCCCAGTGCATGCGGGTAATGTTCTCTGGATTGTTATTTGTTTTATCAAAATTGACATGGTGGCGTACTCGTCCATCAGCCTTTTGATATTTTTTATTGGTCAAGTTATAGTTATCTGCCAAATGATGTGCAGGGATCCACTCTTTTGTTTTATTTTGTAATATTAATGAATAACCTTGACGATTTAACCGATCAGTAGTTTCGGAAATTTTTTCATAAATAGGCATCAACGATGTTTCGGCTTGTAAATATTGCGCTTCCTTATAACTACCATCACGTAACATAAACAAATGATTTGGTGTGCATCTTATTTCTTCGTCGTTGTCCAAAGTTATTTTTACGAGCTCAGCATTTTGTCTTGTCAATCTAGGGTGTTTAATTTCAGCAATAGAAATCAAACCGGCACTATTAACAGTGTAGGTATAATTTTTTTTGCCCTGCTCAAATTCTTTTATTAAATCACCGAAACTCAAAGAACGACCGTCCGTCAGTTTTACTTTAGTGTCTATGGTAAAACAGCCGAAATTTCCCTGGCCATCCACCAACTGATGACGCATGGAAAACTCCTGTGCCATACGCACCATTGCCTCATATATGGAAGAGTCACCGTGCGGATGGTATTTGGCCATCACCTCACCGACTACGTGGGCGGATTTGCGGAATTTACCGGTATGTCGCAGACCAATATTCCACATGGCGTAAAGAATACGACGATGCACCGGTTTGAGTCCGTCGCGAACATCTGGCAGAGCGCGTGAAATGATCACACTCATGGCATATTCCAAGTATGAATTTTTCATTTCACTGACGATAGAAGTCTGAGTGATTTTTCCGATGTCTCCTCCTTTTGGTAGTTCAAGTTTGTTTTGCATAATTATCTTTTAGTGCTAGTTGTTTTAGTAGTGATAGAAATAATAGTGGAGGTGGTGATATCGATCGTGCTAGTCGTACTGGTAGAAATATTTTTTATCTGTTGTTTTAAAACGTTGTTTAATAATTCTTTTAGTTGTAATTTTGTCAGCTGGTTTTGTAATTCATTTTCTCTCGTAGTTTGTAATACTTGATCCCAATCGCTACTGGATTGTTTTAAAATTTTACTTTCTTCAGTTTTTTTCCAATTTATACTGGATATATTTGACCACAATGAATATCCCCAAAAAAATACTATCAACACGCCCAATCCGCCAACCCCGACCCAAAGCCAGATAGACAATTTTTTTTCTTTGGTCAGTTGTTCGTTTATAAATTGTTCGCGAATATTTTTTTTACCCCCTTTTTTGGTCGGCATATATTAGTAATTTTTTTCTAACACCATTAGTTTTGTTTCTTCAGTTGGCAGATCTTTCTTTTTTATAATAATTTTTTTATCAGTGATATCCGGTTTGAGACCAAGCACTTTGATAAAACTGCTCAAGGTGCCGGCTTTGGGATCGCTATCACACTGGTAGGCGATTGGAATCACAATACGTGGTTCCATAGCCGTCACCATATCCGCCGCATCTTCCGGGGATAGATAGTTGCCACCATCACCGACTGGCACAAACAAAATATCCGGTGTGCCCAGTTTTTCAATATATTCAGCGTCTAATTTTTTGGTGATTTTTCCTAAATGTACCAGGTTTAAATTTTCGGCATTGATTTTAAAAACTTGGCCATCTCCACAAGGGTAGCTATAACACATCACACCTTTGACTTCACATTCGCCGGAAGTGGAAATAATAAATGGTTCTTGAGAAAGAGTGGTGGCGTCGTCTTCACCGTGAGAATACAAGGCGATTTGAGGGCTGAAACTACGAGGAAATTCACCAGTGGTGGGTTTGTAGCCATCAATAATCACCGTGATATCTTCGTCGAGATTTTTGGTTTGCAGACGGACGCAAGTTTGTCCAAGCCATGAAATGTGCATATTTTTATCTAAAAAATCTGAAAAATTAAGTCAAATAAAACTGTTGAAATTATATCATAATATGGTAGGGGTGGCAAGTAGAAAAATAGGGTAAATAGTGTATAAACATGAGTATTGACAAATCCTTGAAAATAGGTTATTATAGCTTCATCAATTAAATATCCAAGTTCGCCCAGTTTAGAGGTGGACACCCATTTTGACTAGGATCAAAAGGGATAAAAAGATTTTTTTTGTTTTATGACAGATGCTGTCAAAAATACCGTCAAACAAGATTTCAAAACTCTGTTGGCTGGTATGGCTATAAACGTCCCTAAGGTTGGGGAAGTTATCAAAGGTAAAGTAATCTCCGTCGATCGTGGTGAGGTTCGTTTGGATGTCGAAGGGGTGACCACCGGTGTTGTCCGTGGTCGCGAATTATTTGTGGAATCACGTGAATATGCCGGCCTAAAGGTTGGTGATTCGGCTGAGGCCACGGTAGTGGATTTGGAAAATGAAAATGGCGAAATGGAGCTTTCCTTCCGCATTGCCGGTTATCAGCGTGCTTGGGATAGTATGAAAAAATGGATGAAAGACGGTTTGACTTTGAAAGCCAAAGTTGTATCCGCCAACAAAGGTGGTTTGATGATGCGTGTAGATGCTTTGTCTGGTTTTATGCCAGTTTCTCAGCTCTCTCCTGACAATTATCCACGAGTTACCGGTGGTGACAAGAATCGTATTTTGGATAAATTGCGTGAAATGCAAGGCAAAGAATTCGAAGTGAAAGTTATCGATGTTGATGAAAAAGAAGAAAAATTGATTGTTTCCGAGCGTGCAGTTTGGGAAGATTCTCAAAAAGCCGTACTTGAAACATACAAGATTGGCGATGTGGTATCCGGTGAAATTTCCGCTTTGACTTCATTTGGCGCTTTTGTGAAATTTGGTGATGGTCTGGAAGGCTTGATTCATATTTCTGAAATCGCTTGGCAGAGAATTGATCACCCAAAAGATGTTTTGAAAGTTGGTGATCAGGTCAAAGCTCAAATTATCCAGCTTGATCATTCCAAGATTTATTTGTCTATCAAACGTTTGGTGGATGATCCTTGGAAAAAAGTAAAGGAAAAATACAAAATGGGCGATAAAGTGACCGGTAAAATTATCAAAGTAGAACCATTTGGTTTGATGATTGCCCTAGACAAAGAAATTCACGGTTTGGCTCATATTTCTGAACTTTCCGATGATCCAATTTCCAATATTCACGACAAATTCAAACTCGGACAAGAATTGGAGTTTGAAGTGGTATCAGTAGAGCCTGCCGAACATCGTTTGGGCTTGAAAGTAGCCGGGGTAAAAGGGAAATTGAAGAAAGAAGATAAAAAAGATGAGGCGAAAAAAGAGGAAGTGAAAGAAGAAAAAAAGGAAGAAGTTAAGGCAGAATAAAATATACAAAATTTTAAAAACCGTCCGTAATTGGGCGGTTTTTTTATTTTGACGATGAGGTGAAAAAAGAGTAAAATATATTGTGTAAATTATTTTTTATTAATTAAAAATTTATGCAACAAATAGATAATATAATAAAAAATACACAGATTGCGATTTTTAAAGGTAAGGAAATTAGGAAAACTTTGTTTCAAGGCGAGTGGTGGTTTTCGGTAACTGATGTAGTAGAAGCGCTTACGGACAGTTCAAACCCAAATGATTATTGGTATCGTATGAAAGTTCGTGTAAAAAGTGAGGATAAAATTGAGTTATCAACAATTTGTCGACAACTGAAATTAGAATCTTCTGATGGCAAAAAGTATGAAACTGACTGTGCCAACACAGAAGGAATTTTTCGTATCATCCAATCAATCCCATCCCCCAAAGCCGAGCCATTCAAACGTTGGTTGGCAAAGGTGGGTTACGAACGAGTGCAAGAAATAGAAAATCCGGAGCTCGCCACCAAGCGAACACGAATGTTGTATAAAATGAAAGGATATAAGGAATTACTCGGGGCACCTCAAAAACTCATCACTACGGTGGTGATTTTTTGTTTAGTGCCTTGATTTTGTTATTGAAATAGGGTAGTATTATTACTATATTATTAAGCAATATATATGAAAAACTTTTTGAAAAATTTTATAGCTGTGTTTTTGGTGCTGTTGGTGGTGGCGGGTGTGTTGGGGTTAACTCGATCCAATGCAAGCCAAAAACCGGACAAAGTAGATATCGGCTGGTTGATTCAAGAAATCAATGCCGGTCAGGTGAAAAAAGTTTCCGTGAGTGGAGATACTATTGATGTAGAATTGAAAGATGCTACCGCCAAACATCAAGAAGTAAAAAAAGAAACAGGTGAATCGTTTGGTGATATTATGAAAAACTACGGCGTGTCGGATACCGCCCGCAATAGTATCGCGGTGGAAATTAAAGACGAAAGTGGTTGGAAATTTTGGTTGGTGAATCTTTTGCCGGTGATTATCCCATTGGTTATTATTATGGCATTTTTATATTTCATGACTAGAGGGGTACAAGGTGCCAACAACAAAGCGATGGGATTTGGTCAGAGTAATCCTCGCCAAGTAGGGGCAGATAATAAAGATAAAAAAACTTTTGCGGATGTTGCGGGTGCAAAAGAAGCCAAAGAAGAGCTGGAAGAAATCGTAGATTTTTTGAAAGACCCAAAAAAGTTTGCCGACATGGGTGCCAAAATTCCCAAAGGTGTATTGTTGATGGGTGCTCCGGGTACTGGTAAAACTTTGTTGGCCAAAGCAGTTGCGGGTGAAGCGGGGGTGCAATTTTTTCACATGAGCGGTTCAGAATTTGTGGAAATGTTTGTGGGTGTTGGTGCCAGTCGTGTGCGTGATTTGTTTGCCAAAGCAAAAAAAGCCGCTCCGGCGATTGTGTTTATTGATGAAATCGATGCGGTTGGACGACGTCGTGGTACCGGTATGGGTGGTGGTCATGATGAACGCGAACAAACTTTGAATCAAATTTTGGTGGAGATGGATGGTTTTGAAGCCAATTTGGGAGTAATCGTAATGGCGGCCACCAATCGCCCGGATGTTTTGGATCCAGCTTTGTTGCGCCCAGGTCGTTTTGATCGTCGTGTGGTTATCGATTTACCGGACATCAAAGATCGTGAAGAAATTTTGACAGTTCATGCCAAAGGCAAACCGATAGATAGTACTGTTTCTCTAAACAAGTTGGCTCAACGCACCCCCGGATTTTCCGGAGCGGATTTAGCCAATCTGTTGAATGAAGCGGCTATTTTGACTGTGCGTCGTGGTAAAAAAATTATTGGAGAGAGTGAAGTTTTGGAAAGTATTGAAAAAGTATTACTTGGCCCGGAAAGAAAAAATCGAATTATCAGTACACAAGAAAAGAAAATGACTGCTTATCATGAAGCGGGGCATGCGGTGGTAGGGCATTTTTTGTCGCACTGTGATCCAATTCGCAAGGTGTCAGTAATTTCTCGAGGACAAGCCGGTGGTTATACTTTGCATATGCCAACCGAAGACAAACACTATCGCACACTTGCTCAGTTTCGAGATGATTTGGCTATGATGTTTGGTGGTTATGCAGTGGAAAAATTAATTTTTGGTGATGATATGTTGTCGACCGGTCCAAGCTCGGATTTGCGCAACGCTACCAAAACCGCCAAAGATATGGTGACTCGTTATGGTATGAGTGAAAAACTCGGCCCACGTACTTTTGGAGAGCATGAGGAAATGATTTTCTTAGGCAAAGAAATCCACGAACAGCGCGATTATAGCGATAAAACCGCTGAAGAAATAGACAAAGAAATTAAAGTATTGGTGGAAAATGCTGAAAAACGCGCCAACACAATCGTGGTGGCCAATCGTGAAAAAATGGATTTGTTGGTGCAAGAGCTGATGGAAAAAGAAACAATCGAACAAGAAGACATCCTGAGAATTTTAGGACCACGCCCTACCGTAGAATAATATTAAAAAATACCGGCTACAATTACCTTTGAGCGGGTTATGAGCCCGAGGCTCATCCTTTTGCCCTCGCGGGCAAAAAAAGCGAAAAGGTTGTTGTAGCCGGTATTTTTTGTTTTTCAGAAATGTGCTATAATATATTTAGTCAGGCAAGTTTAATTGCCAATTGTTATTTGTATCTATGCACGAACCAACTTTTCGTCAAGCGCTCTCTCGTTCTTGGCAATTGGTAGCGCAAAAAAAATCTTTGTGGATTTTTGGATTATTGTCAGCGTTGATTGGACAGATGGGGTTGAGTGATTTTGTGGGGATGTTATACAAAACTACCAACGAAGGTTTTAGGCCTTATGATTTTAGTTTATTTTTCGATTTTATCAACAGTTTAAATTGGCATCGGGTGTCGGTGGTTTTGTTGGCGCTTTGGTTGCTCGGAATTATTTTACTTTTAATAATGGTAATAGTTTTTGTATCGGTTAGTGCCAGAGGGGCGATCATCGCATACGCTATTCATTGGTATAAAAAAGAAAGTATCATGCCGTTGTCTGATGCTTGGAACAAAGGCGTGCAAAGATTTTTTCCACTCTTGGCAATTTCCATAGTTGGTAGAGGTTTGCAGATGATTTTTATTTGTTTATTTTCTGTAGTGGCTTCTAGATTAGTTCAGGGCAATACATTGTCTGGGAGTTTGTGGTTGATATTTTCCGCGACTGTGGCCTTGTGTTTTATTTTATTGATTGAAGCGGTTTCGATTTTTAGCAGCGGATATTTGATGTTTGAAAAGAAAAGTTTGGTCAAATCTGTTCAAAAAGGTTGGAGTTTATTTTTGGATCATGTGTTGGTTTCTTTCGAATTGGGAGTGGTGTTGATGTTGCTCAGCGCTATTTTATTGGGAGTGATTATTTATGGTTCGTTTGTCGCTTTTCTGCCGTCGTTGGTGATGTGGCTTATTGCTGGATTAAGCGGTATGAATTTTTTAATTGGTTTTGGAATTTATTCCGGAGTAGTTTTGTATATTGCTTTAGTGTTGGTTTTAGCCGGCATTTTCAATGCTTTTGTGACTTGTTCTTGGATGTATTTATTTATGAAAATGCATCATGAAGGAGTGGTCAGTAGAGTTATTCATTTTTTTCAACATCTTTTTAGAAGAACTTAATTATGCCTTCAGATTTTCCATCAATTAGTAATTTGTTACCCAAAAAACCTGTGACTGGTAGTGCTCCGGTCGGTAAGGTTTCTAGCAAACCGACGAATGGTAATTCTACCGAGAAATTTGATCAACAGATGAAAAAAATCGGTATTAAAGAAAAAGAGGAAACAGTGCGAGCCAATGCTCAATCGCTTGGGTTGTCATATATTGATTTGAGCGCTTTTCCGGTAGCTTCCGAATCTTTGCGTATGATTCCGGAGGAGCTGGTAAAAGAAAAAGGAATAGTTTGTTTTTATTCTACACCCGAGGAAATTCGTGTGGGTTGTATTGAGCCAAACAAAGACCTCGATGATTTTTTGTATCAACTTGGTGAGCGTCATCACGCCAAAGTGGTTTTGCATTTGATTTCCAAAAATAGTTTTGATCACGTGGTAAAATTATATGCAAATTTACCAATTGTAAAAGCAATTACCAAAGATATAAATATTACCGATGAGGAACTAAATAAATTCGGAGAAAAAATTGATAATTTACAAAGTTTGCAAGAAAAGTTTTTAAATGTTTCGGTGACAGATATTTTGAGTTTGATGATCGCCGCCGCTTTAAAAATAAATTCATCAGATATTCATGTGGAAGCGGAAGAAAATGGTATCGCGGTGCGTTATCGTATTGATGGTATTTTGCATGACGTGGCGACTTTGCCAAAGGAACAGTGGAAGCGATTTGTGTCGCGTATAAAATTATTATCGGCTTTAAAAATAAATATAAATGACAAACCTCAAGACGGTCGTGTGACTTTGGCTTTGGGATCCGGCAATTTGGATGTTCGTGTTTCGACAATGCCGACTATTCACGGTGAGAGTGTGGTGATGCGTATCTTGCACAGTGGAAGTAAAGGGGTGACCTTTGATGAACTCGGCTTGCGTGGTGATGCCTTCAACCGTCTCAAGCGAGAGGTGGAAAGACCAAATGGCATGATTATTACGACCGGTCCGACCGGTTCCGGTAAAACCACTACTTTGTATGGTATTTTGCGAACTTTAAACAAGCCGGGTGTAAAAATCATTACTTTGGAGGATCCAATTGAAATCAAAATGGAAGGTATCAACCAGAGTCAGGTGGATATTT
This sequence comes from Candidatus Magasanikiibacteriota bacterium, assembly GCA_041666745.1. Classification (GTDB taxonomy): domain Bacteria; phylum Patescibacteriota; class Patescibacteriia; order Magasanikbacterales; family GWA2-37-8; genus CAIOJG01. Next base: position 48,341 of record JBAYGI010000004.1, read on the forward strand.
CCAAGGATTATACTTTTGCCAAAGGATTGCGAAGTATTTTGCGCCAAGATCCGGATATTTGTATGGTTGGTGAAATCCGTGATTTGGAGAGTGCTGAAATCGCTATTCAGGCCGCTCTTACCGGTCATTTGATGTTGTCTACTATTCATACCAATAGTGCGTCTGGTGTGATCCCACGTTTTCTTTCGATGGGGGTTAAGCCATTTTTGTTGGCACCGGCGCTAAATGCGGTGATTGGCCAGCGTTTGGTGCGTCGTATTTGTGAATTTTGCAAAGAAGAAGATACAGCAACGGCTGAAAAATTGGAACGCGCTAAAAAAATATTATCGGAACTACCGGAAGCAGAAAAGAAAAATGTGGACATGAACAATTTGCATTTTTACAAAGGCAAGGGTTGTGAAAAATGTAGTGGTTTGGGATACAAAGGACGTGTTGGTATTTATGAAATTTTCACCATGACCAAAGAAATTGAGCAAATAATTTTGAGTACTGAGGTTTCGGAATATAAAATTCAAGAATTAGCGGTAAAAGGTGGTATGACCACCATGGCTCAGGATGGTTTGTTGAAAGCTTTGGACAAGATTACTTCATTGGATGAGATTTTCCGTGTGACTGAGTAGAACAAAAATCAATTTTGTGATATAATAAATTTACTTTAAAGAATTTTATTATGCGTGTTCGCCATACAGAAACTCGCGCTCAATTTTCTGAGCCATCAGTCAATTTTTATCGCACGATTGCTTTGTCCTTTTTAATTATAACTGTTGTCTTGTTGGCGGTGGTAGTTTTTGTAACCTCAAAAAAAGCTACGATTACTATTTTGGCCAAAGAAGATACTAGAAGTGTCAATTTGACCGTGGGTTTGAATGCTGGTGGAGGATCTCCTGACGTCAACACTATTGTTGGTACGGTTTCTTCATCGGTAGTAAATTTTTCACAAAAATATTTTCCAACCGGTTCGAAAACTATCGAGGGTTTGGCTGGTGGTGAAGTAACTATTTATAACAAAACCAACGAACCGCAAGTTTTGGTTAAAACTACCAGACTGCAGACTGAAAAAGGAATTTTGTTTAGATTATCTGACAAAGTTTCCGTCCCAGCCAACGGTCAAATTGTCGCCACAGTTTATGCTGACAAAGCTGGGGCTGAAAGCGATATTGGACCGAGTAAATTTATTATCCCAGGTTTGGATGCCGACAAACAAAAAGTGGTTTATGCCGAGAGTCTGAAACCAATGGATACCGGTGTTCGCAAAGTGGGCATTTTGACTGAGGATGATGTAAAAGCGGCCAGTAAAGATTTTGAAGAAAAAATCAAAGAACAATATGGTACAATTTCGGTAGATGAAAATATAAAAAAAGTAGTCACGGTGACTGGAGCAAGCCCAATATCTGATAAAAAAGTCGGTGAAGAAGTGGACGGATTCAATTTGAGTGGCACTAGCACAGTAGTAATAATTTCTTATGACAAAACCGCTCTAAATGATGTTGTGTCCAAAGTAATTTCATCAAAAGTGGATAATACCTTAGAAAAAGTTTTGACTGTCACCAATGATCCAAAAGTAAGCGTGGCCTCATATGATTCGGCCAACAAAACCGCTCAGTTGTCTGTTGCTCAAGATGTGTTAGTCACATTGGATGCCAATGCCGAAAAACTATCACCACAATATTTTATGGACAAAAACAAAGATGATATCGAAAGATATGTGTTTGAGCTCAATCATGTGGCTGGTGTGGAAGTAAAGTTTTCGCCATCATGGATTAGTAAAGCGCCAAGCGTACCAGACAAGATAAAGGTGATAGTAAAGAACGTAAAATAATAATTTGACTTATTTCGGACTTTAATTTACTATACAATCGATATCTTTGCTTAGATATCGGTTTTTTATTTAAAATAATTAAAAAATGTTTATATGGATAAAGAACAATTGGAAATCATGCGTCATAGTTGCGCGCATTTGGTAGCAGCGGCGGTACAAAAAATGTACCCCCAAGCGAAGTTTGGAGTGGGTCCAACCGTAGAAAATGGTTTTTATTATGATATTGATTTTGGTACCGCGATTAATGATGGGGATTTGCAAAAAATCGAAAATTGCGCTCGCGAATTGGCCAAAGGGAAATTAAAATATGAACGCCAAGAGTTGCCGATCGATGAGGCGATAAAATTGTTTGATGATTTGAAACAAAATTATAAAGTAGAACTATTACACGATATAAAAGAAAAAGGTACAACTAAAGTACATAGTGAAGAAAAAAAAGAAACAGTGGATTCAGTATCCATATATACTACCGGTGAGTTTGTGGATTTGTGTCGTGGTCCACATCTAAAAAATACTAGTGAAATTGGTGTGTTTAAACTTACTAAATTGGCTGGTGCTTATTGGCGCGGAAAAAGTGAAAATCCACAACTGACTCGTATTTATGGGGTTTGTTTTGCCACCCCAGCTGAATGGGAGGAGTATTTAAAAATGTTGGAAGAAGCTGAAAAGCGTGACCATCGTAAAATAGGCGCTGAGCAAGATCTGTTTTTCTTTGATGATAAAGTTGGTAAAGGTTTGGTAATGTGGTTGCCAAACGGCACGATAATTCGTAATGAAATAGAAAAATTGGCTACAGATTTTGAACGTGCGGCTGGTTATGTGCGTGTGCGTACACCTCATTTGGCCAAAGAAGAACTATATTTGACTTCCGGGCACTTGCCATATTACAAAGATAGTATGTATCCGGCTATGGAAATGGATGATGGTACTTATTATCTCAAAGCGATGAATTGTCCGCACCATCATACTATTTTTAATCACAACAAACATAGTTATCGCGATCTGCCTTTGCGTATTGCCGAATATGGCGAATGTTATCGCAATGAGTTGTCTGGAACTTTGGCTGGTTTGTTGCGGGTGCGTTGCATGGCCATGAATGACGCTCATATTTATTGCCGAAAAGATCAAATAAAAAATGAATTCAAGAGTGTGATAGATTTGATGATTAAATATTTTAAAATATTTGGCTTGGAAAATTATTGGTTTAGACTTTCCAAATGGAGTCCTGATCATTTGGAAAAATACATCAACGAGCCAACCAATTGGGAATATTCAGAAGGGATAATTCGTGAGGTTTTACAAGAAATGGAAGTACCTTTTGTGGAAGCGGAAGATGAAGCGGCTTTTTACGGTCCAAAAGTGGATGTGATGTTTAAGTCTATTGTCGGGAGAGAAGAAACCATGTCCACTGTGCAATTGGATTTTGCCGCAAAACAAAAATTCGGTTTAAATTATGTGGATGAAACTGGACAAGATAATAACGAAGTGTTTGTTATTCATCGCGCACCACTTTCTACTCACGAACGCTTTACCGCCTTTTTGATAGAGCATTACGGTGGTCGTTGGCCAGTATGGTTGTGTCCAACTCAAATAGTGTTGGTGCCGGTGACTGACAAGCACGCTGAAGGGGCAAAAAAGATAGAACAGGAGCTATTTGATTTGAACATACGGGTGGAGAGTGATAGTGCCAACGAAACTTTGGGCAACCGAGTGCGTAAAGCGGCCAGTAGACAAGTGTCATACATCATTGTGGTGGGAGACAAAGAGCTTGCTGGTGAAGATTGGATGATTCGTGTGCGTGGGCAGAAAGATCAGATTAAAATGAGCAAGGCTGAATTTATTGCCAAAATTCAACAGGAAATTAAAGATAGGGTGTAAAGGAGTGTTATGATGTGGTTATGTCAAAAATCCCCAAAATTGTTGTTATTTTAGGTCCTACGGCGAGCGGAAAAACCAATCTTGGTGTTGTTTTGGCGCGGGAATTTAACGGTGAAATTATCAATGCCGATTCTAGGCAAGTTTACAAAGAAATGGATGTCGCTACCGCCAAACCACACAAAGATGTAGGGTGCAAAAAGGGCGAATATGTTTTTCAAGGAATCACGCATCATTTGATGAATATCGTCAAGCCAAATGAGCGATTCACCTTGTCTGATTTTAAAGAACGGGCAAGTTTGGTAATTGCCGATATTTTATCTCGTGGTAAATTACCGATAGTGGTTGGTGGTACCGGATTATATATTTGGTCGTTGGTGGATAATTTGGATATCCCAAAAGTAAAGCCAAATATTAAGTTGCGTAAAAGTTTTGATAAGAAAACTTTGGACGAGTTGGTCAAATTGTTAAAAAATATTGATCAGGCAACCGCTAAAAAAATTGATTTAAAAAATCGTCGTCGAGTAATTCGTGCCTTGGAAGTGGCCATTAGCAGTGGTGAATCTTTTGTTGCGCAAACTACCAAATCTGCGCCACTTTATGATGTTTTGCAAATTGGTATAAAATGTGACCGGGAAAAACTCTATCAAAATATTAATAGTCGTATTGATCAACAAATGCAATCCGGTCTGGTGGAAGAAACTAAAAAATTGGCCAAAAAATATTCTTGGGATTTGCCAAGCATGAGTAGTATTGGCTACAAACAAATTGGAAGTTATTTGCGAGGGGAGATGTCGTTAGCAGATGCAGTCGAACGGTTCAAGAGAGATACCCGTCGATATGCCAAACGACAAGAGACTTGGTTTAAGCGCGATAAACGAATCGTATGGATACCGTTGGAAGATTTTGATGGCGCGAAATTAATTGTTGAGAGGTATCTCGTCACCTAACATTTCCAGCTTCTTTCCGCTGATAGTATCGTCAGCGACAATATGGATTTTTGAGACCAAAGTATTTTGAGTCGGGTCTTTTTTGTTGATAACAACTGTAAATGGCAGATCCAGCACATCGGTATTTTCAGTCATCTCCGGTATGATCCAGACCAGATGTTTGGTTTTTGGATCAAAGGTCACAGTGCCGGCTGATGTGGAAGAAGGTCCTTGCCAAATTATGTCACCAAAAACATCAGCGGAGAGTGTCATGTTTTTGAGTGGGTGGTAAGTGTTGTTTAGTACCCAAGTAATATTGTGTTGTTCTTTTTCTTGGCTGTTGCTACTGATTTCATTTTTTACTTGGATGGACAGATCTGAATTGAGAGTGATGTTTATTGGGTTACCGCTAATCGTTTGGGTAGTTTTGGTGGAGTCGTTAAAAGTCAATTCGGCGGTTATTTTAATTTGATTATTTTCGATACTATTCCAAGGAGCGGCGTCACTATTTTTGATAGGCAACTGAAAGTCCAGAGAAACTTCATCGCCGGCTTTGATTTTACTTAAACCAGTTAATTTACTACCGTTCCAAGCTAGGTTGGCACGACGAATTTGTTCAGCTACTTGCGATCCGGTAATATCACCATCATTTTTATCGGCTATATCAGCCCAACCCAAAACACTTTGTTTTTTATAGGATGGCGAATCGACAGTAAGTTTTATTTGAGCTTTGTCGATATTTTCTTTACCGGAATTTTTTACTAAAACTGTAAAATTTAAGATGTCACCCGGTTTGGATTCCATGTCGGTAAGCGAGCCGTTGATAGCCACGTTGATTGTTATCGCATTTTTTATAATTTCGGTATTGAGGGTAGCTTCTGAGAGGAGATAGCTGTCTTTATTGGAGTTCGCTAATTTTACTTGTACTTTTAGTGGTACGGTATTTTCATCGGTTAAAGAAAATTTGCCGATAAAATTGATAGTATATTTAGAAATATTTTCTGTGGAGGTGGACGGTTTGAGTTTCCAGATATTTTTTTCCAGCGGAATGGATGAAGATGAAATAGAAAAGCTGGCAGGGAAAACCGGAACGATTTCTAAATTTTTTCCTACCAAGTTATCTTTGCTCTCAACGGTAATAGTGTAGTTGGTCGGTGTGCCTAGGGCAATTTTATCTATGCCGGTGAGTGAAATAATGATGGGCGCTTGTGTAGGGTTTACATTGAGTGTAGCTATTTTTTGCATTTCTGATTTGAAATTTTCCGGAGTATAGTTGAACAATACCCGCCAAGATTGCGCATCTCCCAATGATCCAAATAAATTGCCGGTGATTTGTAAAGTTTTTTCTTCATTTGGTTTTAAACTTCCAATATCCCATTCATTTTTACCGATATTTTTTGGTTCCAACGAACTTTGTGAATATACAAAACCGGATGGGTAATTGGCGGTTAAATTAACTTTGTTGAGTGTGACGCTTTGATTGTTTTTGAAAATAATTTGGTAGGTGGTGGTAGCGCCAATAGTGAAATTTTCCGGACCGACTATTTTTAGATCCAACTGAGCATCAGAAAATTTATTGGCCATTGGTAAAAAGAAAAATCCGGCCCAGGCCAAGGCGGCTAAAATGGCTATTGAAAATAAAAACTTGAATAAACCACCAACAAACGATCCTGTTTTAGCCTTTTTTATTTTGCGCATATCTGGCATGTGGCCGGTGTCATCTTTGTATATGTTGGTCAACTGACGTTCGATTTTTTGTTCAGCGAAGCTTTCTTCTTTGGGTGAACTGAGCTTTGTCACGCGACGTCGAGGTTTTTTTGGTGTTGAGTTTTCCATAAATATATAATTATTTTTTTATTTTATTTTTCCATTACCAGACCCCAGATACGATCAGTGTCTAAGGTGAGTGGGGGAATGCTAGCGCCATTTTTTGCCAATTCAATTCCTTCGCCCTCTTGGTAGTTTGGTTTCCAGTCAGCTGGGAAAATTATTTGGCTTTCAAACGAACTGTTGATACCGGATTGTTTTTGTACTACCAATTGATAACGTTGCGCTTGTTTGGAGTCGATTATTTTTTGCCAAGAACTGTTGTTGGTTTGACTGATGTCGGTAAGCGTAAAAGGCAATTTATAAGTAAATTCAATTTGACTGGTTTGTCCTGGTTCGGTAATCACCCAATTACCAAACGCAGTTTTGTCAAATTCTTCGGTTATTCTGGTGCCGGTACGCTCGTCTATTTTTATTTCTTTTTCTGTTTGTTTTAAAAATTCGTCTATTTTGTATGTTTTATCCGGTACCTTGAAACTGTTTTCTTCCGGCCAAGTGAAACCACTGGCAGAAATTAATTCACTGTTTTTCGGAACATACAAACGAATATAGTCGATATTGGCGGCACCATATAATTTTTCTTCAGCATTGCCGGTATGAGTGCGGGAAATAACGACGGTATCAGTAATAGTACCATCGTTTTGCACGATAGCTTGGTGACTGATGGTTTGTTTTATTTTATCATCACTTTTTTGACCTTGGATGTTGGTGTTGAATACAGCTAGATAATCTTGGTGATCATTGGTATCTAAAATTTTTCCACTCCAACCTAGCTGATCTACTGCCGATTGAGCGGTTTGGTCGGTAAAATATGCCTGTACTTCTTTTTTGGACAAAGCTTCTTGTAAGTTGATAATCAGTGGAATCAGATCTTTTGGTTGACTGTTTTTAAAATGGTCGATAAATTGAGGCGCCAAATCTGAAAGAATTTGTTTTGGTTTGTGGTCCTTTTTTTCTGGACCCTCCTCGACTACTTGCTGAATTGTTTTGAGAGCATTGTCGGAAGAAAGTGTAAGACCACGTTTGTCGTCAGTAATTGGTCCGGTGATGGCCAGTAATCTTTCGAGCACTTCGGCATTGATAGCAATCACACCATCAACTGTAACTTTGCGACTATGACGATAAAACCACATCATTTTTTGAGCACTAGCTGGAAAATTCGGGAACCAATTTGAGTCTTGGAATTCCCAGCGTTTGTTGGATAGCAACAATGGGGTAGGTGGTTCTAAAAATTGATCCAACTGCCCTTGTAAATCATAGCTACCACCGGCAGGAACGTCCAAATTTATGACTTTTCCATCTTTGACATCCATTATGGCAATACTTCCTATAAATCCACCGGTAGGACGCAATTCACTTGGATTTTGGAAGGCCAACAAATAACGTCGTTGACCCTGAGTGCCAAAAATTTCTTTTATGGCACCGTTTAAATCGGATAAATTTTGGAGATCATGCAGAACGGCAGTAAAGATGATCTTGAATTCTTTGTATGGTCCTTGGTATTCCAATGGTAATGAATCCGGATTGACTGTATCTAAATAAGCCAGTGCTGATTTGTAGTTTGGTATGGCAGCGGATAAATGGTCGTTAAAAATTCCCAGTCTGGTGCTGATAGTACTGCTGGTGTCGGCCTGACTATCCGCGATGCCTTTGAGAAAAAAAGTATTACCCTGGGCGATTTTTTGGCCGGCTAGCAATAATGATTGACGACTTTTTACTTCACTGTCTAATATCGGAACAACAGAAACGATTTTTTGTAAAAATTGATGTTTGTTTTGCATGGTTTCAACCGCCAAACCAAAACTTTTCAAGGCGTCATCGATAGCATTTTGAGCAGTTGGCAAATCAGCCTGCATCAGTGCGGCGGTGGAATTTTGCAGTGACAAAAACCCCGCAGTACTGTCTTCGGTGATTTTATTTTTGGTCAGTTTTACATCTTGGTAATAACTACTGGCTGAGCTAGGAGCGATAATGATTATGATCAAAATAGCCGTGGCGACCGCTAGGCGTTGTAAGAAAAAATTTTCTTTGATGAAGGTTTTGAGTGCTGGCCACTTTGGGTGTTCACTGTTTTTTGGTTTTTTGGGTGACAAATTTGCCGGTAAGGTGGTTATCGAGATTGGTTCAGTTTGAGATAAAGGTGCAAATATTTTTTGGTTGATGTCTTTTGGCTCGAATGTTTTTGATGATTGTATTTCTTGTTTTATTTTTTCATAAGCGGCATTAAAATCTATCGAACGGTTTTTTTCCGGGGCAATTGTGGCTACACTGTGCCAAGCTGGAGAGGTGTCCTGTTTTAAATTAACAACATGTGGTGAACCAACCGGTGAATTGGAAACATGGTGTACAAAAAACTTGATTGGCGCGGTCGAGGTGTGAGAAGAATTTACATTGATAATGGAATTCAAATAATCAGCACAAGTGGATTTGTTGTGTCCCGGTTTATCGCAAAAAGCACAACGACGAAGTTGCGGTCTTTTTTTGTTGAACAATTTTGTTGTTCTTGTCATCTTAAAAATTTTGGTGAATGTTTAGTTACTATATTATACACCTTTTTAAGCTGACGCGCATCTGAAAAAAATGGTAGTTATCCACTTTTTACTTGGCTTTATTATAAATTTGAAGAGTTTTGGAGGTGGTAATCTTCCAAGAGTATTTTTGCAGGATTTTTTGTCCTTTAATGATTAAGTTTTTGCGAATTTCAGTATCTTTAATCACCGTGTTGGCGGTATCGGCGATTGCTTGGGGGTCTTTTGGGTCAAAATAGACAGCGGCATCTTCCAAAATTTCCGGCAAACAAGTGTGGTTGGAAGCGATGACTGGCAAATTGTATTGCATGGCCTCTAGGGGAGGCAAACCGAAGCCCTCATAAAGAGTCGGAAAGACATATAGAGAAGCGTTACGATAAAGCTCGGGCAATTCAGCATCGGGGACAAAATCAGTGAGAACGACATCCTTGACATTTTTTTGTTGAATATATTTTTCCAGCTGATGATAAAAATAATTCTTTTTTCCGGTTAGTACCAGTTGGTAGTTGTGATCGTGTTGTTGATAAAAAATTTCCCAAGCATCTATCAGTTTGGTCAGGTTTTTGTGTGGATAAGCCACCCCCACATATAGCCAATACGGTTTGGTGATGTCATATTTTTTGTATAAGGAAAATGGAATTTCAGCCACGGTTTTTTCAAGAGGCGATAGATAAATAACGGCTATTTTTTCAGGATCAATTTTCATGGTTTGCACAATATCCTGTTTGGTAAATTCACTGACCGTAATGATTGTTTTAGCCTTTTTTACCGCGTGGTTAAGAGCAAATCTGAACATCTTATTTTTAAACCAATAAAGCACCGGCCCGAGAGTGCTGGCGCGTCTGGTAGGAAAATGCAACAACAATAAATCATGGATAGTAACGACAAATTTTTTGTTATATAAAATTGGCACATTCCAATGTGGAAAATGCATTAAATCTATTTTTTCCTTTCGTATAATTTTTGGAAATCGTAATTGTTCTTCCCAACCATACCATCCGATATCCGCCAAAACTTTTTTAAATTTTGAATTTACCGGATTAAAATCACCCCAATTTTCTTTACGCAAAAAAATTACATAAGTATTATCCGTGTCAATTTTTTCCAAATGAATAATCAATTGTTCAATGTATCGCCCCAACCCACCCTGTCTAGAACCAAACATGCGGGCATCAATTCCAATTTGCATAATATTATATTTATAATAAGAACATCTAGGTCGAGAGGATATTAATTTTCGCCGCGCGAATTGTTTGAAGTAGCGAGAACCAAAACCGCTGTCTGTCAAACTCCAAATTCGCTACAAGTCTGAGCGCAAGAAAATTGATATCCTCTCGACCGTAAAATAATTAACCAATACTTTTTCAGCCGTAAAATAATTAAAATTAATTAACAGAATTCACTCTAAAATAGTATATCAGAGATGTCCGAAAATTGCCAAAAGTAGTTTTTTACTATATAATAAACCCGTCTAAATATTTCATATGCCATATTTGAGTCATTTATTAAACAGCAAAGTGAGTGACAGCGCCGACGTGGTGATTGGCCGTCTCGAGGATGTATTAATCAAGGAAAAAGCGGGCGATTATTCTCCATTGGAGTATGTAATAATCAAAAAACGCCATCAGAAAAAGAGAGTGATCATTCCTTATGATGCCATTGAAAATTTTAGTAGCGAAGAGGTTTCGTTGCGCACACTTTATTCCAAAATAAATTTTTTAGAAGATGAGCCGGAGGGATATATTCGTTTGAATCGCGATGTGATGGATCAACAGATTGTGGATGTGGCGGGCGCGCGAGTAGTGCGGGTCAACGATCTGCGTATTGGTGATTTTGAAGGCAAAATGTGTGTGCTTGGAATTGATATTAGTTTTGGTGGTTTGTTGCGTCGTTTGGGTGTGTTGAGGCTAGATTTCCTAGGTTTTTTTAAAGTAAATTTGATAGATTGGCGCAAGGTTCAACCGGTTAAAGGAGAATTAAAATTGGACAGTGTTTCCAGAGATTTGACCCGACTTCATCCGGCCGACATTGCCAACATTATCGAGGATTTGAGTGTAAAACAAGGCAGTAATTTGGTTTTGTCTCTTGATAAAAATATGGCCGCTAGAGTGTTTGAAGAAATTGATCCTGAAATTCAAAAACTTTTGATTTCTCGGTTGAGCCCGGAACACGCGGCGCGTATTAGTGAACGTATGTCTATAGATGAGTTGGTAGATTTGATTCATTCTCTCCCACACCATCAATCCAAACAACTGCTTGGCTATGTGGAGCAAGATCGCATGAAAAAAGTAAAGAAATTGTTGAACTATGAAGACGATACCGCCGGTGGTTTGATGGTTACTGATTACCTAGCTGGTTTGCCTGACGATACTGTCGCTGTAACAATTGAAAAAATTCGCAAACTTTCAGATAGTTTTCGTTCCGTCAATTATATTTATGTTATTGATGAAAAAAATAAGTATAAAGGAGTAATTTCTTTTAGAAAATTGTTGATTTCTGATCCAAAAGAAATTTTGAAAGATGTGATGAAGAAAAATATTCATTTGCCCGTGCTGCATCCAAAAGAATCAATCAAAAGTGTAGCTCATCTGATGACCAAATATGATCTGAATTCGGTTGCGGTAGTTGATGGTGATAATAAATTTTTGGGAGTAGTGGCCGTGGACGATGTCATGCGAGCTTTAGTACCAAATGCTTAATATGGAAAAAACCAACAACAAAGGTTCAAGAATAAAAAGATTGTGGCCAAGAATTTTGTTAATTTCGAGCGTGATTGGCCCGGGGATTATTGCCGGTACGGCCGATAACGATGCTGGCGGTATCGCGACTTATTCTGTGGCTGGCTCGCAATTTGGCTATCATCTGATTTGGGTGTTGTTTTTGGTAACTTTTGTTTTAGCCATTACCCAAGAAATGGGTGCTCGTTTGGGAATTGTTTCCGGCAAAGGACTGTCGGCTTTGATTCGTGAAAATTTTCCATTCAAAGCGACTTTTTTTATCATTTTATTGAGCTTTGTTGCCAACTGGGCCAATGTTTTGGCTGAATTTTCCGGTGTTTCAGCCGTGGCCAATATTTATGGTATACCAAATTGGTTGTTTGTTTTGAGCTCGGCCGGGTTGATTAGTTGGCTGGTTATTTCAGGAAATTTTAAAAATATTCAAAGAATTTTTCTTACTTCTTCGGCACTGTATTTTGCCTATGTTTTTGCTGGTTTTATGACTCATCCGGATTGGTCGGCGGCAATGAAATCTATTGTGGTGCCATCGTGGATTCCAACTCAAGATTTTTTATTTATGGCGATTGCTTTAATTGGTACCACAGTAACAATTTGGGGGCAGTTTTTTATTCAATCATATTTTGCGGAAAAAGGTGTCCGAACGCAAGACTTGAATTTGGCCAGAGCGGATGTTTATGTCGGGTCTTTTTGGACAAATTTTGTCGCTTTTTTTATTATAGTAGCTACTGCCGGTACATTGTATGTTAATGGAATTACTATCAGCGATGCGGCGGATGCAGCACGCGCTTTGGAGCCGTTTGCCGGTTCTTTGGCAAAGCATTTGTTTGCTTGGGGGTTGTACAACGCTTCGATGCTTGGGGCAGGTGTTGTAACAATTGCGACCGCTTATTCTATTACCGAGGCTTTTGGATGGGAGGGAAAAGTGAATGCCGGCTACAAAGAGTCGTCGGCTTTTTATAAGATATTTTTGTTTTGTATTTTTTCTACCGCTTTGATTGTGTTGATACCAAACTTTCCAATTGTGCCGGTATTGGTCGCGTCGCAAGCTCTAAATACTTTTGTTTTACCAGTTTTGTTTTTCTTTTTGTTGCGACTGTTAAACCGCAAAGATATTATGGGGAATCATTGCAATGGTTTGTTTTTAAATATTGTCGGTTGGGTTTCCATCGTGGCTTTGTCGGTATTAAATTTTTCTTATTTTGTTTATTTGATTAAAAGTTTTTTCCACTAACTGTTTATAATCGCCAGATGTTCTTTGGCACTATTTTCCCAAGTATATTTAGAGGCTAATTCCAAGCCTCTTTTTAAATATTCTTCGTAGAGTTTGCTATTTTTAAGCAGTGATTTTATAGCATTACTGATATTTGATACATTGTTTGGATTGATTAAATAAGTGGCGTTGTTGGTTATTTCCGGCATGGAAGACCGATTGCTGGTGATGACCGGCGTGCCCATTTTCATAGCTTCAATAACAGGAAATCCGAAGCCTTCATAAAAACTTGGAAAAACAAAAAGATTCGAAAGGGCAAACAGTGCCGGTTTGTCGGTATCGGCGATGTACCCCAAAAATTTGATATGATCACGCAATTTTGATTTACCGGCGGTTTCATAAATTGATTTATTTTTCCAGCCTGAGCCACCGGCAATTATTAAATAAAATTTATCACTTAAATCTTTTGGTAATTTTTCAAAAGCTTTGATTAAACCGATTAAATTTTTGCGCGGTTCGATTGATCCTAAAAATAAAATAAAATTTTCCGGCAAGTCGTATTTTTTTTGAACGATAGTTTTTTGCAATTTCAATCTGGCATCGGTTAGGTCAAAATTTGGTGATATTCCCGGATAAATTACTTTGATTTTATTTTCGTTTATTTGGTAATATTCTATCAAATCCCGTTTGGTATTTTCAGATGGTACGACGATAGTATCGGCTCGCACACATTGTTTTTTTGGATTGATAATTTTGTGCCACAATTGTTGTTTGAGAGTATAAAATTCAGGAAATAATTCAAAAGAAATATCATGAATAGTCAGTATATGCTTGATGTTTTTATTTAATGATAAAAAATTGATATTTGGAGAATACCAACAGTCGATTTTTTCAGGCAGAAGTTTGTTTATGTTTATGAGCTTGCAAGCTAGCGCAAGATTGAGAAGTTTGTTGGGAAAATTTGTGTGGATATGGTGTGTATTTGGCTGTTGCCAAGCCAACAAATTCCGATCTGTTTTTTTTGAAGCATTGGAAAATAAATAATAGTTATTGGTTGTGTCTGTCTTTAAAATAGCGTTTAATAATCCAAACGCATATTCGCCGATGCCGGTTTTATTTTTGGTCATGAGCGATCTGACATCTACACCAATGTTCATATTGAGTTTATAAACTGTTTTGGAATTGCGCGAAATGGTCGTTGGTAAATGATTGGATATTATTTTTAAACTTATCACAAGAAAATTTTTGGGTATGCAGACGGATTTTTTCACTATCCCAGTGATATGGATCAAAATTCAATATGCTGTTTAACAATGATTCCCAAGTTTGTTCGTAAAAAAACACACCAGTTTCGTTGGGTATGATAGTTTCGGTGGCACCGCCATAACCATAGGCGATAACCGGCCGGCCAGCAGACATCGCTTCGATAGGGGTGATCCCGAAGTCTTCTTTTTGGGGGTGGATAAAAGCCAGCGCGCGACTAAACAAAACCGCTTTTTCGTTTTCAGAAATTTTTCCGTAAAATTCAACATTTGGTTTGGCGATTCTTTTTAGATGTTTATATTCCGGTCCAATCCCAAAAATTTTCAATGGTAATTGTAAGCGGTTAAAAACTTTGACAACCAAATCCAAGCGTTTGTATGGAACCAAACGACCACCGGCGACATAGTAGTCACCCAATGTACTGGCAATTTGAAAACGGTGAGTATCGACCGGTGGAAAAATAATTTCAGAATCGCGACGGTAATATTTTTTGATTCTCTTTTGAACGGTTTGAGAATTGGCAATAAAATGATCAACTCGTTGAGTGCTCATTTGATCCCACATACGCAAACGGTGGTTGAGCAGAGGTAAAATTAATTTTACGAAATAATTGCTTTTCAAATCTGATAAATAATTATTGCCATCACCCCAAAGAAAACGTGGTGGGGTATGACAATAAGAAATATGCAGAGTATCCGGTGAAGTAATGATACCTTTGGCAAAAATACTGGTCGAAGAAATAACTACATCAAAATTGCGCAGGTCGTGTTGCTCAGTAGCCATGGGCATGAAAGGCAGATACCATTGAAAAATATTATCGACAAATGGCATTTTGGCCAACCACGATTCTCGGATTTTTTCATTATCAAAATAATTTATTTTTTTTCGATCATGAAATAAAACAAAAATTGGCGCTGACGGCCAAATTTCGTGTAAGGCTTTTAATACTCTTTCTGCCCCTCCATCTTGAGAAAGATAATCATGTATCAGGGCAATGCGCATAAGTTTACCAAGCTCCTTTGTTTTTTAAGACGACAAAAGGGGTTTTGATTAAAATAATCAGGTCAATAAAAAAACTCCAATGTTCGATATAGAAAATATCCAAGCGGGCTTCTTCGTCAAAATTCAAATCACTGCGTCCGGAAATTTGCGCCAATCCGGTGATCCCGGGGCGAATAGCAAATAGGGTTTTGTGCCATTTTTCGTATTTGTTTACTTCACGCGGTTGGTGTGGGCGTGGACCAACCAAACTCATATCTCCCTTTAAAACATTGAAGAAATTTGGTAATTCATCCAAACTGAAACGACGAATAAAACGGCCAAATGGTGTGATGCGTGGGTCGTTTTTAATTTTGTATACCGGGCCGTTTTTTTCACTTTTTTCTTTGATTAGTTGTTGTTCGAAAGAGAGGGCTCTGCTATTTTGTTTTTCAAATTGCGCGCCGGTGCAATATTTTTGGTACATTGATCTAAATTTGTAGGTGAAGAATTTTTTACCTTCTTGTCCGACACGTTCGTTTTTATAAATAATCGGGCGACCGGTTTCCAATAAAATAACAATCGTGACTAAAAGATAAAGTGGGGAAAATAAAATCATCAAAATAATACTGCCAATAATATCCAATATTCGTTTGGAGATCCTGCCCCAACCAGATAGACGGGTGCGGCGCAATTCAACAATTGGCACACCGGCGATAGTAGACATGGTCATATTGGAGGAAATGGTTGCGAATAAATCGGCGGAATATTTGAAAGTGATATGGTTTTCATTGGCAAAATCAATAGCGCTCATCGTATCGCTCTCGTTGGCTTTGGGGTCGGTAAAAATTATTTCATCCAAGCGTTGTGTTTTTAGTTCGGCTAATTTTGTCGCGTCAAAATGTTTGAGACAGGCAACGATTTTGTAGCCCATGTATGGTTTTTCTTCCAAAGTGTCTGTTATGGTTTCGGCAATATTTTGTGAGCCGATTATGACCGTGCGGCGTAAACCAATACCCAGACGGTAACAAAGTATTTTTAAAAGACGCATAAAAATGTGTGTCGCAAAAACGTATATCACTGACAATATCCAACCGGCTAAAACCAAAAAGCGCGAATCAAATTTTTGTAGAGTGAAAAAGACAAAAATAGTAATGGCGGCAAAGCCGGTGGCGCAAGCAAAAAAGACGCGGTTCAGTTCATTGGTGAGTTTGCGATTGGGATTGGAAGAATACAGACCGGAAAAGGCAAAAATGACAATCCAGACGGCGGCGACTACAAAAACAGTTGGCCAATATTTTGGCCAAGAAAGATTAAAAATCACCGGACGGATAGCGGTGACAAAGCCGGCAAAACGCAAAGAATAGGCGGTGAAACCGGCTAAAACCAATGCCAAGTAGTCGATTGGTACTTGTAGAAATGCGAAAGTGAGTTCAAAGCGTTTCATAATTACTATTATTTTACTCTTTTTTGGGTTTTGCGTCAATTGTCTTATCCGATTGACTTTTAGCCAAAATTTTAGTAAACTTACGAAGTATGAAATTGACTTTTGAACGTGAAAAAATTGGCGATCCCGAGAGATTCATCCGCCGTTGTGGTTATGGCCAGCATAAAACCAGAAATGGCGAGGTGAGTTATGTAAAACGGGTGCACGGTGACTGGTATCCACGTTTTCATGTGTATATTTTGGATGAAAAAGATAAAATAATTTTTAATTTGCATTTGGATCAGCGTCAACCGGTTTACGAGGGTGTAACTGCTCACGCCGGTGAGTATGATGGCGAAGTAGTGGAACGTGAAGCAGAAAGAATTAAAAAAATAATCCAACCTTAGACAGTATGAAAAAGATTTTAATATTTATCGGTCCTCCGGGAAGTGGAAAAGGAACTCAAGCAAAACTGTTGGCCAAAAAATATGGATACAAACATATTTCCACCGGTGATCTTTTTCGTGCTTTGGCTTCTGACAAAAATGTGACCGAAAAAGAAAAACAAGCATTGGAAGAAATGAAATCCGGTAAATTGGTTTCGGATTGGTTAGTATATGATTTGGCTTTCAAAGAAATTAAGAAAAATTTGGAAACCGGTGTCGGTGTAGTATTGGACGGGGCTATTCGCAGTGTAGAACAAGCCGAAGAATTTCAAAAATTTTTTGAGAAATATGGTTGGGAAAATGAAGTGCAATCTGTCGAAGTGGCTATTTCAGATGAGGAGTCTTTTAATCGCTTAACTAAGCGTAGAATTTGTAGTAAATGTGATGAAATTATTCCATATTTACCAACCACCAAAGACCTAACCAGTTGCCCAAAATGTGGCGGTGAATTGGTTTCTCGCAAAGATGACAATGAACAAGTAATCAAAGCAAGAATTGAAAAACAAGGTAATAAAATTTTGCGTCCAATTTTGGATTATTATTCTAAAAAAAGAATGTTAAAAGTTGTCGATGGGATGAAAGGTATTGCTGAAGTTGAAACGGAAATTAAAAAATCCATTAATTTTTAAATTCGATTGAATATTTTTTATGTCACTTATAAAATCACAATCGGATATCAACCAAATAATCTCCGGTGGAAAAGCCATGGGAAAAATTTTAGAAAAATTAGAAAAAATGGTTAAGGTGGGAATGACCACTTGGGAAGTAGATCAATTGGCGGAAAAATTGATCAAAGATGTTGGTGGTCGTCCAGCTTTCAAAGGATATTTTACTCGACCGGGCGATACTCCGTTTCCAACCACGATTTGTGCCTCGGTAAATGAGGAACTGGTGCATGGAATCGCAAAAAAAGAAACAGTTTTAAATGACGGGGATATTTTTAGTATAGATATAGGCATGGAATGGCCTTATAAAAAGGGTGGTAAAGGTTTTTTTACCGATACGGCTTTGACTGTGCCGGTGGGGAAAATTTCTAAAGAAGTGATGGAATTATTGCGTGTTACCAAAGAATCTTTGGAAGTGGGTATCAAGGCGGCTCAACCCGGATATAGTGTGGCTGGTATTGGAAAAGCAATTGAACATTATGTAAAATCTCAAGGTCCATACGGGATTATTCGTGATTTGGTTGGGCATGGAGTAGGACACGCGGTACATGAAGATCCAAGAGTGCCGAATTATTATGATCCAAAGTTGGAAAAAATAAAACTTCGACCCGGTATGGTGATTGCCATAGAGCCGATGATTTCAATGGGCGATTGGCGAGTTACCGACGGACAAGATGGTTGGACGATTGTGATGGAAGATGGGTCGTTGTGCGCGCATTTTGAGCATACGGTTGTTATTACAGAGAGTGGAAATATTGTGGCGACTAGACGGCCATCTGAAAAATTTTAGTATGAATATTTTAGCAGTAGATTTTGGAACAAAAAATATTGGGTTGGCTTGGTGTGATACCGGTATTGGTGTAGTTTTTCCTTTCGGCGTGATTAAAAGTGAAGATAAAAATAAAGCCAAAAAAGATTTGCTTGATTTTGTAAAAAAAGAACATGTGGATCAGCTGGTTGTGGGGTTGCCGTTATCATTGGATGGCAAAGAAAATAAAAATACCGAGCGTATTCGTGATTTTTTTTCCAGTTTGGATTTGAAAATAAAATTAGATTTTTTTGATGAACGATTTACTTCTAGACAAGCCGATCGATCCGAGGGCGGGGCCAGTCGTGATGAAAAATCCGCGATGGTAATATTGGAGAGTTATTTACAAAAAAATAAAAAATAACATGTTTGCTTTTGTTTTGTCGCGCGCTGATTTGCGAGAAAAAGATCAAATGGTTTCACTGTATACCTGGGAGAAAGGAAAAATCGAGGCGGCGATTCGTGGTGTCAAAAAAATTACCAGCAAAAACTCGGCTTACTTGGAGCCGGTTTTTTTAATCGACGCTGAAATTTTACCGGGGAAAGAAATCAACCATCTCATCAAAGCCGTGCCATTTTTTTGTTATAAAAATATTTTGAAAGATTTTGGTAAACTGGTTTTGTTGCGCACGGTATTTGGTTGGTTGTCTGTTTTAACCCACCACAATGAACGTGATAGTAAAATTTTTTTATTAATCAAAAGTTGGATGGAATTTTTGGATGTCACCAATGTTTTTTCGACTGCTTTGGGATATGGTTTTTTGGCTAATCTGATTGTATGTTTGGGTTTCGCGCCCAGCTTGGATAGTTGTGCGGTGTGCGATGAAGAAAATAATCTAGTTGGATTTTATCCCGCCGGCGGTGGTGTGGTGTGTAGAAAATGTTTGTTTGTAAAAAAACAACAGGATGCCAAAGTTTATCCGATCCGGCCAGTGGATTTGCAGGCTTTGCAATGGTTGTTTTCAAAACAGTGGGAAAAAATGGTTGAACAAAATACCGAGATCGCCAATCGTTTGGTATTTTTATACGTGCAGTATCATAGTGAAAAAAAATTGAATAAAATTTCAAAACTCTTATAGAAAATATGCATAAATTTTTATTACACACTTGTTGCGCGCCATGTAGTATTGTGATTATTGAAGAATTGAAAGATAAATTTGATCTGACTGTCTTTTTTTATAACCCAAATATTTTTCCGCTAGCAGAATATGCAAAAAGAAAAAACGAAGTAGTGAAAGTCTGTGAAGAATGGAATGTGCCAATGATAGATATGGATTATGACGCGCAAAAATGGTGCGAGGCGATTGCCGGACACGAAAAAGAACCGGAAGGAATGACTCGTTGTGAGTTGTGTTTTAAATTTCGTTTATCAAAGACGGCAGAATATGCCAGTAAAAATAATTTTCATTATTTTGGCACCAGTTTGTCCAGTGGACGAAATAAAAAAGCCGAAGTAATCAATCCTATTGGTAAAGCGTTTGGAAAATATTACAAAGTGAATTTTTATGATGTGGATTGGAAAAAAGAAGGGCGACAAGAACGAGGAAGAAAGCTGGTCGCGGAGCGGGGAATTTATCGACAAAATTATTGTGGGTGTGAGTTTTCTTTATCAAAAAATATTTAAATAAACTAATATAAAATATATGGGAACAAAAATTTACGAAGAATTATTTGGTTGGTATGGCACGCTCGCAATAGTGGTGGCCTATGCTCTGGTAAGTTTTGGCGTATTGGCGCCGACAAATTTGTAGTATCAGATATTAAACGGAACGGGCGCTTTGGGGATAGTGTATATTTCTTTTAAAAAGAAGGCCTATCAGCCGGGAGTTTTGAATTCTATTTGGACGATTATTGCTATTATAGCGATAGTGAAAATGTTTGTTTAAATTTTTTAAAATAAAAAAACATCGAATTTAATTTCGATGTTTTTTAATTTACATGTTTAGATCACTCGCGTAATCTGAAAAAATAATTTTGTATATTTTCAAATTGCGCGGCGAGTGATCAGTTATCTATCCCCACCGCATTTGTCCTGCTTGTCCGCCTTTGCAAGTGGAACACTTAGTCGTGTCCTCACACGAAGTAGAAGAACTCACCAGAACCTGCCGCCAGCCATCAGGCCAGTCAGCTCGGTATATTCAAACACCACGTTGTAAGGGGGGGCATGGATCTCTCCTTGAATTTTTGGGTTGTGTTGTGGCTTTGTGCCACGAGAACTGGTCGTATTTAAATACTAAAATGAGGTTTTGTCAATAGTTTATACCAAAATTTGCCTTTTTAATCAAAATTTGTTAAGATTTAACTGTTTTTAATGCTAAATTATGTATATTCTCATCAAAGATATTGCCAAACATGTTGGAGAAGAAGTTACCATTAAGGGTTGGTTATATAACAAACGTAGTAGTGGGCCTATAGCTTTTTTGGAGTTGCGTGATGGGTATGGTTGGGTGCAGGGTGTGGCGGTGCAAAAAGGTTTGCCGGCCGAAGTGTGGCAAGCGTGCGATGAAGTGACACAGGAGTCGTCGGTGGAAGTGACAGGCGAGGTTTCCAAACATCCAAAAAAAGAAAATGTTTTTGAATTACAAATTAAAGATTTTAAAATTTTACAAAAGGCGGTGGATTATCCAATAGCGCTCAAAGATCACGGACCGGATTTTCTCATGGATAATCGTCATTTGTGGTTGCGCAGTAAAAAACAGTGGGCGATTTTGCGCGTGCGTGATAGCGTGATTACCGCCATCAACGAATATTTACATCAGGAAAATTTTATCAAAGTGGATTCTCCGGTTTTTACACCGAATGCCTGCGAAGGCACGACTACACTTTTTGCTGTGCCGTATTTTGATCTGGGCGAAGCGTATCTTTCACAATCCGGTCAGCTGTATATTGAAGCGGCGATTGCTTCGGTTGGTCGTTGTTACGATTTCGGTCCGGTGTTTCGCGCGGAAAAAAGTAAAACCAAACGCCATCTCACTGAATTTTGGATGATGGACGCGGAAGCGGCTTTTGTGGAACACGAAGAAAATTTACAAATTCAAGAGGGCATGGTGCGACATATCGTGCGCTATTGTTTGGAACATTGCGCGGATGAATTACAAATTTTGGAACGTGATACCGAAAAATTAAAAAAAGCGGATGCACCGTTTACGCGCTACAGCTATGATGAAGCGATTAAAAAATTAAATGAAATGGGTAGTGATATTAAACACGGTGAAGATTTGGGAAATGATGACGAAGGACTTTTGGCTCAGGATTCCGAGGTGCCGGTATTCATAGAAAAATGGCCAAAGAGTATCAAACCATTTTATATGAAACGTGCCAAAGAAAATCCGGATTTGGTTTACAACGATGATCTCATTGCCACCGATGGTGGGGGAGAATTGATTGGGGGTAGCCAGCGCGAAGATGATATGGAATTATTGTTGTCACGTATTAAAGCTGAAGGATTAAATGTTGAAGATTATCAATGGTATTTGGATTTGAGAAAATTTGGCAGTGTGCCACATAGCGGATTTGGTATTGGGTTGGAGCGTGCAGTGCGTTGGATTTGCGGGGTGGAACATATTCGCGAGTGTATTCCTTTTCCACGTACGATAAGTAGGTTGAAGCCGTAGACGTAAGGGATTCCTCCGCTCGTTTTACTCGGTCGGAATGACAAAAAAACCACAGATTTAATTCTGTGGTTTTAAGTTTATAATGGCCATTTCTGGTGGATCCAAAAATCTTATTTGTCCGCCAGATTCACCGATGCCGACAGTAGTGAAAATTTTCATTCCACACCAATCGTTTAATCCACTATAATATTTTTTTGGTAGTTGAATCTGTGCACTGCCTAGTGGGCCGATAAACGGCAGGCGAATTTGTCCGCCGTGGGTATGTCCGGCCAAAGTTAGGTCTGGTATTTTTTGATTGATCGGATAAATTTTTATTCCGTCCGGATTGTGAGTTAAAAATATTAACGGTAGATTTTTGTCCCAATTTTTTAATTCATCAAAATTAATATTTCGGCTCCAAATATCGTCTAGTCCAAACAAACATATTTTTTGGTTTTTTATAGTTGGACACTCTAAATTGTTTCTCAACAGGGTGATTTTCAGATCTTTCATTTTGGTAATTAACAATTGCGAACGATCACCGGTTTGTTTGTTTCTATCCTCTTTGGTTTGGCTACCGATGCCATATTCATGGTTGCCCAAAATATAATAAATTGGATATTTATCGCTAATTTTTCTTAGGGGTTCCAAATATTGGCTTTCATCTTCAAAAGTACCCTCGTTGTCTATCAGATCACCACCCAATAAAATCAAATCAGGCTGTATCTCATTTATTTTTTCTACCATTTTTTCTGTCCAAGCGGTTTTTTTGTGATTGCCGATTTGGATGTCGGAAATAAAGGCGATTTTTATTGGTTGAGATATCTTGATGTCTTTTATTTCTATTTCATTTTTTACAATCAGCCATGGTTCAATAAAAAAAGCATCAATTCCACAAAAAATAATAAAAAATAAAACAGCAATCAAAACATATCCCAGTTTTTTTCTTTTGTTTAAAAAAGTTTTTTTAATTTTAATATCACGCCAAAAAAAATATATCAGCAGGGCAGAGATAAAAATTATATCAATAATAATAATGGTAAAAAAATTCATAACTACACTAATAATAATTTATTTTACCAAAAAAAATGAAGTATGTCCATCGCCCAAAATTAAATTTTTTAATTCTAGGCGATGGGGAGGAGCGAGAAACGAACCTGCGAACCCATCGTTGCGTTCGCGGAGACGCTTACTGGGTGCCGAGGATCTGCACGTCGCACACCGATCCTTTTTCGTCTGTACGCAGAATGAAGGCAAGTGGTGCTTTCTGATATGTTCCAGACGGCGTCTGCAACAACAGCACCATGAGCGTGTCGCGTGTCATGCACACATCCATCGGTCTGACATGGAAGGTTGCGACACCATCTATAGGTACACAAGTCCGACGCGACCTTAGCCGTGTCATGGTCTCATCTGGACTTCGCGCGACGATCTGTCGGTCTCCGTCGACCACCATACTCATTTCGTCGTTGATACCCAATCCGATGATAATCGCCTTCTGGCACCCCGACGAGGTTGTGAGTTGAGGCTGGTGGATACACCCTCCGAAGATGAGGGCGATAAGTGCCAAGATCGGGCCAGCGTGTCCTCCGGTTGAGGCGAACATCGCGATGAGGCCAAAGAAAATAATCTTCGGCGTAGGCTCTTCTTTCATTTGCTCCTCCGAGCGTTTTAGCCGATTTTCGGGCTGGTTATCGGCATGATGTAACGAGCGATCAAAGCAGATTTTGCTAAGACCCGAACTACTTTGATTGTGGATGTTATCAGAAAAAATAAAAAAAGTCAATGTCTGAGACTGACTTTTTCTAGTGCCGCGGGAGAGAATCGAACTCTCATGATGTTGCCATCGCTGGATTTTGAGTCCAGTGCGTCTACCAATTCCGCCACCGCGGCCTTTATTTCTCAATAATTATAGCCAATCTTTTATTTTTTGTCAACTTTATGTTATACTATCCAATGTAAAAATAAACTATGTCTGTAATCATTTCAGTGGTCAACCAAAAGGGTGGTGTGGGCAAAACTACGACTGCCGTCAATCTAGCGGCCGGTCTGTCTGAGGCTGGAAAATTTGTTTTATTGGTAGATTTGGATCCGCAAGGCAATGCTACTTCCGGGTTGGGGATAAAATACCGTGAAATACAACAAGGTCTCTATCATGCGTTGATGGGGCAGGTGCGCGCCCATGACGTGGTGGCCAATACTTCACATGTCGGATTGCGAGTGGTTCCGGCCACACCGGATCTAGCTGGCGCCAATGTGGAACTGGTCAGCGTCGAAGGTCGTGAACAAAAATTATCCGATCTCTTGTCTGAGGTCAAACACGCTTATGATTATGTTTTGATCGACTGTCCGCCGTCGCTTGGTATTTTGACTCTCAATGGTTTGGTAGCGGCTGATCATATTTTAATTCCGGTACAGGCTGAATATTATGCACTCGAAGGTTTGGGTCAGTTGCTGAAAACTGTCGAGTTGGTCAAAGAAAATATCAAACCGGAACTTAGTGTATTGGGAGCGGTGGTGACTATGTTTGATGGCCGCAACAAATTATCTGAAGAAGTTTTGAGTGAACTTTATAAATTTTTCCCAAATAATATTTTCCGTTCGGTTATTCCACGCACGGTGCGTTTGGCAGAGGCGCCAAGTTTTGGGAAAAGTATTTTTCACTATGAACCGAAAGGCAAAGGAGCCAAAGCTTATGAAAGATTATCACGTGAAATTTTAGATTTTTTTGAAAAACATTAAATAATATATTATGTCTTTAGGACGAGGGTTAGGCGCATTAATTACGTCGACATCAAAAAATATCAGTCACACATCACACAGCACCGAAGGGGAGGGCAAAGTTTGGTTTGTTCCGGTAAGTAAAATTTCTCCGAACCCAAATCAACCGCGCAAACATTTCAAACAAGATGAATTGGATCAGTTGGCATCATCGATAAAAGAACATGGAGTTTTGCAACCGCTGTTGGTAGTAGAAAAAACTGATGGTGGTTATGAATTGGTAGCGGGTGAGCGTCGTTGGCGGGCTTCACAGTTGGCCGGTTTGACAACAGTACCGGTTTTGATAAAACAATGGGCGGATCAACAAAAATTGGAAGTGTCTCTAATCGAAAACATTCAACGTGAAGATCTCAATCCGTTGGAAGAAGCTTTTGCATACAAGCGTTTGATTGAAGAATTTAATTTGACTCAACAGCAAGTAGCGGACAGAGTAGGCAAGAGTCGTCCGGCGATTGCCAATGCGGTGCGTTTGCTCGACTTGCCGGATCAGGTGCAGACAGCTTTGGTGGAGGGTAAAATTAATTCCGGACAAGCGCGCGCTTTGTTATCTTTGGCTACCGAAGCGGAACAGTTGAATATGCTGTCCTCGATGATGGGAGAAAAAATTACCGTGCGTGACTTGGAACGTGAGGCAAACAAACAAAAAGTTTTGAGTAATCGTCCGATTCGCAAAGATCCGAATTTGCTTTATTTGGAAGATAAATTACGGGCGGAATTGGGCACCAAAGTGAGTATTACCCAAAAAGGGGTGCGAGGTACGATTGTGGTAGATTATTATTCCGACGAAGACTTGAAACGGCTGGTAAAAAAACTTTTAAACGAATAATTTCCAGTTTGGATCAGCTTTGATATTTTTCCAGTCAGTGAAGTTATTTTTTTCTGCTTGGTAGTATCCGGCTATCGCAATCATCGCGGCGTTGTCCATACAATATTTTAATTCCGGATAAACAAATTTTGTTTCCGGAAATTCCTTGGAGATTTTTTGCGCGAGCGTTTCGCGCAATTTTTTGTTGGCGCTAACTCCCCCGGCGAGGATTAGGGTTTTTGGATTATTTTCTTTAATCGCGTGAATTGTTTTGTGAACCAAGACATCTACAACCGCTTGTTCAAACGAAGCGCAAAAATCTTCACGAGTTATTTTGTTATCGGTCAGGGTGTTTTCTTTCAGCCAGTATAGCGCTGAAGTTTTTAATCCGGAAAAAGAAAAATCGAAATTCGGATCTTTGATCATTGGACGCGGGAAAATTATCGCGTCGGTTTTGCCTGTTTCAGCCAGTTTGGAAATTTGCGGACCGCCCGGATAAGGCAGATCCAAAAGTTTGGCCACTTTGTCAAAACATTCACCAGCGGCATCATCTTTGGTGGCGCCGATTCTTTTGTATTCTCCCGCTTTGGGAATATATACTATTTCAGTATGACCTCCACTCACGATTAGAGCAAGGGCGGGGTATTCAATTTTGTGATTGGAAGTCAATTCCACAGAATAAATGTGTCCTTCCAAATGATTGACGGCAACCAAAGGAATATTCAGCGCAAAAGATAAAGTGCGAGCGGCTTCAGTGCCGACAATCAAGCCGGTGATTAGCCCCGGACCGGCAGTCACAGCGATCGCTTCCGGTTTTGGTTGGTTTTTCAAAACTTCCTCGATAAGTGGAACAATTTTTTCAGCATGCATACGGCCGGCTATTTCCGGTACTACGCCACCATATTTTTTGTGAATTTCGATTTGGGAGATTGTTTTTTCAGATAAAATAACACAACCTTGTTCGTGGCAATCGAGCAGGGAAACGGAAGTGTCGTCGCAAGATGATTCGATACCTAAAATAATCATATTAAAATAAACTACTTAGAGAATCACCATCGTGAATTCTTCGAATGGCTTTGGCAAAAAGTGGCGCGACATTTAATACGGTAATTCGTCCATCGGCTCGATCATGTACCGGTAAGGTATTGGTCACAGTTATTTCTTTTATTACTGAATTGCGAATACGTTCGATAGCTGGACCAACGAGTACCGGGTGAGTGGCGACAACTCGCACCGAAAGGGCGCCTTGGGTGAGTAAAAAATTTGTCGCTTCAATAATAGTTCCACCGGTAGAAATTTCATCATCCACAATAATACAGTTTTTTCCTTGAACTTCGCCAACAATGTTCGTCGCGACCGCACGGTCATCATCTCCAAAACGACGTTTGTCCACGATGGCCATTGGTAAATGTAGTGGATTAGCAAAACGACCCAAACCTTTGGCTTCGCCCACATCACCGGCAACCAAAACGCTGTTGGACAAATCCCATGTACGCATATAACTGCAAAGGGTCGGCGCGGCTACGAGTTGGTCAACCGGAATGCGGAAGAAACCTTGAATTTGGGGTGAGTGTAAGTCCATGGTCAAAACCCGATTGGCGCCAGCGGTCTGTAAAAGATCTGCGACCAAACGAGCGGTGATTGAAATACGAGGCTTGTCTTTTTTGTCCGAACGAGCATAAAAATAATAAGGAATAACGGCGGTGATACGTCCAGCCGAGGCGTGTTTGAGCGCGTCAATCATAATGAGTAACTCCACCAGTCCGTCATTGACCGGTGTAGAAGCGGTTTGTACGACAAAAACATCACATTCACGCACGTTTTCTTTTATTTTTATCATCAAATTGTCATTTTGAAACCGGATAACTTCGCTTTCGCCAAGTGGAATATCCAGATGTTGGCAAATAGACTTGGCCAGCGCTGGATGACTGGAACCGGTGAATATTTTTAGTTTGGTACCGTTCATAGTGTTGTTACTCTATATTCCTATCATCCTTTTGTCAAATAGTGGTGTGGTCATTGACTTTTTAAAAAGTTAGTGTATAATAGCAAACAGAAAAATGAACTAAATTTATTTGGCCCCATCGTCTAATGGTTAGGACACTACGCTTTCAATGTAGTAATACGAGTTCGATTCTCGTTGGGGCTACAAGTGAAGAATTGGTTAACGCCAATTCTCTTTTTATCTCTAAGATTGGCGATAATTTTGGGGTTTGAAATTTAATATAGTCATAAGTTGGCTTTTCTGCAAAAATCAAACCCTGCAATTTAATTCTTTGCTCGTATGTGGCGTCTTTCCAGTTTGTGGGAAGCATTTTAATGTAATCAAAAACATAATCAACCGCCTCATTAAGGTTAAACTCCTCCAATTTGGTTTGGCTCAAATCGGCTTCCTTATCGTTAATTTCTTTTCTTAATTTTGTAAAGGCCTCTTTGAAATCATCATCGGGCAATAATTCTTTTTTCTTCATCTCAATTAGTTGGGTTTTTTCTTCTTTCAAATTTTCTATCTTTTTTAATTGTTCTTTGCGGTCATAATTTATTCGTTTATATTCAGCTTCCCAAACATCAAGAATGGTAGCTTTAAACGCCTTGGCAAATTTATTGGTTGGGGTGATCTCCCCTAAATAGTTAAAGAAATCTTTTTCCATTATTTTTTTAGCAATAGATTTTTTGGATGTACAATCTTTGTTATAACAACGATAATAGGGGTATATGCCACCACATTTGCCAGTAGAAAAGTAGGCGGTCATCGGCCGTCCGCAAAAGGCACAAATAACAAAGTGTTTTAATGAAAACGCTTCGGATGGACGGCTTCGGGAGATGTTTTCGCCTTTGTTATTACCTCGAAGTACCGCTTGACACTTATAATAAGTTGTTTCATCAATAAGTTTCTCATGCGTTCCGTTAGGAAATTCCTCGTCCTTAGTCGTCATAATTCCAATATAAAATTTACTTGTGATCATCCGATACATCAATTGTGATGACATCTCTTTACCCTTCCAAGTTTTTAGCCCCTTCTTGTTGACTTCGCGTCTAATTTCTTCAAGAGTATAAAGGCCAGTAGCATACTGCTCAAACGCCCACCGTATCATTGGAGCACGATTGTTATCAACAATGATATTTTTCCTATTCATTAAATCTCGACCGTTTAGATAGCCAAATTTAGCCTTCCAACACCAGCGACCTTGTAAAAGAACTTCTCGCATACAGGCCGTTACTCTTTGGCTTTTTATATCGTTATTAAGCTGAGCGTTAGCGGCTAAAAAATTCCCCATAAATTTCCCCATAGGTGTGTTATTAACACCTTCTTCCGATGTAGAGATTAGTATTATACCAAGTTTTTTGAAAAAATATAGTATATCGTTGTAATCCTTAGAGTTCCTTGTTAAGCGATCAATTTTATATATAATCACACATCCCACCCCATTGTTTTTTTGTGTGCAAAATCTAAGCATTTCTTGCAAACCGTACCTGTCAGCCGTCTTGGCCGAGACGCCGTCGTCGTGAAATAATCCCATTATTTCAATGCCATTAGTATCAGCATAATTTTGACAGTGCTTTTTTTGTTGTTCTAGACTAACTCCAAAATTAGCTTGATCCTCGGTAGACACCCGATAATAGATTATTCCTTTTATAGGTTTAGTTTCCATATTATTTAAATAAAAAGGGACGGTTATACGCTTTGAACCCAACAACCAAGATGGCAGTTGAAGCGATAACCGCCCCAATTCTATGTCAAAATAATTATATTTTGGCACAAAAAAATCTTGGTAATAGTCGGGTTCACAGATATTATACCATGTAGTTTGATTCCTGTGTAGTATCTATAATGAATCCTTTTTTAATTGCCCATTTTTCAAAAGCCAACCTTGCAAATTGATATTGAGCATCACGAATACGCTCAATGTCCTCATCGGTTAAGTTTTTGGCCTCTTCACCTAATAATTCCTTGAATTTGGGCAAGCTAATCATTGCAATCTCTTAATGATTATAGATAATTTTGCTCTAAAAGCTCAAAATTAATCTTAAAACGACGGGTAGATGGCATTCCAGCTAATTTTGTCTCAATAAGTTCAAGATCTTTGAGTCTTTTTACTGCCCCAGCTTGCTTCCAGCGGTTCAAACCAGTTTCATTGTAGACATTATTTATAGTTAGCTCCATCCATTCATCTTTTTCTAGTCTACGGATTTTGTGATGATATAGGCAGTTGGATAAAAATATTGCCGAGTTGACCCATTTGAGTTTTGAGGCAAGCAGTGGGTTGTATTCAGCGATTTTTAATTCGGCAAACTTGCCGTTTTGGATAGATGTTTCCATAATGTTTAATGGTTAAAAATAAAAAAAAGAAATAATCAATATGGTTAATTCATCAATCTGCAAATTGGCAGTTTTTGATTAACCTAATTATTTCTTCATATCGAGGGAATGCCTCACATCCTTGCTGTAAACTGCGTATTTCAATTGTCTTTTTATTATATCATAAGTCCCTTTTTTATTGTTATTTCGTAACTATGTTTAATCAAGATTCAAACTTTGTTTAAGTATATCATAAGTCCCCATTTTTTAAGGCAAACAAGCGGGAGCAGGGTGAACGCCCCACACATATCCGTACTTTGAAAATATCATAGGGGTGAACAGCACCTTAAAGATAACATAATTAAATACAATCTATCTTACTGTTTTTTATCAGCGAAGCGGAAAGATTCACACTGTGGCAGTGTCTTGTGTTATATAGGGGAGGTAAACCGAACACTCCCCACCCCACCCATTTTACTCTACTTGCCCTTCTCTTATTTTTTTGGTATTGTAAAGGAGCCGACATTTTATAACCTTTGCGAATAAGTAGGTTTTCACCTACCCATTTTATGCCTAATCGTGTGCAAAAGTGGGTACGGTCGGAAACATGATTAGGCTCGCAAGGGTACTAAAAGTGTCGGCACCACCGTACCCTCTTTTTTTATCTAAAAATTTTATAATATTTTTAATAAAACTAACCAATAAAATTATGGAAATCAAAAAACAAAATCAAGAAAAAAACCAAGACACTCAACAGAAAAAACCATTTCTGTTACTACGCGGGATGTTTAAATGGGAAAGAATATGTATTTATATTATTGCTGTTTTAAGCTTGTTTGTTGCAATATCCAATGTCATGAGTAAAGGATTTTATTCTGTGGACATGCTCTTAGATATATTTTTCACAGTATTTCTCAACTCTGTTTTTATGTATTTTGTATTTAAATTAGGAAATAGTATTTATAAAAAAATTAAAAAATAGGTTAGCAAATAATGATTTTTGGAGGCATTATATATACGGCATTAATAAGGGGGCTTATATCGATTATTATGGTATTTATAAATTAAAATTAACTTTAATTATATGGACACACCAAGACGCAAACAACCATTTTTTAGATGGTTCATTATAACTTGGCCGTTAGTTGCTTTTATCTTGGCCGTGATATGGGCGTGGCTATTTTACGCCTTTGCTATTTTTAGCATATTATATTTGGTTTTTCCACTCCTCAAAAAGATATGGCATAAAATTAGAAATAATCCAACGAGAGCTACCATTACTTTTGTTATGATTATATCCACCATAGCAACTTGCTATATTTTGTTTATGGCGGAAATGAATTCTCGTGCTATACAGTCAGAAGGCGCGTGGTATATTGACCTTTATGCGTCTTGGCTTTATCTTAGTTTTAATTATGCCTTAGCTTTTCAAAGAATAGTGATGATCTGGATGATCGGCGGTTGTTGGAGTGTATATTTGGGGCTTAGAAATAAAATCAAATAATTTGCTATGAAAAAAATATTTTTCTTAGTTGTTGTATCAATTTTTATTTTATTACCTAAAATATCAACCGCAACCAGTGGGGCTTGTTCATATCATGGTGGGGTAGATTGTGATCGTGGTTGGCAAGTTGACGGCAATGTTTATTGTGTGGACGGATGGGAAGATAGTAATACTTTCTTTGATTTTACTGTAAAATGTCAACAAAGTGATTTGTCGCCAGTTTGTATAGAATATATAAAAGGAAAAGACGAATATCTCAAAGAAATCAATAAAATGATTGATGATAAACTGAGTGAACAAGCTTATACAGATACTTCGGATCCCCATGACGCGAAAAGATCGCAAAATTATTTTAATTATCTTTACGCATTAAGAGATGGACAATTACAAAGGTATTATGAGATGGCAAAAAACTGTACCGATGATATTAATAAATTAAAGTATAACTACACCACACAATTAAAAAAGGTGGAAGACCCAAATACTACATGTCAAAGCCATTATGGAGCCAATAGCCACTACACTGGCAACAAAAATGCGACGGGTGGTTATATCTGCGATTGTAAAAGTGGTTACAAATTTAATGACTCAAAAACATCTTGTATGGTAGTAGAAGATCGAGACGCTGGTTGTAAAAATAAATTTGGACTAAATAGTTATTGGACTGGTGAAAAATATATTTGCGATTGTTCTAATGGTTATGAGTGGCAATTAAATTTATGTGTAAAAGTTGGTTCAACTCTTAATTTAACTGCTTTGCCACAAGAAACATTAAATAATAAATCTGTATTTTTTCTAAAATCAGTAGATGACTTACTTGGCAACATACCAGCTCGCAGGATAGAAAATAGTAGAGACAGTTGCGTTGAAATTAATGCCTATTTAGATGCCGATGGCTCCTGTAAATGCTTATCTGGGTATGGTTATAGCGAAACAAGAAAATTGTGTGTTAAAAAAATTATTATATCAGAAGTTTTATCCACCCCACAGCAAACTATCAAACAAGACACACCCAAGAAACAAAATATTCAAAAACAAATAACAAATGAGGTTAAATTAGGCAAGCCACCTACACTCATAATCCAGTCCGCAAAAGAACAAGAGCAAAAAGTGGCTGAAAAAATCACTATTTCTTCGACTGACACACCAGCCAAACAAAAAAGCATTGTCGGTGCTGTGTTTTCCAAAGTAGGGGGTTGGTTTTTAAAGTTATTTAGATAAAAGGCCTAATAAACAATAAAGCCGATCTTTTGGGGGTCGGCTTTATTGTTTATTAGTTTATTATATTTTTCAGACCAAAAGCTTATCGTCTGATAACTTAGTAATCAGATTATTAAAAGTCGGAGAGACATTTTTTGCCTTAGCTAAATCCATGTACTCCCCAAAATCTCTGGCTATACGTTGACGATCTCCGCGTATGCTCTCATGTAATATATCATCAAGCTTTTTTTTCGGTTCGCTAACTTTATCTGGAATACAACTTAAAAGGTAGCTTTTTTCGCTCCCCTTAATCAAGTATGGGAAAGATTCGGTAAGTCCCGCAATAAACCAAGATTCAATCTCTATGTGTGCAAAATTAATTTCAAATGAGGAATAATTAACTCTCGCATTATCAAAAGCTTCTTTAATAGAAGTAACCTTATCATTGCAAATTTTTTCACCACAGTTGTCAGTATCGGTGAGAATTCTGTAATGAATTTCTGGATATTCTCCAAATAACCATCCACATCCTCGTACTATTTGATGACATTTAATATATGTTTCTCTTTGTTTTAACATTCTACAACCACCTTTGTGACTGGTTCCATATGATGGAACTGGAAAAATCCAAAAAAGATCCTGATCTATGTGTGATTGATATACTATACATCCTTTGGGTTGAGTCTCAGAAAAATTTAATTGATACAATAACAAAGAAGAAAGGAAGGATTTTTCACTTTTACCCTCGCCAACTAGGACACATACTCGACTCATATAAGTGGGAATAAGGAATCCATCAAACCATCAATAAACAACTCTGAATTAGAACACTTTACAAAATATTCATTGTTGTCGGGTATTCTTTTGATAATGTCCTCATAACTAAATATATTCGAAATTAGTTCGGACTTAGTTTTTTCAGATATAGAGATAGTATCCTTTAACCAAAATAATTCGTTCTTTTCAAAACAATCTATAAAGTGAGGTGAGTGTGATGAAATAAAAAGTTGAGTGGATTTTGAAATACTTCTTAATATTTCTGTAAATTTTGCCATTATTGATGGGTGTATGATTGAATCTATCTCGTCAAACGCCATCATCTCTGGCTTTTTATACGATCGATGTTCAACAGGAAGGTTTATCCAATTTTTTATTGTAATAAAATAAATTAGCACCGCTGTCCCCGCAGAAATATAAAAAATATCCTTAGGTGAATTAGCAGATCCTACTATAATTTCTCCTTTATTGCCATAACTACCATCCAAATTGATGTACAGATTTGCTACTAGCCCATCCGTATAAAATTTGAGATCCTTTTCAAATTCTTGTCGCTGAATTTGATTTTTTTGTATGTCAGCAAGTAAGTGGATAAATTTTGCTTTATGAAATGATGAATGAGCGGTTCTTCTCTTCGGTTCGGTACTTTTAAGAAAAGTTATAACCTGTTCATATATTTCATTATTATCAATACGCTCAACCACATACTCAAAAATTTTGGTTGAGCTAAAAATTTTAGGGTCTACCCACGAGTGAGATAATTCGGCAAAATCAGAAAAAATACTTAAAAATTTATCTGAACTTTCAATATTTTTTACAATGGGTTTTATATATTCATTGCCGTTTTCATCTTTAAGTTGTTCCTGATTGAATGATTTCTCATAAATTAATTTGTCAGAAATTTTTTCCAGATCAGGTGATTCCATCAATGAATGAAGTTTCTTTGAAATGTCTTCTTTGTCTTTTGTGGTTTGGCCTTTTACAAATGTACCTGTAAAAAATAATTGATGGAATACTGGCGAAAGACTTCTTTTGCTGAATGTATTTTCAAATCTAAATTGTTCTGGCCCTATTAAAGACGCAGAGCCATTATCTTGATAAATATACTTAGTATTTATATCTGAAACGGTTGTTTTAAATATAGCCCTGCTTTTACCTTTCCCAAATGTTACTATATTGTCATAATATATATCTGAAAAGTCCGTATCTGTTTTAAGGGCGTTTGACAAAGCGAGAAGAAAATTTGATTTTCCACTTGAATTTTTACCAGTAAAAATATTGATTTTACCAAAATTTATGTCTGCTTTTACAATATTTCTAAAATTCTCTATTTGGAAATTTGTTATATGCATATTTAAATAGAAAATGGCTTAGCTACCTCATTATACACCAGTAGTTATACTAAGTAAATACCCACATATCCATATTTAATCGTATTTATCTTTGTGCCATCATTAAAAATGGCTGAGGTTAGATAAAATTTATCCTGTGGATAAGTACCACATATATTAATAATAGTTTGTATTTGCTGGCTGAATTCCTACCAAACAGCCAACACCTTTTAATACTGTAATACTCTCAAACCACCGTCCGACATCCACCACTAAGGGGTGTAAATTCTCAATACAGTAGTCTACGACTAACAAACTTCTCGGATTTTTGGTAAAAATTTGGTTGGCGGTGTGTAACGCCACCCAGTGTTTTTTTGGCGAATTATCGCCATTTTTTAATTCCCCCCACACCACTTGTCCGCCCGTGAGGCGGAGGTTCG
>JBAYGI010000005.1:0-77990 GCA_041666745.1 Candidatus Magasanikiibacteriota bacterium
GACGAAAAACACACTCTGACAGAAGGATAAAAACAAAAAATGACAAAAGTGAGATGAAAATCTGACGATTTTCACATCGCTTGTGTCATTTTAAATTAAAATTGAATTTGGCGACAGTGCCAAAAACAGACCCTTTCGAACCTGTTCATCCTGCTTTGCTCGGGGTTGCGGACGACGTTCGAACTAACTTTGTTATAAGTCAAATTTAACCAACTCCCCATTTTTTGTATTAAAGTTAAAAAATTCTTCTAAACTTATATCTGGCTTACAGTATTTGTTAATCATTTTTAAAATATAACTGTGGGTTATCACTAATATTGTTTTGTCTGGATATTTATCTTTAATATTATCTAAAGCATTAAATACTCGTTGTTCAACTTCAAATGGTTTTTCTCCACCTTTTGGTGTTTCTTCAAACATTCTTTGTAAATCATCCTTATAACTTTCTTGGCGTTTTGTAATTTCTATTAATGGTGTACCCTCATCCTCTCCAGCGCCTCGTTCTTTAAAATTATTATCAACCGTTATTTCTTTTTGAAAATAATCTGCGACAATTTTAGACGATTCTATAGCCCTTATTAAGGGTGAAGATATTATAAAATCAAATTCTATTCCTTTACTTTTTAAATCGTTTACTAAAACTGTCATTTGTTCTTTGCCGGTTTCGTTAAGAGGTATGTCCATACTACCCATTAGTACACCATTTTTAACATAATCTGTTTCGCCGTGGCGTGCGACATATATCGTCGTCATATAGTAGATAGTTAATATTTAGATATTTTAACAGATATTCATATATATTTATAGTGTCAGTTCGAACATCCCGCCCCTGTCACCAAATGTTAGAACTAAAAAATTCGCTATGATAAGCGAATTTTTAGAGTTTTTGTTCTTTTGCTCCCAGGGTCGGATTCGAACCGACGACCAATTCGTTAACAGCGAACTGCGCTACCGCTGCGCTACCTGGGAATCTAAAATAACCTTATCATTATACAAAAAACAGCCAAAATTGTCAACTGTCGGTTTTGACTATAATAGTTGGTAATTTTTCGCCGGTTCCTTTATACCGTGAAATACCACATCAGTAATATTTTGTACTCCAAATTGTCGTCCATCCAAAAATCCGGACATTGCCGCTTCCGCTAACCAACCACTGTTTATCCAATCAAACAACCACTCATGGGTATATTTTGGATTTTCTTGACTTATCCCCGCCCCGATTGTTTTGAGCCAAATCTTATTGAACTTTTCTTGCGAACCTAGTGGAGGCGCGATAATAATCGGGATTCCCAAAGCGGTGTAAAAAACCAACTCACTTGGCTTTGTCCACAAGATATCGGTCGTTCGCAGACTTTCATTGAACTGACTGAAATAATCTTCTTTTTCAACCGCAAAAATAATGTGTAAATTTTTGTTTAAAATTTTGGATAAACCGAGTTTGTCAATATAATTTTTGAAATATAAATAAACATCATTGCGTGTACCGGCAACTAAATTGAAATTAATCTCATTTTTTAATAATTTATCACGCAAACTTAACAAAATATCTTTGGCGATTTTTCGCTGAGCTCCTGCTCCACCCACTGCGAAAGTAAGTGTTAGCGGATGGTGATGATGGTCGGAGACTTTTACCCCTGTCAAAAACTGCTTTACAGTGCGGATATATTTTTGACGATAGTGGTGTTCCGGATCAAGATTGATAACTCTTTCCGCCAAATCTGTTTTTAAGATACCTAAACTTTTACCACCCAAATTGGCATCCGGCAATGGAAAGCCGGTCAAAAAAATGTTTTCCGGTTTTACACCGTATTGTTTCAATCGATTGACCACCCGTCGGCATGGAGCCAAATATTTTATCCGGCTTTTTTGCGGATTGAGTGGCGCCCACGCGCGACTGATATCACTATCGCACACTACACAATAAATATCATTTTTAAAACTATATTCTTCGGCAAAAAAGGCTACCGTAAAAAAAGTGGTAATCAAAGGTATGTTTTTGGTGTTAAGATAGGCTATCAAATCTTTGCCCCAACCTCTCTTGATGCTGGAATAATTGATCCGAGTTTGCAGGCTTGGCTTGGAAAGATCGCGCTTTGGATAAAATGGCAAAATTCTTTGCATGCGATCAATAAACAGATCAAACAAAAAATGTCCGACTACCGGTAGTGTTTCGGCTCTAGAAAAAAGCTCGTAAAAATATTGCGAACTATTCCAAAAATTATAATCACTTTTATCTATACCCTCATAATTGTTCGCCAAAATAACTTTGCTGTTTGGCGACAAAAAACGCAAAGGGTGGGCGGCGCGTTGATGTCCGTAGCCCATCCCGACGGATACTATCCAAGCTTTATTAGGTTTGATCATATTCGTTTATTTTTTGCAAAAATAAAACCCATTTTTTTATCAAATTTTGAGGGAAAAATTTGCACACCAAAACCATTTTCTCGGAGCTGAGTTTCTATTTCTTTGTAGTGCGAACCGCTGTAATTGTGATACTCCATAATAACCGTTTTGATACGAGCAAAATCTGCCGGCATACAGGCCGAAAAAACTCCATACTCCCCTCCCTCGATATCCATTTTTAACAATGACACTATTTTTATTTTTTCATTATCCAAAAAATCTCGTAGTGAATGAATCTGCACAGATTGTGTTTCCGAAAACTCTACACTTTCCAAACTATGGTTGTGACTGTCTGGTGAGATAAACAAATTTCCCATTTCTGATCGCCCGCCCAAAGCGATTTTTAACGGTTTTACTTTTGGTAGTTTGTTTTCTTTAATATTTTGTTGGAGTAATTTGAAATTTGCTTCCTCCGGTTCCAGCGCATAGATTGGCACACGTTGATTCAAAGAACGTACATATATAGTAAACAAGCCTACGTGAGATCCCACATCGACGATTGTCTCCGTAGCATCAGAAATTACCAACTCAGCCGCTTTGTATTCGCGTTCTTTGAAAATTTCTGCCCAAACACTTTCCGCGGCTTGGTCTGGCAGAGTGACAGTAAATTTTTGGTTATTAAAATCAAACTGCTTTTTAATCATGTTTTTATTATATCATAAAATGGAATTTTGATAAACAAAAAAGAACCCACCGAAATGAGTTCTTTGGTATTTTTATTAAAATCGAGCAGTAGAAGAAGAAACTAGTTGGAGAGATTTGGCAGTAATGCTACCGTCTGGATTGGCATCGCCGGTTACCATGATACTTCCACCTACTTTTACATCATCCAACGAACCCGCGATGGTTTTGTTGACCACTGTGGTTGGAGAATACAACAATACCTTTGATCCACCGTCAAATAGTTTCAAGGTGATGGTGTTGGCATCTTTGGAGACAATTTCTCCCCTATTTATACCTCCGGCTCGATTTGCACCCATACGATTGCCACCCTGTCCGCCCGCACCCTTGGTTCCAAATTGAGCACCGCGCATATTATTTCCACCAGCTAAATTTTTATTTTTTTGTGAACCATACCAACTACCGGTAAAAAACATTACCGTTGCTAACAATATTATAATCACCGCATGCCCAATATACAGATAATTTTTTTTCATATAGAAAATAAATTAATAAATAAAATTATTCATAACGTAAAGCCTCAATCGGATTTAGTTTGGCCGCTCTAGAGGCTGGATAATATCCAAACACTATTCCGATCAATGCTGAAACTCCAAATGCCAACAACACTGAAGAAAAAGATATTTGGGTAGTTAGTCCGGAAAATTTGGCGATTAGAGATGCCAAAATCCATCCCAACACTACTCCAAAAATTCCACCGGCGAACGTCAAAGTTACCGCTTCCAACAAAAATTGCATACTAATATCTTTTTTGTCAGCACCGATAGCTTTGCGTAAACCAATCTCTCTGGTTCGTTCAGTGACGGTGGTCAACATCATATTCATAATACCAATACCACCTACCAACAAAGAAATACCGGCAATCGCGGCTAGCAACATAGTAAACGTATCAGTAATACTGGAAGCAGTGGCTACGATATCCGCTTGATTCATAACTGTAAAATCAGCCAACAGAGGATCGGAAATTTTATGACGCATCAAAAGCAAACTGGTGATCTGATCCTGCACCGCCAACATGGAATCTTGGTCTATCGCTTCGACACTAATAGTAGATAAATATTTATCTCCGGCCAAATAACGTTGAGCAGTGGAAAGTGGCACATAAATAACTGTGTCCGGATTAGAAAATCCACTACCACCCTTGGCCACTGTAATTCCAACAACTTTAAATTCCGTGCCGTTTATTTTTATGGCTTGACCAATCGCTTGAAAATCTACACCAAACAAATCGTCACGTGTGGACGGACCTATTACAGCGACTTTTTCATATGAACTAATTTGTGATGGAGTAATAAAATTACCACTGCCAATTTCTATTTTACGAACGTCGGTATATGCCGGCACGGTACCAACTACTTGTGTGTTGGTATTTTTTCCTTTGGCGGTAACTTGGTAACGGCGACTTAATTCCGGTGCGACTGATTTAATTAGCGAAACAGATTTTATGATTTCATCTGCGTCCGTTTGAACAAGTGTTTGGGCTGATCCACGTCCTGCACTCACCGACATTCCAACTCCGCGTTGAGCTCCAGGTGTAACGATGATCAAATTGGATCCAACCGATTGTATGCTAGTTTGAATATTGGCTTTGGCACCTTGTCCGATTGCCACCATGGAAATTACCGAGCCAATACCTATTACAATTCCTAATATAGTCAAAAACGAACGAACTTTATTCGCTGAAAGCGACCAATAAATTTCTTCAAATACGTCAATGGCTTTCATAGATAATTAATGTTTTATAATTTCTTCTTTCGAAATCAATCCGTCGCGTATATGAATAATACGTTTGGCATGTTCAGCTACATCACGTTCGTGAGTAATCAAAATTATCGTATGACCTTTGTCGTTTAGGCGTTTGAATGTTTCCAATACTAACTCGCCGGTTTTTGTATCTAAATTTCCAGTCGGTTCATCAGCCAAAATCAACGATGGATCATTGACTAGTGCTCGAGCAATCGCCACACGTTGCATCTGACCACCAGAAAGTTGGTTGGACAAGTGATAAAAATGTACTTCATCAAAACCAACATTTTTTAATACCTCTATTGCTTTTTCGGTGCGTTCATTTTTTGGTACACCTGCATACATTAGTGGCAACGCCACATTTCGCACCACAGAAGTGCGAGGCAAAAGATTAAACGATTGAAATACAAACCCAATTTTCTTTTTTCGAATGGCCGCCAATTCATCCTCAGATAATTTTGACATGTCGTGTTTGTCCAAAAAATATTCTCCGGAAGTTGGCGTGTCCAAAGCACCCAAAATATGCATCAAGGTAGATTTACCGGATCCGGACGGCCCCATGATCGCCACAAACTCTCCATCTTGAATAGTAAAAGAAACACCTTTCAATGCCTGAAATTGAACATCACCAGTGTTATAAGTTTTGGAAATATTTTTTATCTCAATCATATTTTTTATCTGCCCATATTTCCTCCACCACCACCGCCGGTTAAACCTGGGATTCTCATACCACTTCCCGATGCACTCGTGGTGGTTTTTGTAGCCGAAGAAATAGTTTGTGACACTACCGTATCACCCTCGTTCAAACCGGAAATTATTTCTATACTAGTATCATTGGAAGCTCCAACCTCTACAACTTGTTGGTGAGGAGCATTTTTGGCAGTAACCGGACCATTTGTTGTGGCTGATGGAATAATGTCTGCTGTGTCAATAATTTCAACGTATGATTCATTGCCGTTTGTTTTCACTGCCGAACTTGGCACCATCAATACATCTTGTTTTACATCTGTTATAATGGCAGCCGAAACACTCATACCAGGTTTTGCGCGTGGGTCTTGTGTATCAAAAACTATTTTCACATTGTATGTAACTACGCCTTGAGCAACTGTTCCCAATATATCTATCTCGGCAACCGTCCCAGACAAACTCAAATTTTCAATTGCATCAAAAGTCAGTGTGGCTTTTTGTCCAACTTTAATTTTCGATACATCTACTTCGTTTAAGGAAATTACTGATGCACCTTGTGCGGACATCAGAGTAAAGGCGGTAGCACCACTGGAGGCTGAATCTCCTTTTTTCAAAGCTATGTCAGCTACGACACTATCGAATGGAGCACGGATTGAATAATCAGATAATTTTTCTTGGGCATCGAGAAGCGCATTTTCTTTTTGTTTGAGAGACAGTTCTTGAGTTTTTATATCCAACACGTCTGCGCCAGCCTGTAAATTTTTTAAAGAAATATTTTTTTCGACTATTGTGCGCTCATTACTAGTAATAGAATCCTTGCTGTCTTGAATAGTTCTCTGGATAGAAAGCAGTGTTGAAAGATGTCCGTTGATTGTACCGATATCAGTGGAAATACTTTTTTGATATGTTGTGACCTGAGTATAAACGGGTTGACTATTGATAGTTCGATAATCTACCCACGCATCATAAAAATTATTTTCGCTTTTTGCTGATTGCGACATCGATTTTACTGTCTCTACAGTTTCATTTAATAGTGTCTCAATTATTTTTGGGTCAGAATACCTGGTAACATTTTTATAATTTGTAAAATTCGTATCATATTTGGAACGAGCTGTATTATAATC
The DNA here is from genome assembly GCA_041666745.1 of Candidatus Magasanikiibacteriota bacterium. GTDB lineage: Bacteria > Patescibacteriota > Patescibacteriia > Magasanikbacterales > GWA2-37-8 > CAIOJG01. Next base: position 6,642 of record JBAYGI010000005.1, read on the forward strand.
ACTTGTCGCACCATCCTTGTATGCTATCAATTTATTTATATCACTTGTATTTGCGCTATATGTCAAATTGATCATCACACTCGCGTTTGGTTGTCCTGAACTCAAAACCTCGTTGCTGTATCCAATTTTATAACCATACATATTGTCATACAAATCAGATATTACCGTAGGAATACTCAAAAACGCGTTTGAAATGGCATTGAATCCATCCTCATATGCTTTGTTCAAATTATCAATAGCTTTTTGTTTTGCATCTAGTGCAGTAGTAATTGCGTTTTCGGCTTGCAACATTGTAATTTCATCAGCCGGCTGAATGAATTTTGCATAAGACAATTTTGCACTCTCTAGATTTGATTGGGCATCTCGTACAGATTTCAAAGCATCTCGTGCGTTTAGATATGCCAAAACATTTCCAGTTTTGACAGCCTGTCCCTCAACCACATTTACACTTAATACATCTCCTGATGCTTTTGGCTTTAAATCCACTTGATTTGACGCGGAGATTTGGCCTGTACCTGAAACAGAATTAATAAGAGTGCCTTTTTGTACCGTTGATAATGAATATTTTACGACTGATGCTGGGGGATTTAGCTTTTGAAAAATAAAATAACCTGCACCAACTAGTACAACTACCACAATTCCAACGACTAGTTTGTGTTCTGTAATTTTTTTAATAAAAGCATTCATATAAAAATATTTTAAAAAATTATTTTCTTTCCGGCAATTCATGACGGGGTTGAAATTGTCCAAATCGACGGTGGACACCACGCTGAATCATTGGCATTTCTTCCGGATTGATTATTTGTAATTTGGAAACAGTAAAATCTTTACCATTACGAACACCAATAGCCATAACAAACATTCCCGGTGATATCGGCTGTGGTGGAAGCACAGAATTATCGGTCAAAATTATTTTTTCCAATGCTTGCGGAGTTTGAATGGTAATATATCCGTCACCAAATTCTACTATTCGTCCAACTATACCACGATTGCGCGCTTCCAAACCGTGCGCTAAAAATGGTTTAAACAAAAATCCACCAGGACGAGATTCGAAAGTGTCTTTTTCGATGTTTTCGGCAACATTGGTATAGGCCAAAATTATGCCGCCAACTATTATAAACCCAACTAACCCTACAGCTAAATAGCCAAAAGGTTTTTTATAATTGAAGTCAATTTTTTTAATAATAAATCCGGCCAACAGTCCCAAAACTATCAGACTCACAACCAATAAATATGGAAACGATTCCAAAAAAGCAAAGACTCCACTATTGCCAAAACTCAAATATGCCAAATTATCCGATGCTTTCAGATAAAATAAAACCAGATTGAAAAATAAAACCGCCAATAACACGGTTAGTACCAAAGCACTACGCAGTCCCAATTTTTCAGCTAAAAAAATATATTTGGAACGTAATTGTACTCGCCCGCTTTTGATCTCCGCCATGACTTTTTTTTCAATTTGATTTTTATCAGTCATATTATTTCTTTTCTAAAAATTCTTTTAAGGCGTTTTTGCCTCGCATGATAAGCGTGCCTACGGTATTGATGGGGATATGCAAAATGTCACTGATTTCTTCGTAAGATTTTTGTTCAAAAAAATATAATATTATCGGCTCACGATATTTTTCTTTCAAAAACGCGACCCCTTTTTCAATTTTGATTTTGGCGAAACCAATATCCGTATTTTTTTTCAAATCAATTTTTTCATCCACTATATCCAACTCATGCTCATCCAAAGAAATTTGTCCTCGGTTATTTTTTTTGATATGGTTGATGGCCTGATTATGGGCTATCCTATAAATCCAAGCGGAAAACTTTCTCTCAATATCAAAATCGTATAAATTTTGGTAAGTCCTAATAAAAACTTCTTGAAGGACATCTTCAAGCTCATCTGGATTTTTAATAAATTTACGTAAATAGTGAGTCAGTTTCAACTGGTAACGCCTGATTATCTCAGCGTATTTTTCCTTATCATGCTCTCTGACTTCCACTACCAGCTGTTCGTCGGTAAATTGATCAAGAGTCATATAACTATAATACAAGCGAAGAGTTTTTTTATTTCAAAATATCTCGATAGAATCGAGATATATTTTGTTCCGAGGCTTGGAATCGAACCAAGATAGACAGCTTCAAAGGCTGTTGTCCTACCTTTAGACGACCTCGGATCATACGCGGAGTTGGCGACGCATGGCCAAACCGCTAGATAATGTCGTGAGAATCAGTACACAAATAAACTGAACCCCAAACACATACAGGATATTCGAATTGTAGTAATTTGTCAAGGAGAAACCGTCGGTAAAAATTACTGACAAATATGGGTCGATAAAACTCAAAGCAAAATAAAGTAGGACTACAGAAACTATCAAGCTTAAAATAGAAAAAATAAGAGATTCCACTAAATACGGCCCGCGAATAAACCAATTGCTTGCACCGACCAAACGTTTGATTCCAATCTCGGATTTTTGAGTATGAATAGCACTACGAACTGTATTGAACACTATCAAGAAAGATATACCGGCAAATAATAATACCAATCCAGCTACCGCCTTTTCGGTACGGCTGGTGATGTTTTGAATTTTTTCAATCGCACTTTCGTGTTCATCAAAACTCTTTGCCTCGATCAGGTGTGAGTATTCGGGCACGCTCAACGCTTTGATAATTTTTTTATAATCCCCAGGTTCTTTGGTTTTAATCACCATGGTGGGACCAAAGGGATTTTTGTCCAATTCAGACAGCGCGTCCAAAATATCTTTGCTTTGACTGTGTCTTTGTTTGAAAGAGTCCAGCACCTCGTCTGCATTTTGCACCTTTACATTTACCACTTCCGGAAAAGCATTTACATATTTATTTATTTCCGCCACATTTTTTTCTCCGGCATCAGCACTGAAATATACACTAACATTTACCTGATCCTTTATGAGATTGACCGCTTCTTTTGTGATAATTTTTACACACCAAAGAGCGTTGACTGACAAAAGCATCAAAATTAAAATCAAAACGGTCATAAAAGATAAACCGAAATTTCTCCAAATATCTTGCAAAGCAAATTTTAATATTCTTCCAATAAATATCATATTACAAAATATATTTTCCGGCCTCTTGATCCAATGTCAAATGGCCGTCGTGCAAAGTAATCACACGGCGACGCAAGGCATTGACCACTTCACGATTGTGAGTTAACAAAACAATTGTAGTTCCGAATTCATTGATTTTTTTTAAAATCTGAATAATTTCCTCGGCATTGATAGTGTCTAGATTCCCAGTCGGCTCATCAGCTACTATAATTTTTGGTCTGTGCGCCAATGATCGAGCGATAGCGACACGCTGTTGCTCACCACCAGATAATTGCATTGGATAACGTTTGTGACGATCAGACAAACCAACGATTTCCAACAATTGTGGTACCACTTGCACGATACGGTGTTTCTTTTCGCCGGCTACTTCCAGAGCAAATGATACATTTTCATAAACAGTTTTTTGTGGTAACAGTTTATAATCCTGAAAAATCATACCAATCTGACGGCGCAAAAAAGGAATCTCATTTTTTTTGATATTGGTGATATCCCAATCACCTATTTTGATTCGTCCTTTGGTAGGATTTTCTTCGGCAATCAAAAGCTTGGTAAAGGTGGTTTTACCACTACCGCTTTGACCGATAATCGAAACAAACTCACCGGCTTTGATATGTAAACTGATATCACGCAAGGCGACTGAATTTGCTGAATATATTTTTGTAATACCTTCAACTGTAATCATAAAGATTGATATATTATAACACAGTTTTCAAATAATCAAAAATCTAGATATTGGAGCCATCTTCGGGAATCGAACCCGAGACCTTCTCGTTACGAGTGAGATGCTCTACCAACTGAGCTAAGATGGCGTGATATTACATCGAGCGGGATACGGGAATCGAACCCGCATCTTAGCCTTGGGAAGGCCACATACTACCACTGTACTAATCCCGCAACAAAATGAGGGCTTGTTGCGCCCTCATTTTTATTCAACTTATTTATTTAGATCTAGAAACGGATTGTGTACCTTTGCATACAATTTGAAGGTGGCAGTTTTTGCCAACTGATCCAAAAATGTTTCCGGGGTTAAGAAACGGAACAATATATGACGTGCGTGCACTTTTTCCGCTGAAACAGTTTTGCCTTTGGCGTCTTTTGTTTTTTCGATTTTTCTTTCTTCCAATTTTATAATGTGATAACCATATTCAGTTTGCACCAAATCCTGAGTGATTTCACTCGCCTTGAGCGCATATACCGCTTTTTCAAATTCCGGCACCATATCCCCTTTTCCAAACCAACCCAGATCACCGCCGTTGGCTTTGGTACCATCCTCACCGTATATTTTGGCTTCTTCAGCAAAATCTTTACCGGCTTTTATTTCATTTAGCACTGTCAACGCTTTATTGCGAATTTCTTCCTGAGCTTTTTGGTCACCTTGAATTTTTTCTCCGATTTTTTGTTGTAAAATAAAATTCTTAATTACTTTTTCTTCATACTGTGCATAAGTCCAACCATAGCGTTGTTGGATTTCTTTTTCAACTTCCGTCATATCTTTAAACTGTTTCAACAAACTGGCTTTTAGATCTTCTATATCTTTCGCTTCTACTTGTACACCGTATTTTATGGCCGCCTCTTTTACTAAAATATTATTGGCCAAACGCCACAAAACTTGATCCGACATTTGTTCGGCGGTCAAACCGGCAGCGTTACCTTGATTGGCTTTGTCGAAAGCAACCAACTTTTGAATTGCATGCACATCATCGACATAATTCGAATATAATATACTTTCGCCGTTGACCTTCAATACCGGTAGACACAAAATTCTGGCGACTGTCACGGTAAATTTATCGGTTGCCGCTTTTGCGTATACACGATAAATACCAACTCCGGTGGAAATTACGATTGCCGCTACCAAAATAGAAACCAAACCGGTTACAAACATTTTCATGTTTTTATTTTCGTCTGATGACTTATGTGTAGCCGAAACCGGCTCCTCCGCCACTGTTTTTTGTTGTTCCTCCTGAGGAATATTTTGTTCCATAGAATTAATTAATTATTATTTTTAAAAAAGAAAAATTTAAACCACTTTATTGGATTTTTAACATTAGACCATTTTACCAAATTCGGTTCCGGTTGTCCAATATCGTTTTTTGATGAACCACTGGGTATTACTGCCATTTTTTCCCCCGGTTTTAATAAATTTAGCTCTGTACGGGCTTTTTCTTCCACAAAAGCTTGGGATTGGACATGTTTAAAAATCTCCATTGTCTCCAATTTTTTGGCTTCCAAATTACCAACTTCTTCATGTAGTGTATTGATCTCACTACGAACTTTATACTCTTGATAATACGCCCGAATGTACGAAAAAATCAATAGCACCGCCAAGCCAAACAAAACCAGTAAAAACCAGCGCGAATAAAAAACATTTTTCCAATTTCCATTTTTCGATTCTGCCATAATCAAATTATACCACTTTTTTATTATTCTTCAATTTCTTGGTCGATTAACTTTAATTGTTCCTCAGTTAAATCGTGAATTTCACACAACTGCGCCTCATCTAAATCTGGAATTATATTTACAAATGCTTTATATACAGAATCCTGATCACGTAAATTTTTATTATTAACAAAATTATTTTTATGTTCCAGAATCAGATCCAAAATTCTTTGTGGATATTTAACCTGATTTAATTCCAATGACGCTTGTTCGTCATCAGTTTCAATCGTAACTGAACCGTAATTTAAAATATTTGGAAGAAAACCTTTTCTGCGAACATACACATCCACAATATCATTGAAATGTATTACGGATAAATATTCGTCGAACCAACCGACACGATTGACATTTATCAAGCGCTCTGTGGTAATAATTGAAAAATTTTTATTATTAAAATACCAAGTGCGAAAAATAATAAATAAACCGACAAACATCGCCAGTCCGTACAGTACATATCCCCAAGCACCTTGAGAAAACAACCAAAACATAAAAAATGAAGCACCGCTCAAAAATGCAAAGCCAAATAAGTATAACCAAAAATAAGTAAAGAAGAAAGCTTTAACAATCAAAATTATTTCTTCATTTTGTCTTAAATTAATTTTTTTGGCTAGCGACATAATGTTCTAAAATTTCTCTAGCGGCGGTACGATCATCCCAAGGAATTTTTTCTCCGTTGGCAATAGCGATATACGGCTCAGTTCCTTTGGCGGTAAGCACAACCACATCTCCGGATTTTGCCAAACTAAAAGCTTTTTGAATACCTTTGAAACGATCAATCACTACAAATAAATCCTGTCCTTCTTTTTTTCCGGACAATACCGCGCCTTGAGCCAACATCTGAGCAATCTGCATCGGGTCTTCATCAAAACAATTTACATCCGAAATCACAATATAATCACAAAGTTTGCCGGCGATCTCCCCCATTTTCGAACGCTTGGCAACATCTCGCCCACCACCATCAGAACCGATCAAAGCGATTATTTTGCCTTTGGAAATTTTTCTTAAAGTTGTAAACAGTTCGGTCAAACTCATTGGTTCGTGAGCGTAATCCACAACTACTTTAAAATCTTGTCCCGCGTTGATAAACTCCATGCGTCCATCTATTTTCGCAATTTCTTTCAAACCGTTTGCTATTTTTTCTTCGGAAATATTTTGAGTTTTGCCGACCGCTATGGCGGCCAAGGCATTGTAAGCATTGAAATCACCGACCAAATTTATATGATAATTTTTGTTATCCACTTTGAAACGCACCCCCAGCTCATCTGAAGACAAAATTTCTCCTTGTAAAACCTGTGAAACATTTGGGTTGGTTTTGGCATGCAAACTATAACCCACTTTTTTATCCGCCCAATATTTTAAATAAAATTCAGCGTTTTCATCATCTAAATTTACCGCGATAACTTTTTCAATTTTTTTATCATTTAAAATTTTGTGAGAATATTTTTTTAGAGCAGAAAATAATTTGCCTTTGTCCGCTTTGAGATTTTCAAAACCTCCGTGGCGTTCACTATGTTCGGTACCCAAATTTGTAAAAACAGCGACGTCGTAATGCAAACCATAATGACGATATTGCAAAATCCCTTCAGACGATGTTTCCACTACCGCATACTGACAACCGGCTTCTACCATCTCCGCAAGCATTTTTTGAATTTGCCCCAAACCAAGCATGGTCATTTTTTTATCATTGAGCCAACGTTTTTCACCGATTTGAAACTCAACCGTCGACATCAAACCGACTTTGTACCCACCGGCTTTCAATACTTCGGCAATAAATTTGCAGGTGGTGGATTTCCCTTTCGTGCCTGTAACTCCCACTACGATTAATTTACGCGCTGGGCGACAATAGTACCAATATGCCACCAAAGCAATTATTAGATGTTTTAGATTTTTGATTTTTTGCATAAAGCCCGATTTTAGTTTCTAATGGTAACTTCATAAACCACCTGCTCCAATTTTTGCAACGCTTGTTTGGCTTGATCAAATTTATTGCGATGATAACCGGTCAAATCCATATCCATCAATTCACCAATAATCTCTTCAGCGTATTCGTAACATTTTTTTGTTAGATCAAAATTACGAGCAGTGGCCGCCCGAATCGCATAACGACACAGCTCACCCGGTACATCACACAGACCGCTGATAAAAGCATCGGAATCCACCTCCACTACTTTTATTTTACCAACCGGTTTTTCGTGCACATAGCTATTGAACAACACCGCTTCGACATATTCTTCCAAAGCGGCTTTGTAAGACCCCTCACCAAACAAGCGTCTGTCTGCCTTGAATTTTTTATTCATTTCCAAAAGCAAGCCCTCAGCCAACTTCAGTCTTTCGCTACCACCTTCTTTATCATCGCGCTGGAGAGCAAAAATGGCCTTCTTAGCGTGTTGTTGAGCGTCACCTGACATCTTTATAACCTCACGTCTTTTTTGAGCATAGCTCAACAAATCTGACCTCACCGATTGAATATATTTCTTATCTAACATAAATTATCCACTTTAAAAGTTAAGGGCACTTGATTTTTTATTGATTTTATTATATCATTCTTTTTGTTGTTTTGTCTATGCAAAATATACCCTCCTTCGCCAAGGCTATGGCGGGCAAAATGGGCCGGTAGCTCAGCTGGTAGAGCAGATCCCTTTTAAGGATAAGGTCCCGGGTTCGAGCCCCGGCCGGCCCACTAGAAAAAATACTCCAACTTGTTGGGGTATTTTTGTATATAATTACGGCCGGGGCTCGAACAAAGGGGTGGTGGGGAAAGTATTTCCCCACATTGCTGAGGAAGGCTTGTGGAAACCCGAAGGTTTCCGCAGGAGGATCCGCCGACAGGCGGAGACGACGTTCGCGCCCCGGCCGGCCCACAAAGCAAAAACCCTCCGATTTGATTCGAAGGGTTTTTCTTTTTTATCTCTTTATTTCTCCGGACCAACATGCACACCTATTTTTGCCCCACCGGAAATTGATTTTCCAAAATATGTCAATTCCACATAAGGCGCATCTTTTTTGAGGGTGTATTTCTTTTTTATATCAAGCTTCAAAGCTATGTTGGTACTTTTGGCGCCAGTCATTTTCAACCAAACATAGTTGTTGTTATATTTAGTAACTTTAAATTGAAAAGCTACTCCACTATAAATAAATGATTTGTTGGTGCAAATAGTATAAACACCATCTACCCCTTTTTCATCAGTACAACTTTCACTGTATGAATCCTGCAAAGAAGTATTGGAATCTACTTTGAACAACGCCCTACCTTCGGCTCCGACACCAATATAAGTTATAGTCAAATATTTTCCCGGCTTATTGACAACATAGAAAGTTTCCGGAGTATTTAAAACCAAGTCTGCATCTTCTTCACTCAAGCCTGCGAGCTCTACATTGGCTTCCTCACCATCATTGCTAATCACTTTTATTTTTGTTCCACTCCAATAGTGATCAATAGCAAAACCATTACAAATCAAAACATTACTATTTCCAGATTTTATATCACTACAAGCTGGCAAAGGTTTGGTGGTTGGAGAGGAAGTGGCGGTAGTGGCGTAGGAAAAATTTACATAATCAGACCACTGGCCGGTAAAGCCATTTGGAAACATTGGTAAAACTCTAACTTTAAATTGACCGTCTCCCCATAATGGCGCAGTTTGCAAAGTGTTGGAATAAGTTTTCCATTTCATAACCGCTGACCACAATGGTTGAGAACATTTTTCACAAGCTACTTCTACTTGATATTGGTTGGCATTATCTACTTTTTTCCAAATTAAATCCACAATTCGTGGGTAGTTTGTAAGAATAGAACCATTGTCTGGTGAAGTAATTGTGGTTTTGGCCATTTCATCAACCCACGGAGTTTTGTTATCATCACTTTTTGGTTTAGCCAAGCAAGTTCCATCCGCACAACCATATGGACATTTGTACCACTGAGTATGAACATAATTTTTACCACTGGCAGAACTGCAATGTGTTTCAGCTATAAAATTTCCTGACACTTTATTTTTATCACCAATATATATACCACAAGAATCAGGATACACATCATAAGCTCCGGTTAATTCATCGTTACCGGTAGCGATACCAAAAACATTGTAATTTAATTTGTCGGTTTCTGTACATTTGGCATTTGGAGTAGCAACTGGTTTAATTTTGCACGCTCCTTTAAAACAACCATAATCGCATTTGTACCACTGGTCATGAACTTTGCCATAAGAACAATTTTTTTCATCAATATAAGCACCCTCGGATTTTCCTGAATCCCCAACATAATTTCCACAACTATCTTCAAAAGTACCTTTGGATAAACCATTTTCTGATTGACCGGTGGCGTTACCAAATACATTGTAATCCAAGCCTTTATCACTTTCACTACAAGCTGGAGTTTCGACGGGAGTTGGAGCCGTCATTTTTAAACAAGCGCCATTTTCACAACCGTTTTCACATTTATACCACTGGGTATGCACATAGCCATTGGAACAATTACGTTCAGCTATATATGAGCCTTTTTCTTTATTTAAATCACCTACACTGGCACCACAACTATCATTTACTGTAGCTATCGAAGTTGAACCCTCAATAATACCAGTCGCCCAACTGGAAGTGTAATAATCTAATCCACTATCGCCTTCCGTACAACTAATTTTGGTGGCGGTTGCAGAGTCATCACAAGGTTTCCAATTTACATAATATTCAGTATCTGAAGTACATTTCATGGTATAAAACTGATAACCATACTCGGTTTTTCGACAAGCGGTCGTCAAAACATAAGTAGAATTATCTCTTGTTATCTGAATATCGTTGCCAACTTGTACACATTTGGTCACAGCTACTGGATTCCCACCAACATCTGGCAAAGCATACGTAGCCACTGGCACTGCCAACAAAAAGGCAAATACCACTAACGAAAGAAAAATTTTCTTCATAATTAGTTTAGATTATTAATAAATTATATTTTTATTATAGCACACGACCTACCAACCGATCAATCGTACCAGTGATTTCTTCCGGTTTGGCTATTGGCATTACATTTGTTATTTTTTTACCCAATCTTCTTTTTTCGATATCATCGGCCAACAACTCTTTGATCAGTTTGGCTAAATAATTTCCATCGGCTGTACGCTCATCAACAAAAATAGCCGCTTTTTCATCCGCGATAAATTTTACATTATCATATTGATGACCGGGTTTCGGGATTAAAATAGCCGGTTTGGACAAAGCCGCAATCTCACTAATCGATCCAAAACCACCGCGTGAAATTATGACATCAGCAATCGCATAGGCATCGGCCATTTCGTCGGTAAAAAATTGGTAGTGATGATAAAAATCAAAAAATTTTGAAGCGTGATCGACTAATTCCTGAGTCCGTTCTTTGCCTGAAAGATGAATTATTTCACAAACTCCTTGAAGGTGCGAAATGGATTCCACCACCAACTGATTTATTCTAAAAGATCCGGTACCGCCACCCATCGCGAAAATTACCGGCAAATCCGAATGAATATTGAATCTTTTTTTGGCACACTCTTTATCTCCTTGTAAAATTTGGGAACGAACCGGGTTGCCCAGCCAGACGGTTTTGTCTTGATTGAACTCGGGTAGATTTTTTTTCAAAGCTACCGTAATCGTATCAGCAAATGGAGCCATCAGTTTGTTCGCCAAACCAATTTGCCAGTCTTGTTGGTGAATCCATTGTGGAATACCGAGCAATGCCCCCGCCCAATGCAAAGGCACACTCACAAATCCACCGGCAGAAATCAAAAGATCCGGCTTTTCTTTCATTAAAAAAAAGAATGATTGAAAAAATCCAATCACCACTAAAAAAATATCAAAAATATTCCAAATGGAAAAATATCGGCGCCATTTTCCGGAAGTCAACGCAACAAATCTAATTTGATTTTTTTCAACAAATTCTTTTTCAAGACCATTTTTGGTACCAACCCAAACAAATTCAGTATCCAGATATTTTTGAGCATAAACCTCCGCCACCGCAAGTAACGGCGTCACCGGCCCCAACGTTCCCCCACCAGAAAAAATAATTTTCATAAATATTAAAGAGAGAGGAAGAATCCCAGTCGGTTATTTTTTGCGGGTTATGAGCCGAGGCTCATCCTTTCGACCTCGCGGTCGAAAAAAGCAAAAAAATAACCGACTGGGATGATAAAAACTAGTAATCCTTTAGTTTAGAGATAAGATCAGAATGTTGAATTTTTTCCAGTGCTTTTGCTTCAATCTGACGAATACGTTCACGCGTCACCCCAAATTCCTGACCCACTTCCTCCAAGGTATGCGTAACCCCATCCCCCAATCCAAACCTCATTTCCAAGATTTTCTGCTCACGTGGAGACAAAGATTTGATTGCCTCTTTGACATAGTCACGCAACAATTGCAAACCGGCCGCACGATCCGGTGAAACATTTTTGACATCTTCAATAAAATCACCGAGTTGAGTATCTTCATCATCATCACCAACAGAAACATCAAGCGATACAGTATCCTGCGAAATTTTTATAATATGATTAATTTTTTCCACTTCTTCACCCATTTCAGCTGCTAATTCTTCCGGGGTAGGATCACGTCCCAAATCCTGAGTAAGACGACGCTGTACTTGTTGAAAACGATTGATTGTTTCCACCATATGCACCGGAATACGAATAGTGCGCGACTGATCAGCCAAAGCACGAGTGATCGCCTGACGAATCCACCAAGTAGCATAAGTAGAAAATTTGTAGCCTTTGCGATGATCAAATTTTTTCACCGCTCTAAACAAACCGATATTTCCTTCTTGAATCAAATCTAACAGAGACAGGCTTTTACCAACAAATTTTTTGGCAATCGAAACTACCAAACGCAAGTTGGCCTCAATGATTTTTCGCTCGGCCGCTTTGTCTCCGCGTTCTTTTCGTTTGGCCAAAGATACTTCTTGTTCGCCAGTCAATAGTGGAATTTTTCCAATTTCACGCAAATACATTTGGATTGAGTCCGAAGAAATTTCTCCCAAATCAAAAGGCACATCCATATCCGGCTGTTCACCTTGAAACTCTTTCAAAACTTCTTGATTTTGTTGTTTGACTCCCAAAATACTTTGATTGGACTCCACCACACTGACACCATTTCTTTCGATCGCATCCAAAAAACCTTCATAGAGATCCAGATACAACTCCGGTCGCTTCATCAGCCCCAACATTTCCACGTCGGTAATAAAACCACGATGTCTACCTTTGTTTATCAATCTATAAAGATCATCGTTGGTTGGTTCAACTTCCGGTTCTGCTTCTGCAACCAGCGCTGTTCTTTTTTGTAAAAATTTTCCTTTTTTAAAAGGTTTTTCTTTTGGTAATTTAAAAATTTTCTTGCCGGCTATTTTGGGCGCTGGTTTACCAACCGTTTTATGCGCCACTTTTTTGATCACCACTTCCTTTTTTTTAAACAACTTAACAACCGATTTTTTAATTGGTTTGATGTGAACAATTTTTTTTACTAATATTTTTTTCTTCGGTTGTTTTACCTTTTTTTGCATAAAATCTATAACTAATTAAATACTTTGAAGTTCGATTAATAATTTTTCCATCTGTTGTTTGTCCGGATTTTTTTCAGCTGAAACCAACGCTAATTCTTGACCGATTTGTTTTCTTCTTTTTTTTGACCATTCATCTTTTATTTGCACTATCAATTCGGCCAACTCATCTTTAATCGAATCTTCTTCAATATTTTCCACCTGAATTTGGGCGATCATTTTTAAATTCTCAAAATCATCTTTGGATTCTGATTCATCAAAAAAACTTCGCCAAACTTCAACAGTATTGGCTTGGTTAGTATTATAATGTTTTTTTATGATTTCGTAAAGGTGTCCATAAAAACTCCCCTGCCAGCAACCGTCTTTTAAACCTGACCACAAAGAATTGATATATTGCGGAGAAAAAATCAAAATCATCAAAAATCTTTTTAACAACATGTCCAATCTATCCAAATCCGCCGCGCTTTTACTGTTTTCTTTATCTTTATTCTCTAGATTATTTTTTTTGTTTTTGTCAAAACGTTTTATGTCATCTCTCAACACCGACGTGTCCGTACCCAATCTTCCCGCCAACTCTTTTAACCAGTAGTCTCTTTCGACTGCAAACGGGATTAAATTGATAATCGGCAAAAGTTCATTGGCAATTTTTTGCTTGGCTTTTGGTTCAGAAGTATTTTTATTTAAAAAAGCCATTTCGAAAAACCAATGTAATACATCATCGGAATTTTTTACCGCCAAAAACCATACCTCCGGATTTTGTTTCAAACATTCATCGGCATCTTTTCCTTTTCCTTCCGGAATACGAATCGCTTTCACATTCAATCCCTCACCTAGAGCGATATCTATTCCGCGCTTCGCCGCTGCCACTCCGGCCGAATCACCGTCAAACGCCATGGCGATATTGTTGGAATAGCGTTTGAGTAATTTTATTTGTTCTAGAGATAGAGCCGTACCGGAAGATGCCACCACATTTTTCATCCCCGCCTGATGACAAGCGATCACATCCATTTGCCCCTCTACTAATACAACCAGATCCTGTGCTTTTATTTCAGTTTTGGCTTTGTCCAAACCATAGATCACTCGCGACTTGTCATAAACCAAAGTTTGCGGTGTGTTTACATATTTTCCGCCACTATTTTCGGTCTCTACCAAAACTCGTCCGGTAAAACCAACTACATTTCCATGCACATCCCAAATCGGAAACATTATTCGTCCGCGGAAACGATCGTAAAATCCTTGTCCGGCGCGCGCCACATCTTTTTTTATTACCAAACCGGCCGCCACCAAATCATCGACTCCGATTCCTTTTTTTAAAAAATATTTTGTTAATAAATCCCACTGATCCGGGATAAAACCAATTTGCCATTTTTCGATTGTTTCTTTTTTCAAACCACGTTTTTCCAAATATTCACGCGCACCTTTGGCACCTTCCATCTCAGTCAAAATATGATGAAAAAAATAAGCCGCCTTTTGGTTGATTTCCAAAATGCGATTTTTTTGACTTTTATCTATTTCACTTCGATAGTTATCTATTTTTACCCCGGCGCGATCAGCCAATAATTTCAAAGTTTCAGGAAAATCCAGCCCCTCCATCTCTTGTACAAAAGAAAAAATATCTCCACCTTTTCCGCAATTACTAACTGCAAAATTCTCGGTCAAATACGAATGATCTTGTGATACGGTCAGATTAAAAACTGGCCCTTCAAAACTAGAACTTGTAATTTTTTTAATCGGATAGATAACAAACTTAGTCTCGCCATCCACCAGCCAATCCGTATATTTCGCTTGGACATCCTCGTACCACATTACATGGTATGACTTTTTATGATGGACTCCACGCTTATCCGTTTTTTCTTGATGTTGAAAAATACTAGGGATAATATTCAATCTCAACAATATTTCCTTTAGTTGAAAAACTAAACTGTGTGATATCGTACTAACACTCCTATAATCAGGTCTTGATTTTTTACCACCTTTACTATTATGTCCGTCCCCTCGAAATATAGCTTCCAACAATATCCTTTGTTTACTAAAAGGCAGATACTCCCAACCATAAGGGATATGTTTATTGGCCGCGCCTTTGCCACATAAATTTTCAAAAATATTTGCTAAATTTGAATTACAACATGTTATTTCCAATCCAGTTTTTTTACCAGAACGTTTATGAATTGAAGCATTAATATTAAAAATGTTTTTACATAATTCAACAATATCCTGTGCGAATACCGGTTCATGACTGCCAACACTAAATCTTATATATCCACGATGATTACTACCTTCGGCTATCCAATAACCCACTAATTTCAAAAAATCTTCGTTAATTTTTATATATTTAGGTAGCGCAAAAATCTTTTTGCCGACATTTTTTTTACCACGATTAAGATAATCAAAAAGTTTAATTCTATTAATTTTAATTACTTTATCAACGACAGGATACAATAAATAATCATTCAATTTTAATTCGCCAGCGGAAATTTCTTCTATTTTATAACCTCTAAAAAATTTATGCGGGCAATTTTGTTTGCATTGTTTTTGGCACAATCTAGTCGCTCTTGATTTCTGTATACAATTCTTAGTTCTAACACAAAACACTTTGTGATCATTTGTAATTTTTACTGGCATGTTTGATTTACGAATATATATTTGTCTTAACCCTCCCGAATAATTTCTAATCAGAGCACGAACAACATTGCATAACTGTCCTTTGTGAGTATAAACAGAATCACCCACTTTAATATCCTCTATTTTGGTATGTCCACATTTAGTACGAATGAATGTTCCTGCCGGAAAACAACCAAAACATTTCCAAATTTGCTTTTCGGAATTGACCATGAAAGACGGCGTTTTTTCCTTGTGAAAAGGACACGGCGCTTTCCAATAAATGCCAGCTTTTTTGAGTGGCACATATTCTTGGATGGTCTGCACAATGTCAAGTTTTTCTTTGATGAGTTGAGTATCAGCCATATACCATTAATTTAACACTGTTTACTATAAAAAACAAGAGCAGGTCCAAACCAAAAACGAACGCTTAAATACTTGACAAAAGTGAGAAAAAATGATAGGTTTGGCCCATCCTCAGACGAGTGTTTGGAGGAAGTTCTGCATACCAACGCAGAATCTAGTTCCCTGACAATTCACAAGGCAGGAAAAATACATGCTTCCCAGTTTTCACTTGACCGACCTGTTCTTTTGGGTCGGATTTCTTTTCCTTTTGCTCTTCGCGGGATACCATCTCATCATCTCCTGGCTTCGACGAGTGGATTCTTTCTCGAAGATCCAGGGAGACGTGAGTGTTGAACGGACAATCCGTCACTTCCTGCGACCGGCCATCCTGACACTCCTAGCTATCACTGCGCTCATTTGCGTCACCATCGGCCAGGGCTCGCAGGCGAGCACGCAGAACGCCTCGCTCAATCCCGAGATGAAGGTCCGCGACGACTTCGTCAAGGCACAACAGGAGGAAGCCAAGACGGTGACCCCCAAGACTGTGCCAGCGATGGAAGCCGAACGGAAACAGGTGGAGGAGACAAAGCGCAAACAGGCGGAGGAAGATGCGCGACGTCGCCAGGAACAGTCCGGCGAGGCGCTCAAGAACTTCCGCCAGCGAGTCATGGAGCGTGGCATCAATCCAACGGACATCACCACACCGTAGCACAGAGCTTCGGTTCGGGTTTCCGTTTTTCAAGACAAGAGGAGAATTCAGATGAAGAGCTTTTCGATTCGCGCCGCAATCGCACTGATGGCGGCAATCACTCTCTCCACCCTCGCCGGCTGTGAGGGCTGTACCGGACGGGTTCCGGGCGGCTACGTCGGCATGGTCATGACCCCGAGCGGGTTTAACGGGGACATCCTTGCTCCCGGCAATCACTCCTGCTACGGCAAAGACAGGATGTACCTGCTCGAAGTGAGCGACACCCAGAAGGCCGTCGAGATCAACCAGTTGACCACCGACAAGATCAACTTCAAGGCGTCCATCGGAGTGCTTTTCTCGGTGGATCGTGGCAACAAGCAGGCGATCAAAGACGCGTTCGACAACCTCACGGCGGTGCAAACGGCCGACGCGAAGGTGTTCGTAATCTCCGCCGAGTATCTTTTCAAGACCTACGTCATGGCGATTGCGGACGAGCAGGGAAGAAAAGTATATTCAAGATACGAATCTTCAGAGGTGGTGTCCAACCGCTCGAAGATTGTCGAGGAGGTCCGAACCGGAGTCGTGACGGCCTTCCAGAACGGCCTAGTCAAGATCAAGCAGGTCACGGTCAACAACGATGACTTTCCGCACGACGTGAATATGTCTTGGGAGGCGCGTGCCAGGAAGATCATCGACACCGAGACCGAAAAGGCCGAGCAAACCCGACAACTGATCATCAAGAACAATGAGTTGGCGCTGGAGACACTCAATTACCAGATCGACTTGGTCAAGGCGGCGAACGTCGCCGACTCGAACAAGATCATCGGCTCGTCCATCACGCCCGAGTATCTGGCATACCAACAGATCAAGGTCATGGGCGACGCGGCCAAGGGTCCGAACAACTGGGGATTCATCCCCTTCACGGACTATGCCAACGGCAAGGTCAACGGTGGCCCGGCCGACCGCCTGACAAGCAAAGGTCTGGTCGACGCCGAGCTGATCAAGAGGATTCAGGATGCGCGCCAGAAAGGCGCCGACGCCAAAGCCCAACAGGACAAGGCCAAGGCACCCACGGCACCGCCTCCCGCCGATCCTCCGGCGGCCGCTCCTGCCACTCCGTAGATACTACACTCACCCTCGCCAGCTATCAGGCGTAAGATAGCCGACGAAGCTCTTTCCCACCAATACGCCCGGTGACGCGTAAGCGTTCCGGTTCATCCGCCCTGTGCATTTTGTTGGCACGGGGCAATCACAAAAGACACCATTTCAAATGATGTCTTTTGTTTTTATTTATAATTTTATTTTTTTCTGTTTATAACCCTCTAAAATTTTCTGAATTTGTTTTTTGAATTCAGGTAAATCGCTTTTTACGGTTTTCCAAACTACGAGATCATCTATTTGAAAATATTCATGTATCATTTTATCTCTCATAGTCTTGTGTCTTGCCGGATAATAAAAACTTTTCTTTGTTTAAATCGGCCACATAACTTTCCACCGCCTCAATGCTTTCAAAAATGTGTTCTAAATAAATTACAGGGTCTTTGCGCATATTAAAATACTCGCACTAAATCTTTGTTAATATACGGTTTTAATTTTTTATCCACCGAACGAAAAGTAATCACATCAAATTTACGGCCAACTTTTTCTTCCAAAGAATTTTTTAAATTTACAAAAGCAAATAGGCCAACTTCTTTTTTGAAATCCACCAATAAATCTACGTCACTGTTTTTTCTTTCTTCTCCACGCGCGAACGAACCAAAAATAGACGCCCTTTTTACTTGGTGCTTTTTTAAAATCGGAATTATGGATTTTTTTATTTTTTGGCAGGTTGTCATATGTTTGTATATTACCATACCAAAACAGATGTGTCTATATTTTTTTATTCTCTACGCAATGCCTCAATCGGATTCAAATTCGCCGCTTTTTTGGCGGGATAAATTCCGAAGAGCAAACCGACAAAAGCGGAAAAACCCAATGACAATAAAATGGATGAAATTGGTATGGAATACACCCAAGAAAAATTATAATAGATTGCAATCCAATATACTAAAAGAGCTAATATCGCGCCCAAAGCAACTCCAACTACTCCGCCTAACAATGTCAAAGTAATCGCCTCGCTTAAAAACTGAAACAAAATATCTTTATTTTTCGCGCCTATCGCTTTGCGCAAACCGATTTCAAAAGTACGCTCGGAAACCGAAACATACATAATATTCATAATTCCCACCCCACCGACTAACAAAGAAACACAAACCAAAGCAACTAATAAAAAGGTCAGACCATTGATTACACCGGACAACATATTCATCGCTTCTTCCATTGTGTTTACCGCAAAATCATCTTTATTTGGATCAGTTATATCATGATTGGCGCGAATTATTTCTTCCAAATCGGTAACGGTATTTTTTATTTCATTTTTATCTTTGGCGCGCATAATAATCTCACGCACATAATCTATTCCCAAAATTCTTTTCTGCATTGTTTTGGTTGGAATATACATCACATTGTCCATATCCATTCCAAAAATCGCGCCCCGTTTGGCGGCAATACCAACTATTTTGAATGGTTTTCCTTTTATATATACTGATTTTCCAACCGCGTCATCCTCTCCAAACAATGCGTCTTTGGTAACAGCGCCGATCACCGCCACTTGTGACAAAGAATTTTCTTCATCTTCGGTAAATAATCTGCCGGCAGATAAATTAAAAACTTCCACCTCTTGTAAATTTGCGCCTTCACCCCAGAGTAATGTGGTTTTGGTTGCTTGATTGTATTTCACCACCGCTTGACCAATTACCATACCATACGCGGCGGCGATATTTGGATGTTTTCGAACATCATCAATATCCTTATCTTTTAAAGAAGTGATAGTGATACCGGTAGATTGTCCCATCGCATTTTCATTGGAAGTTTTTTTTGTTGAAGGAACTTTTGTTTCAATAGTTATTGTATTGGGAGAATAAATTTCCAGTTGACCCAATACCAACTTGTCCAAACCTTTTCCAGCGGCCATAATGGTAATAACAACCGCGATTCCAATAGCAATACCAAGCACAGTCAAAAGAGTGCGTGTTTTTTGCGCTTTTAAAGATGATATAGCGAGTTGTAAATTTGTTTTTAAAAACATATTTTATTCATAACGCAACGCTTCAATCGGATCCAATTGGCTGGCGCGTCGCGCCGGTACAATACCAAAGATCAAACCAATACCGACAGATACAACACACCCTACCACAATCGCCGAAATAGAAATCGCAAAATCCCAATCATATCCCATATTCTGCGCCACTTTGGCCACAATATACGAAATTAAAATTCCTAAAATAATTCCGATAATTCCACCGATAAAAGTAATCCCAATGGATTCAATTAAAAACTGCTGAACGATATGACGATTTTTCGCGCCCAAGGCCTTTCGCAAACCAATCTCACGCGTGCGTTCTTGCACAGCCGCCAACATTATATTCATAATCCCCACACCACCGACCAACAATGCAATAGAAGCCACGGCGGCGAGGAAAAATTTTAGAGCATTGGTAATTTTCGTAATTGCATCCAAACTTTGCGCCATAGAACGAACCGAAAAATCATCGTCTTCCGGCCGATCTATTTTGTGTCGTTCACGCAAAATCACATTTGCCTGATCCATCGCGTCATCTATATGATCGGCACTATCCACTTTCAAACGAGCAAAAGAAATATAATCAATACCCAACAAAAGTTTTTGCGCTGTGGTTATGGGAACAAAAATTTGATTATCCTGATTTTGCATACCGGAAGATCCGCGCGCGGCCATCACGCCGATAATATTAAAAGAAGTTTTTTTGATTTTTATTTGT
This sequence comes from Candidatus Magasanikiibacteriota bacterium, assembly GCA_041666745.1. Taxonomy (GTDB): domain Bacteria; phylum Patescibacteriota; class Patescibacteriia; order Magasanikbacterales; family GWA2-37-8; genus CAIOJG01. Next base: position 27,120 of record JBAYGI010000005.1, read on the forward strand.
TGGCCGATTGGATCTTGATCATCAAATAAATCTTTTGCGGTTTGACTGGCTAACACCGCTACTCGCGCGGAACCTTTGTCTTCATCATCGGTAAAAAAACGACCACTGGCGACTTTGGCGTCTTCTACTTCCGGCAACGCCGCGTTCACACCAACAAAAGTGGTGTCGGTTTTTTGATCACCCCACACAACAGTATCTGTACCTTTTACATATCCGGTTGCCGCAATAAAATGTGGATATTCTTTGAGCAGTGCTTCAATATCATCTTCTTTCAACGAGGTGATAAGCACACCCATCACCGAAGCGGGCGGGCCTTTTTCGTCGGATTTTCCCGGAAGCACGCCAATTAAATTTGAGCCCAAACTTTTTACTTGATTGATAATCAAGCTCTGCGCGCCGGCACCGACCGACATCACGATAATCACGGCCATCACGCCGATAATAATCCCAAGCATCGTCAAAAACGACCGTATTTTATTACGACCGATTATGTGCCAGACGCTATGGATGTTTTCGGCGAGGTTCATGTAATTATTTTATTAGATCCTCGGCGCCGTCGGCCATTAGGCGGTCTTTAACTTTTTCGTCACTGCTTATTTCTCCGTCTTTTATTCGCAAAATTCTTTTGGCGTGATCGGCGGTGTATTTTTCGTGTGTTACCAAAATTATAGTATGACCTTCTTTATTTAATTTTTGCAAAATTTTCATTACTTGCAAACCGGATTTACTGTCTAAATTTCCGGTTGGTTCATCGGCAAAAATTACCGAGGGATTATTCACCAATGCGCGCGCGATTGCTACGCGCTGTTTTTCACCACCAGATAATTGGTTTGGTTGATAATTTTCACGATGTGATAATCCTACCGCGGCCAGCGCTTCTTTGGCGCGCTTGCGACGATCCTTGGCAGAAACATTGGAATATACCAAAGGCAATTCCACATTTTCCAAAACTGTGGTGCGAGGTAAAAGATGAAATGCTTGAAATACAAAACCAACTTCACTCCCGCGCATATCGGCCAACTCATCATCGCTTAAAGTACTGACATCACGGCCATTAAAAACAAATTTTCCACAGCTGTGCTTATCCAAAAAACCCAAAATATGCATTAGGGTAGATTTGCCGGAACCAGACGGTCCCATTATCGCCACGAATTCCCCTTTTTCTATTGTGAAATTCAAATGATGCAAGACTTTGGTGGTCAAGTCCTCATTAACATAATCTTTACAAAGATCTGTTATTTCTATTAATGCCATATTATTTTGCGTTTGGATCTTTGATGCTTAAAATAACATCTTGGCCTTCTGTTAGACCTTCCACAATTTCTACTTTTCCATCATCAGCTTTCAAACCAATTTTTACTTCTACATCTTTTTCTTTTCCATTCTCCAAAACTTTTACATATTTGCCACTGTTTGTGCGTAAAGTTCTAAATGGAATATATAATACACTTTGTCGAGTTGCGCCTTTTACTATCACATTGGCAGTCATACCCGGTTTAACTTCTTTGTCGGTTTTATCCAAAGATACCGTCACTTTGTAATACACTACATCTTGAATTTCTGTTGAAGCTAATTCAATTTGAGTAATTTTTCCGGTAAATTTCACATCATTACCAAAAGCGTCCAAAGTTATACCAGTAGTATCACCAACTTTTATTTTTGAAACATCGGTTTCTGGAATATCCACTTTTATCTGATAATTTGGCGCCAACACATTCATAATAATATCTGCCGAAGTAACATTCTCACCAATTTTTTTATTTATTTTTGTCATTACTCCATCTATCGGTGATCGCACAGTGGCTTTATCACGATTGGCAATAGCCTGTGTCAAAGCGGCACGATATGATGCAATATCCACTTCACGCGGAGGGTTTTTGGCGTCATTTAAAGCAGATTGAGCTTTGTTTACTATTGCCTGATAAGACACATAACTATTTCGCGCGGTAATAATCGCATGTGCTTCATCGACAATGGTCGCATACTTCGTAGACAAAGTTGTGCGTGTAGTTTGAATACTGGTTTTCATCGCATCTAGAGCTGTTTGGGTTAGAGTGCCGGAAGGTGGGGTCTTGTCCAGAACACCGGAAACATAAAACAAACAATCTTTCATCGCCAACATCGCTTCCTCTGATTTTTCAACCGCCTTATCGATATCCGTGTGTGAAGAATTCTTGGTGATAGAGTTCGCTACCGTGTCAAAATCAGTTTTAATTTGTTTGGCTACCAAATATTGACTTTTTGCCGGATTCAAATAACTATAATCATAAATTGATAAATAACTTTCAAAACTATCGTTAGCAAAACTATTATCAATTCCCAAAACGTTATCCGCCGCGGTTAGCGATGTGGATAATACAATTTGTACAGACTGCAAACTAACCACCAAATCATCATAGGCATTTTGAACCAATTTACTATCTTCAATACCATCACCGGTTCCCTTAGCTTGCATCAAATCATTTTTGGCTTTCTCTAGAGCAGACTGTAATTGCGCAATATATTCAGGTGTATTTCCGGCGAGTTGTTTGTTTAAATTGGCGTTTGCTTGCTCCACTGCCGCATTCAAATCCGCCGCTCTCAAATTCGCCAACACCTGTCCGGCTCTGACAGTTTGACCTTCTTTGGCGTATAAATTCTGAATAATACCGGAAATTTCAAACCTCAAAGGCAAGTCCTGCGCTGATTCGATTTTTCCTGTTGCATCAATGGTTTGAATCAGATCACCACGCGTTACTTTGACAGTCTCATACACCGGTGGCGCGTTCTTTTTTTGGTATTGACTATATCCAAAATATCCGGCGATGGCGATTATCACCAGAATAAAATAAAAACTTTTTCTCTTGAATATACTCATATATATTATATTAATTTTTTTCCCAAGGTTGGGCGGAATTTAAAAATTTATCTTTAATTTTAAAAAAATATTCTTTGGCTTCACTGTAATCATTTTTTATTTTTCCATCCAAAATCGCTTCCTCAATCGCTTCTTTTATTTTACCAATAGTTGGCCCGGATTTCAACCCACATGCTTTCATAATTTCGTCTCCTCTAAACGGTGACTGAAAAGCTCGTAGTTTATCGCGCTCCAACACTTGGGCAATCCGTTCTTCGAGGTGGTCGTAATTTTTTAAACGTTTTTCTTTTTTATTTGGATTGCCGGTCGTAATATCACTACGCCCCAAAATTAACAAGTCGTCAATTTCATCTCCCAAGCTCACTATCAAACGCCGAACGGCTGAATCGGTAATACCTTCATCCATCAGGCTTATCGGCTGTTGATGCCAACGTACCAGTTTGGCCAAGTAAGCGGTTTTATCATTGGCAATGCGCAATCGTTTACACAATTTTATAACAATTTTTTCTCCAAAAAATTCATGGGCGTGAAATGTCCAACCAATACCGCTGGCAAATCTCTTGGTTTTTGGTTTTCCAATATCGTGAAACAAACCGGCCAAACGCAACCAAATATTTTCACTGCGCAAGGCAATATTGTCCACTACTTTAAAAGTGTGGATTAAATTATTTTTGTGTTGATGTCCAAAAACTTCTTCTACTCCATCGAGAGCGACCACTTCCGGTAAAATAATATCCAACAATCCGGTTTGAAACATTAAAACCAAACACACCGACGGAGTTTTGACCGCCAACATTTTCAATAATTCTTCCTGAACACGCTCAGCGGAAATTATTTTCAAACGCTCACAGTTTTTGTGAATTGATTCCAAAGTTTTTTTATCAATTCCAAATTCCAACTGACCGGCGAAACGAATAGCTCGCAACATTCGTAGTGGATCGTCGCTAAATGTAATATCTGGATCTAGCGGAGTACAAAGAATTTTATTTTGTAAATCTTTTTGTCCATTGAACGGATCAACTATTTGACTAATTATTTTTTTGACAGATGGCTTCAATAATCCCGCAAACGCCAAGACCGGCACGGCCATCGCGTTGACCGTAAAGTCACGTCGAGATAAATCATTTTCCAAAGTAGCGGTTTGAACTTTTGGTTTACGCGAAGTAGCTTCGTAATTTTCTGATCTCGCTCCGGCAAATTCTACGACTGTTTGTTTTTCACCCTCTCCCAACACATATCTGGCGGTATCAAAATCTGGAAATTCCACCAAACTGCCCGACATTTTCATAAAAACATCAAATTTTTTGGCGAATTCCAAACCACTGCCAACTACCACAAAATCTATATCCTTTTTTTGTTCTCTTCCCAAAATATAATCACGCACAAAACCACCAACCGCATAAACCGGTGTTTTTTCTTTTTTGGAACAGGTGTTGATTTTCTTTATAATTTTAAATACTTCCATAATTGACTAAACTGATTTGTTACGACCAGAACGCTTTTCTGCGGTTTCTTCGGTAATCAATTTTTCTTTAAGCAATTGTTTGATAGAATTTTCCATACTCACCATACCATCTTTGGATCCGGTTTGAATGGAAGATTTAATTTGATTGGTACTGTTTTCTTTGATCAAATTGGCCACACCCGAAGTGTTGACCAAAATTTCTCTGGCCGGAACACGACCACCATCTGTGGATGGCAATAACTGCTGAGCGACCACTACTTTCAAAACTGCGGATAATTGAATCAAAATTTGTTTTTGTTTTGATCCCTCAAACACATCGACAATACGCTCCACCGCTTCAGCCGCACTACTAGTATGTAGTGTAGATAACACCAAATGCCCGGTCTCCGCGGCGGTCAAAACTGTAGCGATGGTTTCCGGATCACGCATTTCACCAACCAAAATCACATTTGGATCCTGACGCAAAACGTGTTTTAGAGCGTTAGCAAAAGAATTTGTATCGGTACCAACTTCACGCTGTTCAATTAAACATTTTTTATCTTCAAACAAAAATTCGATTGGGTCTTCGATTGTGACGATATGCGCTTTACGATTTTTATTTATTTCTTCAACGATAGATGCTAGGGTGGTAGATTTTCCACAACCGGTCGGGCCAGTTACCAAAACCAAACCATCCAACATGTTGGATACTTCTTTTAAAATCGGTTCAAAACGTAAATCTTCCGGGCTGGGAATAACAGCCGGAATCAAACGCGCGCTCAACCCGATAACATCTTCTTGGCGATGCAAATTCACACGAAAACGCACTTCGTCTTGTTCGTAACTAAAATCCAATTCTTTTTCTTCTTCAAAACGATCTTTTTGTTCTTTATTGATTAATTCTTCAAAAACAGATACCTCCAATTCTTTGGCATTGAGTGGTTTTTGGTCTATTTCTTTTAATTCGCCTTCTACTCGAATCATCGGCAGTTCATTGCCAACCAAATGCAAGTCTGACGCTTCTTCTTTTATTGCTTCTTTAAAGTATTGTTTAATACTCATAAAAATAAAATAATAACTAAAAATAGCTTAATCCGCTAAATTAAGTATATCATTAAAATTAAAACTTGAAAAGCGCAAAAAAGTGTGCTACGCTGAGGTTGACAACCCGCCGTCGCTCCTTCGGAGCTATGGCGAGGCGAGGACGGGCTGTAGCGCAGTTGGTAGCGCGCGTGGTTCGGGACCACGAGGTCGCAGGTTCAAATCCTGTCAGCCCGACAATTCGGCAAAAGAGCAGTTTTTGGAGACCTCTGCCATACTTTGGTAGGGGTCTTTTAGTTTAAAACTAGCCAAAGTTTTGTTTTCAATAGTAAGGTTCCAAAGTATATTTCCGAGCACATTACGTTTTCTCAAATCATCACGTTGTTCAAATTCTTTTTTGGCTCTACTGGCGGTTAAAAACTTGTTTTTCGTAAGTTCCAAAGTAGTTTCACTGTTAAAATGTTTTTGTTGTAATGTTTTAAGTTGGCTTTCAGTAGCGGTAACTTCGTTGTTCAATGATTGTATTTTTGCGTTGTAGAGGTCTTCGGATACGTTACCGGCCAAATAGCTGTCCACGAGCTTGGATTGCTTCTCACGGGCAAGCGTAAGCTGTTTGGTGAGATTCTGTAAGGCGGTTTCGGTATAGGTTTTGTCGTGTCCTAACTCTTCCTTTTTAGCTAAATACATTATTTCGATTATTTCCTCGTCAAATTCAATATCGCTAAATATTTTAGACATGATATTATCGACACTTTCCGAGCGTAGGTATTTTTTGTGCTGTTCACAGTTGCCTTTGCCATTAGTGCAGTAATAATAATCGTGGCCTTTTTTGTTGGTAGCGGTTAAGGCACAACCGCAGACATGGCAGTTCATTAAACCACGATGTAGAAAATTGTGGGTTTGCTTCCGGCTTTTGTTTTTGCCATTGATAATGCTTTGAACATTATCAAAAAGTTCTTGACCGACAATCGAGGTGTGAGTGCCAACAAAATATTTTCCGTTCTGCACAACAAAACCGCAATGTACCGGATTAGTAAGCGCGCGATGTAAAACGCTTTTGTGGACTTTGTAACCGCCGAGCGTTCGCAAACCTTTGTCGTACATGACATTTACTAAATCCTTTATGCTGTAATTTCCTGTTTCGTAAAGATTAAACATTTCCACTATGTTCGGTGCCCGAACCGGATCAGGATAAATAATCTTGTTGGCTTTATCATTTAAATATCCAAACGGGGCTTTTGTCGGCCAACCGCCTTTTTCTATTTTCGTTCGTATTCCTCTTTTTACGTTCGTGCTTAAATCGTCAACATATTTTTTGGCAATACCAAAATCTAAACTCATGAAAAATTTATCGTCCGAGATATTTTTGTAAATCTTTTCAAAAGTTCGAATTTCCACAATTAGTTTTCTGTCCATGAACCAAGATAATTGGCCACCGTCCAAAGCGTTGCGAGCGAGGCGGTCTAATTTCCAAACGTATAAAACACATTGGCCACGTTTTTCAATATAGGCCATTACTTCTTTGAAAACTGGACGACCCGGAGCTTTGGCCGACATACTTTCGCTAAATATCTTGTCAAAAACAATACCGTCCCGTTCAGCAAGGCGTTTCATTTCGTTTGTTTGTGATTCAATTGATAAAACTTGTCGATCCTCGGATTCAGTGGATTTGCGACAATAAGCGATGTATTTCATAACAAGAAAAATTAAGATTGTTACTGAGGCTTATTTAACACCAAATCAAACAGCCATGCAAGTGCTTTCGGATCGTTCCTAACGTCGTAAGTTGTTCTTGTTATTTTTCCACAATGTTTGTTATCAAAACTCACCGTGTTAATTTTCGTTTCTTCCGGCAACAATTCCACCACTAAACTAACCAAATCTTTATCATACAAAACCGTCCAGCGTTTCAATCCCTTACTGGCAAAATATTTCTTTCGACCTTTTAATCTTCCGTCTTTCAAATTCTTTGTCATATACTTTACCATATACCGGCCAAGGTCTTTTACATTTCGTACCGACTTCACGTTAATATTTCCATGTCGCCATATTCGTTTTATTTCGTCATACACTTTTTCAATAAATGGCAGATTGAAAAACAAAACATGATAGTGAATTACACCCTCTCTTGTTTTGTCTTGAAACTCCGTAACGGCGATGTAATGCAAAAAGTGTTTTTTTGAACCGCCAACAAAATAGTTAAGGCGTTGCATAGCGACCTTAAAAAAACTACTGGCAATATCCAAATCACGAATATCGTCCTCAAAAGTGAATGTAACAAAAATGGGCAGGTACGATGTGCCGTTTGCTTTTAACCATTTATGAGCGTTGGAATTTACAAGACGACGGACAGCCGACTTTGCACGATTGGCCGAGCTAATTTCGTTTTCTTCCGGCGTGGTCAAAGGGTGTCCGGTTGAAGTGTGTTTTTTACGATTGTCGGGGCCATACTTGATTGGCTGTTCCATAAAATCATATTCGACGATATGACCGGCAATCGTTATTTTCTGATTAGTAAATTGCATATATTTTTCGGCGTAAGTGTTGTTTTAATAGAAATAACAGTGAGTGAACGGCGAACCGACGAGCGAACGAGTGAGCGACGACGAAAGCCTTAATCGGCAAAGCCGGTTTCCACAGGTCGCAATCGGGCAATTATTGCGACCCGTGGAAAGTCAATTAAAGTGGTGCTGACCGGTCTGGTGGTGGTTCATTGTCCCAGAACAAACCAAAAAGTTCCGCATAGGAATGCAGATATTGATTGGCCTGTTCAATAGTGATAGTTTTCTTTAAACGGTTTAAAAAATACAGTTGCAGGCGTTCGATGAGTTGTGGACTAAAATCTATGAGCATAGAAAATATTGAGGTTCTATGCCCTTTGTGGACGAAATTTCGCTGTGAAACAAAAAAATCCCTTTGTTCTCACGAATCAAAGGGATTTTTTATGTTTACACCAGCCGAGAATTTTCCCGCCTCATCAAACAGGCTTTAGAAATTCTCTTGATATTTTTGTTGTGTCGTAGATGTTCCGGTCTTTCCAATCATCTCGAAATTCCGGATCGGGTAATAACTTTATTTTTATCCTATATTCCATATTTTCTTTGTCAGTTTCATAAAATGGGTCATCGGTAATTTGGAAATAGTCTTTGAGGTGTTGAGTGAGTGTTTGTTTTTGCTTTTTGCGTTTGGCTTTATCGGTGCCGGACAAGCGAGTGAGTGGAAAAACGCCGTTGCCGAGAGCGAGTAAGTTTAATAACTCCCAGCTTAATTTTGGTTTGGTTTCGTTGGGTTTGCGTTTGTCGGCAAAGCCCATTTGCTCGTGATTGGCGATGTATTCTTTGGTTTTATGTTTTATTCGCACTTCGTATTGGCTCCGAAAAGCAATTTCTAAATCTTCCCATTTACTATCCGGTGTTAAGCCAAGTTGTTTGACGGCCTCGGTTGGTTCTTTGGTAGTGGTGATGTTCGGCGATACCTCGTATTCTGCCAGCAAATTCATGAGCCGATGATGAAATTCATATACAGCACTTTTAATTGAAAACTGGAAACGGTATGACCCTCGCTCTATTCTGTTTTTAATGACTTCAATTTTCTTTTTAAACGGGATACGCAATATTAAGATTTGGTATGGTGTTTTAGAGAAAGCCAAACCCCAAGTGTCCAATTTCATTTTGTCTTCCTCGTGGTTTAGATTTTCGATTGGATTGTAAACAAAGCCGATTAAATATTCGTATTGTGCCCATAAGTGAAAGTGGTCAAAGTTGGACATTTGCAATGCAACCATTTCGTCTGATAGTTTTTGTTTTTCTAAATCCACCATGAAATGATACCAGCGTTTGTTTTCTTCAAAGATTAAGTCCTGTATGAGTGGGGTGGCCTCAACAAATGCCATGTAGTCGTAAATTTTGGGAAAATCTACCACAAACACAATATTACCGTCCTTGTTTTTTGTTTCGGTGTAGGTAAGCGAAAAACGACGGTCGAGTTCTTGTTTGATTGTAGAAGTTGCGGTATTCATACCGCTATATTTTGGACGAAAAAGACGTAAAAGTCAAAGTTGACGAATTTATACAGTCCTTAAGAATTTATCTGTAAGTTGTGGTTGAGCTTTGATTGGTTTTGATAATGGCCAAATCACTTCAAATTGTGTTTTTATCAAATCAACAAAATCGCGACTGTGAATAACAAAACCAAAGCTCTCGGCACGAGAGGAAATAAACGCCACCTTGTCAGCATAAAGCCAATAACTCATATTCCACGTCATACTCTTTGGTGCTAAACGTAATTCTCGCAAATGACCCTTACCCACCCCTAAAAACGGATGAGTTTTGAAATCTACTGCTTTGTCTCTCGGCCAAATTCCTCTAATTGAAATGCCTTGCTTTATTCGTCTTCGGTTTAAATCCTCTAAATATTCTTTTCCTAAAATCTCAACCATTTCGCTAATTGGCCACATAGTTAAAGTTTCAATATCTTTGTACCACAACATATCTTTTAAAACCTGCTTGATACCGGCCACGCCCGAATAGAATTTTATCTTTGGTTCCAAGGCTTTTGTTTTTGAAATTAAGTTTGGCAGTAAGTCGCTAATCGCTTGGTCGTTTTTCTTTAGATTCTCGATCCTTGAACGGACTAAATGCTGTAAATTTTTTACATCATCAACACTAAATAACTTTTTATTTTCTTCCTCTTTTTCAATTACCAAACCGCTGTTAATCAATACTTTTAAGCCATCATAAACAGTCGGGCGAGGTAGGTTAAGGTTTTCAGCCAATTGGCGAGCCGAGGAAAAGCCAGATTCTAAAAGACGGTCATAAATCCTTACACTATTGTCCGAAAACCCAATTTCTTTAAGTATTTTTTCTATCATACTAAATTATGTTAGTTATCCTATTTGTCGGCTGTCGACGACAGTTTTACAAGTTGATGATATAGCACTATACTTTATTTGTCAAATTTAAGTATTTAACTAATTTTTATGAAGAAAAAAATAGTCGTTGGTGTTATAGCATTAGTCGTAATTTCACTTGTTGCAATTTTAATATCAAAAAGTGCAACTAACAATGTAAGAAAGGCAGAACTAACACCAATCCGCATTGGTTGGCAAACCTCTTGGGCACCACAGACGCAAATTGCCGAAGTTTTAAAGCATACCAATATTTTAGAAAAGAATGGTTTGGTTGGAGATTTTAAAGGGTTTAACTATGGCGGACCATTGTCAGAAGCGGCCGTTGCCGGCCAAGTTGACGTTTTATTTATGGGTGACTTCCCAGCTATAAATTTAATTTCTAAAACAGACAAATTCACTATCGTGGCGCGTTTAATGGATTTTAGAAATGGCATTATTGTTCCAGCTAGTTCCACCATACAATCTCTTGCCGATTTGAGGGGCAAAGTAATCTCCATTCCTTTTGGTTCCTCGCCTCATCTCCATACCTTAAATTTCATCAAAGAAAATGGTTTTGATCCGACCAAAGATTTTCAATTGAAAAATTTAGATATTTTAGAGCAAACAAACGTCATTCAAAAAGGATCGTTAGCAAAATGGGACGGCGTTGACGCATTTGTCACTTGGGATCCAACTATGGCTATATTTGAGGATAGTGGCAAGGCGAGGGTTTTAAAAAGATTCTCTCCAGTAGGTGTCGTTGTAATGTCCAATGATTATATTAGTCGGCATTCGGCAGCAGCCAAAGATTTTTTGAAGGCTTTCATTGAGGATTATTACTATTATGCGAAGAACCAACAGCAGGCCAACCAATGGTTTATTGATGAAACTAAATTTTCCGGTTCACAATCAGTGATAGATAAAATGTCTTCGTTAGAAAAAAATCTCTTGGCAAAAGAAATTAAAGACGTTGATGTTGGTCTTTACGATTCCCACATTAAAACTTTACAAGCCATAGCTGATGAGGCGGAAGCAAATAAATTGATCACTAAAGCTCCGATCATATCTCAAAAAATAAATTTACAATTTCTTGATGAGGCTAAAAAAGAAATTGGTCAATCAAATTTTGATCTCAATAGTGTAAATATCAAATGAAGCCAATAATATTAAAAATAATATTACCAATAACTACAATTCTGGTGTGGCATATATTTTCTGTAAGCGGTATGAACGCGTCGGAAATTTTGCCCGGGCCTGCCAAAGTAATATCAGCCATATTGACATTGTTTACTCAAGAATCAGTTTTAACCGATGTAATAGTAAGCTTAAAGCATGTAGCTATTGGTTTTGCCCTAGCCACCCTTGGCGGTGTAATTGTGGGCATATTATCCGGTTACTCAAAAACTATAAAAATGATTATCGGTCCAATCTTGGAATTTCTGCGACCAATACCGCCTATAAGTTGGATTCCGTTATCAATTTTATGGTTTGGTATTGGTGATAACCCTGCTTACTTTTTGGTTTTCTTAGGTGCATTTTTCCCGATAATGAGTAATGTTTATTTTGGCGTTATATCAGTTGAAGAAAATCATAAACGTGCCGCCCTAAGCTTGGGTGCTGGAAAAAAAGAACATCTATTCGACATAATATTGCCTGCGGCTCTACCGTCTATTTTTACAGGATTAAAAACAGGTCTGGGTATTAGTTGGTTTATGGTTATTACTGCCGAACTGGTTGGTTCACAATCGGGGCTAGGCTACATGATACAGCTAAACAGGCTTTTGCTCCGAACCGATCGAGTAATCGGAGGAATGGTGATAATTGGCGTTTTGGGTTATCTCATGAGCAAGATAATGACGTATTCGGAACGCAAACTAATACCGTGGCGAGTTACTGTCTAGTTTGATATGGCTAAAATAATTCTTGATAATGTTTCAAAAAGATTTGTTGATAAAAGCAAACAGTCAATCCAATCTCTCAATAATTTATCTTTTGAAATTGACGAATCGGAAATAGTCTGTATTTTGGGGCCTTCGGGGTGTGGAAAAACAACCCTGATAAATATGCTGGCCGGTTATATTTTCCCTGATGACGGTAATATCTTGCATAATGACGAACGAATAAATGGGCCAAGTGCCGAGAGAGCAGTGGTTTTTCAAGATCACGCTCTTTTTTCATGGAAGACCGTCAGGGGAAATATTGATTTTGGGCTTAAATGTAAAAAAATTGATAAGGTAAAAAGGACAGAAATTATCAACGAATATATAAGCAAATTCAATCTTCACGGATTTGATAAACATTTTCCACATCAATTGTCTGGCGGTATGAAACAAAGGGTCGGATTAGCTCGTGCTTTGGCCATAAAACCGGAGGTATTGCTTATGGATGAACCATTTAGTTCTTTGGACGAACAAACGAGAGAATTTTTACAAGAAGATCTGTTGCGAATCCATAGCGATATTAAGCCGACGATTGTTTTAGTAACGCACAACATTGAAGAAGCTATTTTTCTTGCCGACAAAATTATTGTATTAACCAAAAGACCCGGTACCATAAAAACAATTATTAAAGTGCCTTTTAACAGGCCTCGCCAATACGAAATTAGAAACTGCACTGATTTTCTACAATTTCGACAAAGTATTTGGAAAATTATACGAGAAGAGATAAGATAGACAAAAAATTAAGTTATTGGTATACTATCCACCATAAATTGGTGTTGGACTAAATACGTTCCAACTTCGTCCCACAACCCCGACATCGGTCGCCATAGCCTTGGCGAAGGCGACCCCTCAACTCTCTATCTACCCCCTGTTTTTACAGCGGGTTTTTTAGTTCTCTCTTCAATCATCTTCAAATACATCACACTATTTTTTTTGTAAATACTAGACAGTCTAGAAGCAGACTCGAATTCTGACTTTGCTTTTGAAAAATTATTCGCAGAAAAATATGCTATCGCCAATTCAAAATGCAGATCAGGTTCTTTGTCTAAAATCAGTTTAAGGTGTTCCAAAGTAGATGTAGCAAAATCTATATCCCCTTCTCGCCTAGCAATCAAGGCACTATAATATATCCCTGGCAAATTTGTCGGATCATCTTGTAAAAATTTTTGCGCCATCGTCTTGGCTATAGCCAAACTGCTTTCGGTGGTTTTTTCATCTCCCAAAATAAAAGAATTATCCGCTAAAATTATAAAAACACGCAGAGCGCTACGGGTGGTTTCATAATCGTTTGGGGTATTTTTCAAAACTTCCAAATAATTTTCCGCCGCCTCTTTTTCTATCCCCTCCATATACGGGATTAAAAAGTCACAAATTTTTGCAACGGCCAAATAATTTAAATAATTTTTGGGATTTAATTCTTTGGCCTTGCGGTAATCTACCAATGCTATAGCGGACGTCTTTTGAAATTCTATTGCTTGCGCGTCGGATAAATTTTTGTTTTCACTAATCATTTGACGCATTTTTTTAAACAACACATCTCCGGATCGACGATAAAAATTTTCATCTTTTTTAACTTCTAAATTTGTGACCGATTGTTTCAATTTGGAATCTTGTTTTGAAAAATAAATAAAAGTTCCTGCCAAAATAAAAATCAATACCAACAACAAACAAAAAATAATAATTTTTTTCTTTTCAAATTTTAAAGTGAGAATATTTTTTGTTTTCCGTCGATACATATTTTGAAATTAATAAAATAATTATGGTGTAGTGATAATTTCGGTAGCTGGTGGCACAGTCTCCGTTGGTGGTGTTTCAGCAGGAGGGGTTGTAGGGATACTTTCGACAGGAGGAGTTTCGGTTGTGATAACCGTAACTGGCTCAGTAGAAGTAGGTGCCCCTGTATCCACTATTGGCTCTGTTGAGCCAACAACAACATCACCTGACACAATATTTCCACCATCTGTACTGCCCACAGCCGGTGCCACTACCTGATTTTTCTGTAACAAATCTTGCAACTGAGCTTCGGTAACACAAGTATTTCCAATGCACAATTCATTGGTGTGAATCTTTTCCGCAAAAAATTCTTTCACTTGCAAAAACCCGTCTTTAATAATCATTCCTAACTTACTCAAAGCATATTTTACAGTAATAGAAAATTTATCCAAAACTGTCGGAGTGCTAGTGCTGGTGGTACTGGTAACTAGTGTTTCAGGAATATCTTCCTCGGTCAAATCACCAATCGACCAATGTGGATTAACAAAAATCTCAACTGTTCCGGTTGTGACAGTATCACCATTTGAAGACAAAGAAGTCAACGCAAAACCGATAACTCTGCCAGGTTCTTTTGCTTTTGTGGCAAAACCGGCAACGTTGGAAGCAGTGATTCCATCGCCGACATTAATTGTACCACTGGTAATGACAACATTCACAGGCACACGTCCGGCCAAAGCAACCAAACGCGAAAATGTCGCGTCAGAATCATCTGAATTCAATCCTGACCCACCCAATATCATACCTGGGGCGGTGGAGATAACACCGATTGATTTATCACTTGATAATTCAGAACATTTTTCTACAAAATAAACGCCCGTTGACGAACTATTTTTTGTACAAACTACATCACCGGCAACCGGACAAGAATTATTTTCCGCACAGCTTGGATCCACCGGATATGTTTCGGCCAAATCCAAAGTGGTTGTACCGGTTATAAACGAAGTGGCTTTAATGTATCCATTTACTCCAAGCCCGGCACCAGAAGCACCACCGGCATCGATGACCATTTTGTAACCAGTGACGTTGGTGGTGGTGTTCACTAAAATCGAACCAACAAAAGTAGTAGAAACTACATTCAAATTTTGAGACCAAACATTCTTCCAACGATAACTCGAAGTACCTAAATCATAAATAGAATCTGTTTCCGGAATTATGTCGTGTGTGGTAACTTTATTTAAACTAGTATCACCGGTAACTTTCAGCGAAATCAAATTTTGATCATCACCAATTTTCAAAACATGATCAGTGTCATTGACAGATAATGCGCGGTAAATTGTATTGTTCCAACCAATGTTTACAAACACAGTAATAGACCCAACTGATGCGCCGGAATAACTTTCCATGGCGATACCAACAGTTGGTCCTTCGGCGGTTGCTTTCATAGCAACACCTGGAACATCCGAAGAAGTCAATTTGTCGCCTACCACAATCGCGCCATTCACAGTAGAAACTTTGGTCGGCACACGACCAGCCAAAGCCACTTTTCGCACACCAGCATTATCTTCCAAATTTCCAAAATCACCACCACCAAGCAACAACCCAGGATCAGTAGATACTATACCAATTACAGTATTGTCATACAAATTAGAACATTTTTTTACTCCGGAATTCAAAGATGAATCCGAACAAACCAAATCACCTGCATTCGGACAACTTCCGTTGGCATAACAATTGGAATTTATCGGATATGTCTCGGCGATATCTAATGTTGAAGAGCCGGTTATCAATGAAGTCGCATTAATCACCCCGCGCACTCCAATCCCATATCCTGTATCCGAACCAGAATCTATAATCAATTTATACGCCGTAGCGCCCATATATGACGATGTGTTGATCAATACTTTACCGTCAGATTTCACTAAAAGTATATTTGCGGTTGAAGAATTACTAACTTGAAAAATAGTTTCATAAGCTGCGTCAGTATATAATTGCAACCTTGCTGTGGGAGTGGTAGTCCCTATACCAACTTTACCACCTGAAGGAACGATACCTAATAAACCTCCACTTGATACTGTAAAGGAAGAATAATTAGCCGAATCATAATTCAAACGAAGCTGTTCGGTTGTACTTAATACTTGCAGTTGGGAAGCTGGGGTTGATGTGCCTATACCAACTTTACCATTCATATTTATCCTCATCCTCTCAGACCAATCAGTAGTTTGATCAGACACTCCATTTGTGAAAAAAGCCAAACCAGATCTAAAATAATCTCCTTCTGCAGTTTGCAATATACCAGCAGATTTTTTCGTATATCCATTTCCATAACCTGTTTTCCATATTAAACCACCACCAAAAGCAGTTCCAGTACCTGTTCCTGATGGGCCATTATTTATGCCGAACCTAACAGAGCTTGTATCAGTAAGACCTGTAGTAGCAAAATCAAGTTTTTCACTTGGTACAGCAGTGCCGGTACCAATACCAACATTGCCAGCATTAGAAATAATCATTCTCAGTGTTTCACCTGATCCAGTTATAAATCTAATAACACCTTCTGTGCTTGCAGGGCTGGATGGACTACCAGCGGCAAAAAACAGATTGCCTCTTTGGTTTACAGTTGCACTATATGTATTACCACGCCCGCCGAAATATGGACCATTTGCATTACTAAATGTTGGTGTCGCGCCAAACATATATCCACCAGTCATATCAGAACCACTCAAATATACCATGTTTGTGTCATAACTATTCGAAGCAGCTGCTCCTAATTGTATATTGCCCTCTCCAGAACTATTGCCACCCGTCAGCTTCAAAGATGAGCCATTAGCAAAAGTAGTCGCAACAGAATTTGCAGGAGTAATGGTCAAAGCACCGTCTGATCCTACAGAAAAATCCGTGTAGTTGGCGGCAGAACCGTCTGAATCGTTGTAGGTAAGTCGCAAATCAGCACCGGTGGCGGAATTTATTTCTAATGCTTTGCCCGGTCCGGTGGTGCCAATACCTACATTTCTTGTACTATTTACCATATACAATGTTGGCGCAGTAAAAGTAATCGCCGAATCTGCATCGCCAGTAGCTGCTTGATAAAAAGAAATATCACCGTTAGAATCTCTATAATTTACAAGAGAAACATAATCTGCCGCAAGACGTTTCCATCCACTGCTATTATATATATTATGACCCATGATAGAACCGCCAGCAATATCAAATACTAAACCGTATGCGGCACTCGCGCCGTCTAATTGTAAAGTTGATTTTGGTGTGATAGTACCAATTCCAATTTTACCGTCTCCTTTTATCGTCAAGCGAGCTGTGCTGTTGTATCCTGCATTATACAAAGAACCAAACACCATATCTACTGTTGTCCCATTATATCGCGTATCTATTTGACCAGTAATATTAGAGCTATCGCGCCAAGTAATAGCTTTTTGTGCGCCGTTGGCATTATATCCTGTTCTAAAATTTAAAATCTCACTATTTGCGGATGTTGTACCAGCATCTGTAATCTGAAATTTCGTAGTAGTACCTGTATTTGAAGGGGCAAGAGTAAGTGCTCCATTACTACCCACAGTGAAAGAAGAATAATTAGACGCGTCATAATTCAATCTCAGCTGTTCTGTAGTTGCTAAAACCCCCAACTTTGCCGACGGTGTTGTCGTACCAATGCCTACATTACCTCCTGTAGTCGCAAAAGTCGCGCCGTATGGGAAAGTAGAAGTGGCCGAACCGTAAATCGTGGTGGTGGCTGTGCCATTTCCTACGCTAATTCCTGTGCCTGCGCCGGATTGTAATATGTTCAAGGCCGGTGAAGCGGAATTGGCAGTAATGGACAAAATATTACTAAATGTCCAAGTCGCTGTGATTGTTTCGTTTGTTGCCAACTTTGCATAAGAGGAAGAAGCTAACCCGCCAAGTTTACCTGCCTCAAATGCCGATGGCACTGTGCCAAGTTTTTTGCGAGGCAATAATGTTTCCATCGTCGTTGTGCTATTGTCACTCACCTGCATTTCAAGATACAAATCTTGATTGAAATTTACACTGTCTAAATTCGCCACTGAACCAAGTAATACACTAAATAATCCATTGGTCACTTGCACTTGGTTGGTGCTGGTGCGCGTTTCTGTCCATAGTACCGAACTACAGCCATCATCCGCGCACAATTGGAATTGCATGTTGTACACACCATCAGCTACCGCCGCGTCACTGTTATTAGTCAGCTTACCTTGGTAGTTTATTTGAGGGTTATAAGTGGTGGCTTTGGAAACGCCAAACATAGCCAAAGAGATCGTGGCTATTATGAGCACTATTGCTACTTTCCCAAACCGCCAATTGTACATAACCTGTTTACGGTCTTGTTGAGGATGCCGTAAAACCCGAAGAAACCTCTGACGAGTGTTCAGAATAAATGGTATTAAGCTGAAACGCGCCAAAGTTGAGATCTTTTTTAGAGGTAAAATCTTCTTTGGTTGTAGAGAATTTGGCTACATATAAGTAAAAAATTAATAATAAAATAATTAAAAAACCGGCCACAATAAGACCGGCTGGTTTGTTTTTTAAATTTTGTTGTTTTGAAGACACTACTACGAGCTTATCGTCACCCAATTTTTTGACCATGAACATCCGCAAGTCCGACTCCCTCACACACCAATTTCTACCCAATCGCTCGCCGTGTAATTTACTACCACGAATTAGAGAACTCAAATAGTCCTGGTGATAACCAGAAATACGGGAGGCCTCTTTTAAAGAAATAAGCCCACTCATATAGTATATTTTACCCATATCGTCTATCCGAGATCTCATATCGGATATCCGATGTTAATAATATAAACATATTATAACACAAAAAAGCATTCCGAAGAATGCTTTTGCTCTAAAAATAAAAAAATGTGTGGATAACTATTATTTTTTTCGTCGACGCTTACTCAAGAGACGTAAAATCAAAAATAAAATTATCATAATCGACGACACCCACTGCCAAAAATATTTTTGCGCCACTGTTTTTTTAACGACACCGATCGCGGTAGATAATATTGGTGCTTTGGGTATTTGTGGAACTATTTCAGTTTGAGGAGAAACCAACACCGCTTTAGAATTAATTAAACCCTCAACACTCCCAATCATCAAGTTGTTGTTATTTAAAAAAGAAAAAATGGCTTTGATACTACCATCTACACAAAAAGCTGGTAAACCCACTACATGAGCCAAAATATCCTGATCATTTTTCAGCAAAAAAGTCTGTATTTGCCCTTTATTATCCAAAGTCACTATTACGGTTTTGGTGCCTTTGGGGATTTTTTTGTTGTCCAAATAAATATTGATCGGTAAATTATTCAAAACATCCACCTTTTTGTTATCTTCTGAAACAAAATTCTGACCATTTTGTTCAAAAATAAAATCACTAAACTCCACCGGTCGCCCCTTTGGTGGCTGTATTACTTTTGGAACACTCAATTCAGGTGTTTTTTCAATCGGTTTTACTTCTAGTTTTTTAATTTGATCCATCTCCGGTGATTGCGGAAGAGCCGAAACACTGGCTCCGGAAGAAAAAACATTGCCGGTATTGTAAACAAAAACAGTATAAAAATACCTGACTCCATTTTTTAAACCTATATCCGCGTATTCAAAAGTATTTTTGCCAATCTCTAAACCGACACCTTGATACAACAACCCACCGACGTCAACATTGGTTGGGAAAAAAACAGTTGACCGACGAATCATTATACCGCCGTAATCTATCAAATCTACCGGCTTCGTCCAGCGCAATACTACCTGTTTGTCCCCTGCTTGCGCTGATAGATTGTCCACATTTAAAACTATCACTACTACCGGTTTTTGTGTCACAGGAATTCCAGTGCCTCCACTGCTTGGAGCGACTACAGGGGTTACCGGTGGTGTGGTAGTGGCGACTGGGCAGTCCGCTGGACAAACCGTAGTATTTTCACCACTTTCACAAACGCCATTATTATTACAACTGGATACTAATAGATTTATGTCTATGTTTTTGCTACTATTGGTGGCCGAAACAAAAATAGGCCTAAAAAGTATGCCATCAAAAAATAGAATAATTAAAAAAACTTTTGAACCACGCATGTTTAATTGGATGTTCCGGTTATTACAATTGTGGCGGTATATTCACCGCTTTGTTGAACATTTTGAGAGCCGGATTTTGCTTTTACTTTTATTGTGGTCGTAGCGACCGTCGGATCGTTTGAGCTGTCCGATGAGCTAACCTGTTCGTCGGTAGTCAAAAAATAATCCCAACATTTGTCTGCCGTGTCACTACCACCACTTTGGTTGCAAATACTGCCATTATCTAAATATTTCTGAACCAAATCCGCCCCTTCCGGTGTAAAACCGAAAGCTGATGAAGTTTCAGCCGAGCTCCATGTAAAATCTGAATTTACCCCAGCCGGATAATTTGGAAACGAACTTGATGCGGATTTTAATGCCGGATCAGTAGTGGATTTTATTTTCAAAGAATAACCCGCAGAATTATTGGTCAAAACACCGACTGCCAATGAACCGTTTGATTCTCCACCAGTTAAACCGCCAATACTTGATAAAACAACCGGACTACCACTTACCGACATTGTTAAAAAAGTACTTTGATCCATTTGCTGATAGCCCGCTCGCAATTTAAAATTTGTACTAGTCGCTGAACCGCTGGCAATTTCACCCATCGTATCCTCTATTTTGTAATTTGTAGAAGTTCCTATCCCTCCAGCATTATTTACAGAATCAAACTGTACACGATAGTTGGTACTGGACATCACATACGCAAAAACCGGCTGAGAAAATATCGCGGCTAATACTACCAACAAAATGAAGTATTTTAGGGAAAACTTTTTCATACTGTTTATTCTTGGTCTTTCCTTTTGATTTCAAAGTTTTCCTTAAACCAACCGTGAAGAAGTTTTAATAGACCAATCAAAATTAGGAATCCGGCAACAATCGCAGTTACTACTTTCCATGGCAAAATCCAAAAATATACTGTTTTTGTATCTATAACATCTTGATACCCTCTATTCATCTGCAAAACTGCTTTATAAAACCCAAACATGAATTTCCTTTCTACCAGATAGTCTTTTTGACGTACCGATCCGGGCATTACAAAATATGGATTGACAACTTGTTCTTCTATTTTTGTGCCCAAACTATTGTAAACAGTCAAAATACCGTACGGATTTAAATATATATTACCGGTATTTTCGTATAAAGATTTGAATGGAATCTGTGGATCGGAATAAAACTTGGCACTGGCATAAAAATCTTGCAATTGACCACTGGTTTTGATTTCCCCATTGACTCTCACAAAAAACAATGAAGCCAATCTAGAAATAACAGTGATGTTTCCAGCCACCACTTCTGAACCAACCGCATTTGTAGTAGTTGCCGGCCTGGTAGTTACTATAACCGCACCATACAAACCACTAGGTTGGGCATCGCGCGGTATTTCGATTTTAATAGGAATAGTAATACGCTGGCCATGTTGCAAAGTAAATTCCGCTATTTCCGGATGTAAAAAATCTCGCAAAGAATAAGGGCCCTTTTCTGACCCCAATAACACCAATGGTTCTAGTGGATTTCTTGATCCAGCAAAGTCCTCTATTTCTATTTTGAAAGACATGTCTTGACCATAACGATTGGTCACTATTAAATTTTTTGCCGCCGAACCCCCCGGATCAAGTGATAGCTCTGTTTTTCCCGGACCGATTACATAATCACCAGCAACTGGCGTTGTTACTAAATTTTCTATTTGTATAGCCAAAACTGGACGCGCAAAAAAACAGGCAAATATAAAAATAGCTAAAAAGATGATTTTTTTACAAAACATACATTAAATAAAAACTACCTTTTGTATATAGATAGTTTATCATCATTATAGAAAAATTGCAAATTAAAGTGTAGCTGCTGTGATTGTTATGGTAGCGGAATAACTACCGGATGGTTGACCCTTTGCATTGCCCACTTCTGCCTTATATCGAACAGTAGTGGTAACACCACTAACAGTGGTTTGAATACTTTTGGATGCTATTTGTGTCGCATTTGTACCGTCAAAACCTACAAAACAATGATCAAGTCCGATCACTGAACCAGGTGCGCCACAAGCACTAGCACCATCATTTTTAAACGCAGCCACAACATCGGTAGAAGTAACTGAAAAACCAAATTTTGCTTCAGCAGCGGCCACAGTCCAAGAGTAATCGGGAGTAGAGGTGGCAATATAATTAGCAAAAGAACTGTGTCCGTCAGCAGTCATGAGGGCTGGCGACGTTGTTGGAGTAAGAGTAAGAGTATAGCCATTGTAATTATTAGTTTTTACATTGCAATCCACATCGGCAGTTGCAGAGCCACCGGTTAAACCAGCTATGGTGCCTAAATTAGCCGTAGCGACCGGACAAGCTAATGATAATTCATCTGATACCGTCAAAGATACTGTGGTAGTAGAAACAGAAGAAGTAGCCAAAACCACATCAGCCTCCAAAGCCGCAAAAATCCCGTAGCTTAACAAGATTGCGATAACTGATAAAAACAAAACCTTTTTCATATAAATACATTATACCACATATTCGATATTCTGTGATCAATACACAGGTGGATAATATGTGGATAAGAATATTTTTATTTCAAAGTCGCTTTAATTAGCCCGACAAATAGTGGGTGCGGATGTGTTGGGCGCGATTTTAATTCCGGATGAAACTGTGTTCCTACAAAAAATGGATGATTTTTTAATTCCACAATTTCTACGAGATCTTTTTCTTTGTTAATACCAACCACCTTTAAACCGGCCTTATCCATCATTTCACGATATGCGTTGTTGAATTCATAGCGATGGCGATGGCGCTCGCTAATTTCTTTTATACCATACAATTTGGCTGTTTTACTGTCTGTTTCAAGTGAACAATCATAAGCCCCCAAACGCATTGTGCCACCATACCTGTTTTTACTGACATTTTGAGCTTGCTGTTTGTTGATATGAATAATCAAATTTTTAGTTTTAGGATTTACTTCTATGGTATGCGCATCTTTTAAGCCCAATACATGGCGAGCGAATTCTACTGATGCCAATTGCATTCCATAGCACAAACCAAGATATGGCAAATTGTTTTCACGAGCAAATTGAATCGCCAATATTATACCTTCGATACCGCGAGTACCAAATCCACCCGGGACAATCAAAGCATCATAATTGGACAGTTCCTTCAGTTTTTTTGCGTCTTTTTCATAATCTTCTGAATCAATCCACGCCATCTCTGCTTCCGCGCCCAAACTCCACGCCGCATGTTTTACCGCTTGAATTACTGAAATATATGAATCTGCCAAAGTAAAATCACCGGTAGCAAAGTATTTACCAACGACAGCGACTTTGACTTTCTTTTTGGCTGACTTCATTTTGGTAATAAACTGATCCCATTCAGTGCTTTTGTGTCCTTTATCTAACTTAATTTTTAATCTCTTGGCCAACAAATGACCAAATTTTTGTTTTTCCAAAACTTCCGGTATATCATAAATACTCTCCACATCCGGGGCAGACACTACGTCTTCTTTTGATTGCATCCAACAAAAGAAAGCCAATTTTTCACGTCTAGGCTGATCCAATTCATGTTGACCGCGAGCCACAATGAAATCCGGTTGAATTCCACAATTATTTAAAGTACGAGCGGCGTGTTGAGTTGGTTTGGTTTTCATTTCACCCAAATGAGAGGGTACCGGTAAATAACTCACTAGCACAAAAGCCACATCGTTTGGATTGTCCAATTTCATCATGCGAGCGGCGTCCAAAAACAAAATATTTTCATACTCACCTACTGTCCCGCCAATTTCGACTACCATAATATCCGCTTTGGTTTTTTCTGACGCGGCTTTGATACGAGCAATAATTTCCATTGGAATATGTGGCACTACCTGAACACAACGTCCTTTGTAACCCATATTGCGTTCTTTTTCAATCACACTAAGATAAACACGCCCAGTAGTCATATAGTTGGTGGAATACAAGTTGGTATCCAAAAATCTCTCATAATTACCGAGATCCTGATCGGTTTCATCACCATCTTCAGTCACAAACACTTCACCGTGCTCGACCGGATTCATCGTGCCGGCATCTACATTGATATATGGATCAATTTTAATCGCTGAAACATTAAATCCATAATTTTTAAAAATACGACCAATCGAAGCGGCGGTAATACCCTTGCCCACACCACTCAAAACACCTCCAATAATGAAAATATACTTTGTTTTACGCATAAAACATTAGTTATTTATAATTAAATATTTAAAAGAAAAAATATAAACAAACTAAAAACGGACAGTGATACGTCCGTTTTTTAGAGGGTTTCAACCCTGACCATGATCTGGGCCTCTAGACCGTGGTTTAACTTTACTTTTACTTTGTATTCTCCGGATTTTTTAATGTTTAAATTTTCAATCCGATTTTTTTCAATTTTGAAACCACGTTTGTGGAGCTCCTGGGCTAGCCGCTGGGATCCTATCGAAGCGTATAAAATACCGGCCTCGCTCGCCTTTTCTTTGACTACAATCTCTACTCCATCTAGACGTCCGGCCAAAGACTGCAATTCCTTCAACTCTTTCTCGGCTGATTTGACTTCTTTGTGCTTACGTTCGCTTAATTCTTTAATATTTTTTTCTAGGGCATGTACCGCTAGGTGCTTCGGGAACAAAAAATTGCGAGCATATCCTTCGCTTACTTCCGTGATTTCGTCTGCTTTCCCTACCCCTTTTACATCCTGTAATAAAACAACTTTCATAGCCATCTTGCTTTTTCCTCTAAATTACGCTAGTATTATATCACTAATGAATTAAAACTGCAATTATGACAAAAGTTAAACACATTGAAGAAAAACCGCTATTCAAATCCGGCTTTATCACCATGGTTGGCCGTTCCAATAGTGGCAAGTCCACTTTACTCAATACCTTGATTGGAACTAAGATTGCGGCTGTAACTCACAAGCCACAAACTACCAGAGATATTATACACGGAGTATTGAATACTGTGCAAGGGCAGGCCATTTTTATTGACACCCCTGGTATTCTAAAAGAACGACACAATCCATTGGCCGGCAAACTTACTGAACGCGCGCAAGAAGCTCTAAAAGAAATTGATGAGATTTTGTATGTCGTAGATCCAACCAAAGCAATCGGCGCGGAGGAAAGATTTATTTTATCTATTCTACGAAAATTGGAAGTTCCAAAAATTTTGGTACTCAACAAATGTGATCTTCCGGAAACAGAAAAATTATATTTGGAAGATTACAAACAATTATCCAATGAGTTTGATGCTACTTTTGAATTGTCAGCTCTTTTGAATCGCCATATTCAACCATTGGTAGAAAAAGTATTTGAACTTTTACCGGAAGGAATACCGATGTATGAAGGTGATCAAATTACGAATATTGGCAAAGGAAAATGGGTAGCGGAAGTTATTCGTGAAAAAATATTATTGGCTTTACGCAAAGAAGTACCATATAGCATAAATGTAGAGGTACGAAACATTGAAGAGAAGCCGGACATAATTGTAATCGAAGCGGTGATTTTGACTTCTGATGCCAGATACAAAAAAATGATTATTGGTGCCGGTGGAAGGGCAATAAAAGAAATAGGGATTGCGGCGCGCAAAGAATTGACGACGGCTTTGAACAAAAAAATATATTTGGAATTGGAAGTGGAAACTGACAGACATTGGGAAGAACGCGCTTAACTTTTATTTTATAGTTGCTACTGGTTTTACTACGACTGGTTTTTTGTTTAAAACTTCCAAAGCTTTTTTAACCATCACATCCTCACCTATTTTTTCTTTGGACCAGTCCTCTTTTACTTCAATATCTGGTTTGATGCCTTGTTCGTTTATGTTTTTATTATTTGGGGTATACCATAGGGCGACGGTAATTTTTAATGATGATCCATCGGATAAATTTTCATACTCCTGTACCGATCCTTTACCGAAAGTTTTTGTACCGACTATGGTGGCTTTGTTGTGATCCTGCAAGGCACCAGCCAAGATTTCTGACGCGGAAGCCGAACCTTCATTTACCAAAACAACTGTCTTGATATTTTGTAATGGATGATCGCCGTATGTTTCGTGATTGTTGATATCGCCATTGCTATATTTTTCAGTGACAATTTTTCCATCAACTACCCATTTGCTAGCTACGTCTACGGCTGAATCCAGATAGCCTCCCGGATTATTTCTCAAATCAATAATCAATTTACTGATTTTTTTAGTTTGAATTTGTTTGATGTATTTTTCAAATTCAGGCAGAGTGTTTTGATTGAATTGCATAATGCGCAGATATGCAACATTTTTATTTTTTATCGAAAACATTACGGATGGAATATTAATTTTCTCACGAATAATAGAAATTTCTTTGGTCTTGGTAAAACCATTGCGCATAATAGTCAAAACCACCGGTGTGCCGGCTTGACCGCGAATTTTTTGTACCGCTATCCCGGCATCCATACCAATGGTGATTGTTTTATCGATCGCATAAATTTTATCACCCGGCAACAATCCCGCTTTATCCGCCGGAGTACCCGGTAACGGGGCGATGACTACCAGCTCATTATTTTTAACCCCAACTTCCGCGCCTATACCGCTAAATTCACCATCTAAACTTTTATTAAATTCTTCAGCGGCTTTGGGTGGAAAATAAACAGTGTATGGATCCCCCACTCCCGCCGCCAATCCCTGCATCGCGCCATAAAAAAGATCTGAGTCCTTTACCGGTTGTTTGGCATATTTAGTTTTTACTTTTTGCCAAACTTCCCAAAACTGATTAAATTCAACATCTTTGGTTAAACTTTTATCGGTTGTAAAATTAATAATATTTGTGCTCCAATCGCTATTTTCCGCCGCATTGGTTATTGGTCTTTTGATTGCCAAAAATTGACCGGCTAAAATTCCAAAACCAAACAATACCACCGCCATGATTACACTAAAATATATACCCGCGTATTTACGAGCACGCGCTTTGGTTGGAGTGAGATTTTCTGCTTGCATATTTTTATTCATTGATAATTTTAATATCCGCGCCTACGGAATTTAAAGTTTGATATAAATTTTCATAACCACGCTCGATCGCATAAGTATTTCTCAATACTGATTTACCGCTAGCCGCCAACATACAAATCAGGATATTGACCGCTGGCCGCAAAGCCGGTGGACAAATCACTTCATTGGCAATAAACTTCGTCGGACCTTCCACCCACAAACGATGCGCATCAAGCAAAGTTACATTAGCGCCAAGTTTTTGTAATTCCAACGCCAGGACAGCACGGTTTTCATAAGCCCAGTCATGAACCAAGGTACGCCCCTGCGCCTGTGTTAAAATCGGGATAAATAATGGCAAGTTGTCAATATTTAAACCCGGAAAAGGTCGCCCATAAATTTTATCTGACAAGGCCGATAGCACGCTTGGAATAATTTCGATATCTACCAAAGTAAATTTATCATTTTTGGATTTTCTTTCATTTTTTAGTTTATACTTTTGCCCCATCACTTCCAATTTGCATAATTCCAATTCCAAAAATTCCAATGGGCAACTTTTGATTGTAATGTTTGATCCGGTGGTAATAGCAACCGCAACATATGTCATGGCTACTATTGGATCCGGCATGATCGGATAATTTTTTACCGGTTTTAATTGTTTTGTGCCATCTATTTCCAAAGTAGTTGTACTGATGCCTTTGATTTTGGCTCCGGCTTTGTTTAAAAAATAACACAGATCCTGAACCATATAATTGGCTGAGGCCATTTTGATGATGGTTTTTCCTTGAGCCAAAACGGCGGCCATGATAGTGTTTTCCGTAGTGGTATCTCCTGATTCATACATTACAATTTTCGCGCCTTTCAACGGAGAGTTTTTTACAACGTAAAAACAATCTTTTGAAGCTACTTGCACGCCCAATTTTTCCAAAGCATACCAATGTGGTCGAACTGTGCGTTCACCCAAATGACATCCGCCGGATTTTGGAATTTTGTATGATTTTACACGAGCCGCCAATGCTCCCCATAAAAAAATCGAGGCGCGTGTTTTTTGTGAAGCATTGGGATCTATTTTTTCCAAATTCAAATCACCCGATGCGTCCACTTCCAGCTTTCCTTTGCCAAGCCATTTTATTTTAACACCGATACTTTGTAACAATTCAATAATTCTCTTGACTTCTTCGATTTCCGGCATATCCACCAAAGTCGTTTTACCTAAAATTGAAACACAAGCACACAAAATAGCCACGGCCGAATTTTTGGCTGACTGATTTTCGATAGTACCCCGCAATTTTTTACCACCGTTTATTATTAGATAGGACATAGCTTACGCCTTTATTTTTTTATCATTTTATACTATACTACAAATAATAAAATTTTGCAAACTCAAATTTTAGTTAATTCTGGCTTAAATAACGATATATATGGAATATCCCGGAACAAATTTTACTCGCCCTTGGAGATTGGCTTTCCTAGCCTTTTTTATTGTTGCTTTTCTGATTTTTTCCCCACTTTTGATTTTATATACCTCCGGCTACCGTTATGATTTTACCAATGGCATTATTCAAGAAACCGGAGCAATCAGTATCGACGTCCTACCCAAAAACACCACGGCTTATCTAAACGATGCCAAGTTAAATATTAAAATCCCCATTCGATTAAAAAACTTAGCGAGAGGTAAATATAAAATCAAATTAACCGCCGATGGATTTTATGATTGGGAAAAAGAAGTTATAGTGGAAAACAAACAAACAGTATACATCAAAGAAATCAAGCTGATTCAAAAGTCAAAACCGCAAAAAATTTCTGATAACAAAATCGACAAGCTATATCTTGCCGGTAGTGATAATTTTATTATTTACAAAACCATTGATAACCCAACGGTATTTTGGTTGAGAGATTTAAACCAAAACAGTGAAGCGCCGATTGTTCGAGGAACTGCCGGAAAAAATTATCAAGTAAGTTGGTCAAATTCGAAAAATAATTTCGCGATGATTTCCAGTGATGATCTGTCGGAGATATATGTGATTGATGCCGATAAGCCCGAACTAATGTGGAATTTGGCTAAGGAAGAAAAAAATAAAATTACAAAAATTCAATGGGGTAATTCTCCTCAGTTGGAAATATTTTATTCTACCAAAAATCAACTATCAATTATAAGCGCAACCAATAAACAAAAAACAACTATCGGCAAAAATATTTTTATAGATTGGTTTGTGGAAAATGATCAAAT
Organism: Candidatus Magasanikiibacteriota bacterium; assembly: GCA_041666745.1. GTDB lineage: Bacteria > Patescibacteriota > Patescibacteriia > Magasanikbacterales > GWA2-37-8 > CAIOJG01. The sequence continues at coordinate 56,239 of JBAYGI010000005.1, forward strand.
TTGGACACTGCAAAATTCTTCATCGACCGATCAAATCGATATTACCAAAGATACTTTTGGTTTTTCTAAAATCCTAAATCAGCTAAGCGGCATTTCAAATAATAACAAAGAAATAGTTTGGCAGATTGTCAGCGCAAAAGATGACCTCATTTTATTAAAAAAATCCGGCCTGTCAGACATGATATTATTCAACCATGATAAACAATTTTCCATCGTCGGTGACAAATTCCTACCTTCCAATTTCAATAACTGGTGGATAATTTGGACACCTTGGGAAATAACCACCTACAGCCAAGGTGAGGATCCATTTTTATTAAACCGCTCCGGTGAACAATTGCAAAAAGTAATCGTGCTGGATGAATACAACACTTTGGGTTTGATCTGGGCGGACAAAATGACCGCACTTTTCCCATATTATTTTGTTAGTCACAATTTAATAAACAATAAGATCAACGATGCGGTAGCTGATAGCGAAAAAAGAGAACTGTATTTCAGCGCAAACATCGACAACCAAGATGGTTTGTGGAAAATAAAACATTAAAAAAATATGAAACTAACTACTTTTACAGATGGCGGAGCGCGTGGCAACCCGGGACCGGCAGCAACCGGCGTGGTAATAAAAGATGAAAATAATCTTACCTTGGACGCCTACGGTGAATACCTTGGGGAACAAACAAATAATTTCGCCGAGTATTCCGCTTTGATCTCCGCGTTAAAACGAGCCAAAGAATTGGGTGCTACCGAAGTGGAATGCGTTTTGGATAGCGAATTGGTTACCAAACAAATGCAAGGTTTTTATAAAGTGCGCGAACCCGGTCTACAGAAATTATTCATTCAGGCATACAATGCGGCGGCACAATTCAAAAAAGTAAAATATCGACACACGATGCGAGAAAACAACAAAGAAGCGGATGCTCAAGTAAATAAAATATTGGATAATCAATAATAAAAAAATACCACAGTTCAAATCTGTGGTATTTTATTTACTGTTGTTCTTATTGATTGGTACTGGTACTAACAGGGGCTGGAATGGTGGTTGTGGCGGAAATAGCACTTTGCATTTTATCTACTGCGGCTTTTTTGGCGGCGACATACACATCTTCGGCTGCCTTCTTTGAAGCATTCAACTTATCCAGCGCTGCTTTCTTGGCTACTTTAAAAACTTCTTTTGCAGCAGTTTTTTCTGCAGTTGTTTTCGCAGAAATCAAAGCTGTTTTTAAATTTGCGTTAGCGACAGCCAAAGCGGCATTATATTCTTTTTTTGCAATATTTATAGCTACATCTTTTGCTTTTTTGGCCGCATTAAAAGCGGCGTTCTTGATTTTGGTTGCTTCATTTTTTGCTTTTATTTTCGCGACTAATTCATCTTTTTTTGCTTTTAACCTATCTGCCAAATTCTTTTTTTCGATTTTCAATTTTTCTATTTGAGCTTTTTTTTCAGCATTAACTTTTTCTATCGCTTCTTTTTTTTCTGTTTTAATTTGAACTACTTTGCCTTTTGCGTCTTTCTTTACTTCTTTGATAGAAGTCTGAATATTCTTCAAATTTGTAGTAGTGATATTTTCTTGAGCGAGAGCTGGTACGGCTGACAATATTAAACCGGCAATAATTAATGTATATAATTTTTTTTGCATATGATTAATAACTATTTTAAAAATTAATTTTTGTTAAATTTCTCGACCTTTGAGAAAAGAACCCTCCGATATTTTAATATAATAATAAAAATAAATATAAATAAAATTATGGCTGTGACCGCAAACGCGAATTGATACCAAGGAATAAATTCTGCTAGCTCGCTATAAAAATCTGTAATTAAAGAAAAATCTATTTTGATACTATCTATAAATTCGGATAAAAATGTCCACCCTTGATCGGCCAATAATTCTGTATAAAACAAATATCCAAAAATCAACGCGCTAAATAAAAATCCACAAAACAATCCAATTAAATAATATTTTCGCTTCGCAACTTTCACAGCTTTCATAATCTCTTGGTGCATTTTGCTAGAAACCGCTTTTTCATCATTTAAATTTTGAAACATTTCATTCATAAAATATCTCCTATATATTTTTGTAATTCGATTTTAGCTCGACGTAAATTTGTTTTGACAGTATTAATCGAAATTTTTAAAACTCCGGCGATGTCGTCGTAAGTTAGCTGGTCGCGATAATACAGAAGTAAAATATTCTGATATGCCGGCTTTACTTTTTGTAATATCCTTTCTACCAAGTCTTTGTCCTCTATCTTCTTATACGACCAACTTTCATCAATTGTTTCAAATGGATTTTCTGGGTCATCTACTATATATAACTCCGTGCTTTTTTTGGCTTTTCTTAGTCAATCATAAACCGTGTTGGTGGCCACCGTATAAACCCAAGTTCTAAATTTATACTGTGGATCAAAAGTTTTGATGGCCCTAAAAATCTTGATAAATGTTTCCTGCGTCAAATCCTCAGCATTTTCTTTGTGTTGAATAAAACGAAAAATATGCCCAAAAACCGGCTTTTCATACAAAAACAAGAGCTGTTCAAATGCTTTGATATCCCCTGCTTGGGCGCGAGCGATAATTTCACTTTCCGAAATATTTTCTACCATATATATTTCATATAAACTCCTCGGCTCGGAAAAGCAAAATATTTTGCTTTTCTCTCGCCTTCGTCGTTTATAAAAAGCATACCATTTTTGATATGCTTTTTCAACTTGTGATTTAACACTATTTAATCCGGATCAAATTTCACTCTTTAAATCTTCCAATTTTTTACGAGCTTCGCGTGAAACTTTTTTTGGCACACGAATTTTTATTTTTACAAAATGATCGGCGCGAGTTGTTCTGCCCAAATGAGAAATTCCGTGTCCTTTCATTTTTATCAGCTGACCGGATTCTATTCCTTCGGGAATTGTCAAAGTAACCGGACCGTCGATTGTTTCCACTTCTATTTTGTCACCAAGCACCGCTTGAGTAAAATTGATTTCGTTTTCAGTATATACATCAAAACCTTCACGATGAAAATATTTGTTTGGTTTGATATGCGCGCGCACATAAAGATCACCACTTTGACCACCGTGCGGAGCGGCCTCACCATACCCCGACAACCGCAAAGATTCGCCGGTATTTATCCCAGCCGGAATTTTTACTTTGAGATCACTGGATTTGGCTACGATGCCATCACCACCACAATGTTTGCATTTTTTGCTTGGCCGTTCTCCCCTGCCCTGACAGGTCGGACAGGTCACGATAGCTTGCATCGTCCCCAAAAAAGTTCTTTGATTTTGCGCGACTTGTCCTTGTCCGCCACAGGTGTTGCATTTTTCCATTTTACTTCCCGGTTCACCACCGTTTCCACCACAAACATCACAAGCACTTTGTTTGCGCAAATGAATTTCTTTTTCAATACCAAAAGCCGCTTCTTTAAAATCTAATTCGACATCGACCTGGATATCACTGCCACGCTCTTGTCTGGAACTACGAGATCGTCCTCCTCCGAAAATATTTCCAAAGATATCACCGAGATCTTCACCACCAAAATCAAACTGAAAACCGCCACCTTGACCACCACGAGCCTGGCGCATAAAATCTTCCCAACTGGCACCACCACCAAAACCGCCTTGTTGTTCGAAATCCGAACCAAACTGATCGTATTTAGTACGTTTGTCAGTATCGTTAAGCACCTGATAAGCCTCATTCACCTCCTTGAATTTCTTTTCGTCACCACCCGGACGATCCGGATGGTATTGCATGGCGGCTTTTTTGAAAGCTTTTTTGATCTCATCGGTGGTGGCATTTTTTTCTATGCCTAATATTTTGTAATAATCTTTGGACATAATTTATCTGCGATCTATATTTCCTTCACCGGTAATATTTTCTCTAACAAAATTATCAAATTCGGCAATTTGTTCCGGTGTGTGTTTTTTATCTTCACCCTCCCAAACATTTTTTGAATCTGTTACAATTGAGTTAATCAATATTTTTTTCTGGTCTTCACTGTCTAAATACATGTCGCCATACTCCAAAAACATACAACGACCACATATGGTATGTGAAAAACCTTCGCCTTCTATTTCCATATCTTTTTTAAATGTTCTTCCACATGTACCACATTGCACAATAGTCATATAATTTACTTTAAGCACAGAATTAAATTTCTGACTCCTAGATTATACCACTTTAAAACAATTATTTCACTACTTCACCTTCAATTGGGCCTTTGTCATCTGTCGGTGCACCACCAGCCGGGTTTTCGCCTTGTGGAGCGTTGTCAGTTTTATTTTTGGCGTCCGTCTGTTCCTTCTGATACATTTTCATACCAACCGCTTGAGCGGCTTTGGAAAGTTCTTCAGCGGTTTTTTTGATTGCTTCGACATCATCTTTATCTTTTACTTCTTTGACCGCTTTCAAAGTTTCTTCCACTTTGGATTTTTCTTCGGCGGTAATTTCTATTTTCTTTTCTTCCACATCTTTCATCATTTTTTCGGTAGTGTAAATCATCGAATCGGCAATATTGCGAGCTTCGATTAATTCTTGTTTTTTCTTATCTTCATCGGCATGCAACTCCGCTTCTTTTTTCATCTTTTCGATTTCTTCTTTACTCAAACCGGAAGATGATTCGATACGAATACTTTGTTCTTTGTTGGTACCTTTGTCTTTGGCCTTTACATTCAAAATACCATTGGCATCAATATCAAAAGTAACTTCCACCTGAGGAATACCGCGTGGCGCCATTGGAATACCATCCAAAATAAAGCGACCCAAAGATTTGTTGTCAGCGGCCATTGGACGCTCCCCTTGCAAAACATGAATTTCTACACTTGGTTGGTTGTCTGCGGCAGTAGAAAATGTTTGAGATTTGGAAGTTGGAATAGTAGTATTGCGTTCGATCAACTTAGTCATCACCGAACCCATAGTTTCGATACCAAAGGAAAGTGGTGTTACATCGAGCAACAACACATCTTTGACGTCACCTTTGAGCACACCACCTTGCACGGCTGCGCCCACGGCTACTACTTCATCCGGATTCACATTAATATTTGGTTTTTTACCAAAGAATTTTTCTACCATTTGTAATACCAACGGCATGCGAGTCATACCACCGACCATTACTACTTCATTGAGATCGCCAACTTTTAATTTGGCATCTTCGAGTGCTTTTTTTACCGGCTCCAAAGTTTTTTCCACCAAAGCGCCAACCAATTCTTCCAATTTGGAACGGGTTAGTTTCATTACCAAATGTTTTGGGCCATTGGCATCGGAAGTAATAAACGGCTGGTTGATTTCACTTTCTTGAGCGGTGGACAATTCGATTTTGGCTTTTTCGGCCGCTTCCTTAATACGTTGTAAAGACAACGGGTCATTGCCCAAATCAATACCTTGATCTTTTTTAAATTCATCCAAAATCCAACGAATAATCACTTGATCAAAATCATCACCACCAAGATGAGTATCTCCATTGGTGGAAAGCACCTGAACATTATCCGGCGCAACTTCGAGAATAGAGATATCAAAAGTACCGCCACCCAAATCATAGACAGCGATTTTTTGTTCAGTCTTTTTATCAAAACCATAAGCCAAAGCGGCGGCGGTTGGTTCATTCACTATGCGCAATACTTTCAAACCGGCAATTTCACCGGCGTCTTTGGTCGCCTGACGTTGAGAGTCGTTGAAATAAGCTGGCACGGTAATTACCGCTTCAGTAATTTTTTCACCCAAACGTTCTTCGGCATCCGCTTTCATTTTTTGCAAAATCATCGCTGAAATTTCCTGCGGACTATATTCTTTTCCTTGTAATATCACTTTCACGCCTTCGCCGGCTTTGACGATTTTGTATGGCATGAGTTTGAGATCTCGTTGTACTTCTTCGTCATTCCAACTGCGACCGATAAGACGCTTGATGGAAAACAAAGTGTTTTCCGGATTAGTTACCGCCTGACGTTTTGCCAACTGACCAACCAAACGTTCGCCACTTTTTGAAATAGCCACGATGGATGGAGTAGTGCGAGCGCCTTCTTTATTTTCCAATACCTTTGGCTGACCACCTTCGATGATGGACATACAACTATTGGTTGTGCCGAGATCGATTCCTAATACTTTGGACATATATGTATATTCTTACCTGTCATTCCCACGAAAGTGGGAATCCCAGAGTTATTAATTTATTTTATTTTTTATTGTCATTCCCGCGAAAGCGGGAATCTGCGATTATTGATTACTTAAAAATCAAATTCTTTTTTTCTGCCTTGAGCTTGATCTAACCAGCTGTTTTTGTAACCAATCTTATATCCTTCTTTGTAAACCAAATACATGATAAAAACGATACCAACTAATTTTAATGTCAATTCCATATATAAAAATAATTTAAATTTATTCATCATTTGGATTAATTTTTCTTTTAATTCGCCACACATCGTTTTGCAAACCAATTATTCTACTTTTAATATCTACCACAAAATAGATCATTACGACTAATAAAACTGAAAGAATTAATAATAAAATATTTGTCATATATAAAATTAATTTAAATTTAAAATATAATTTTTATCAGAGACACCACCATCTTGCTTCGCCTTATCAAATCTATTAAATTCCAAAAAATGTTTTATTTCCATTAAAACATGGATAAACAATTCCCAATGCATACCAACATTAACATTGATTTGTTTTATCTTTTTTACGCAAAAATGAATATTATGAATTTTAGTTCCATGAACATCAACTACTAAAATATATTCCCAATAACCCATTTTATTTTCAATTTCATGTATCAAAGTACAATTAATTTTATAATTATTAAATAAATAAACATACTTGCCTTTTATAGAGGAACTCGCTGGGGATGTTATTAAATTAAAATCTTCATTTTGACTCATAAATTTTTAATTATTTTGCTTCAAAATATTCTGCATTTTATTACTAAAACTAAAACATGTGATACCTAATAGCGAAAAAATAGATAAAACTAACAAAATTCCACTAGGTATATTGAACCCTCCGACAAATAATAAATGTAATAAAACCACAAATATTAACAGTACGCAAGCCAAAGAAATTATCATGAGCATAGCTATTCTAAAATCTGTGTCGCTTCTAATTATATTAATATTAATTAAAATAAAAGCCAAAATAGCGGTAAAAATACCCATAATTTCTATAAAATTGATTTGTAAATTTTTGCTTTTTTCATCTATTTTTTTATCTATTTGATTTAAAAAATCTGTTTGCTCAATCTTTAATTTATTTACATCAAGAATCAATGGCGTTATTTCTTTCTGTATTATATCTCTTGTGTGTTCGTCAGCATATGTTCCTTTGTCGCTGTCTGATAATTTTGTAAAAACACATTCACCGGTTGCTGTGCATTTTAAACCATAATTTGGATTTGTAACATTAGACAGACTATATGAAGATGGTGTTGTAATAGATGAAAATTCTATTCCTTTTGTAGTATCATTAGATTTACAACCAGCACCCATTAACATAACTACTACTACTACTAATACTGTAAAAATTTTTAATTTCATAAAAAATTAAATTTTAATTTTTTCCAAACATTTTTTATATAATTCTTTTCCAATTTCTTTCGCTCTGTCCATCATCCGATTATACATATACTCAATTTTGAACTTTCCATTTTCTTTACCGTGATTTACTAAATATGGATCAAAATTGGAGTCAAAAAATGATAAACTATCTGCGTCCATTAAATAATTCGCATCCTCATCGCCACCCACCTCGTGTTTTTCCACCAATGTTTTTACCAGTTGAATAAACTTTTCATCAAAATTATACTTTTTTAATAATTCAGCAATAATTCTACCACTTTCGTTTGCGTGCGCTTGTTTATATTCTTCATAATTAGAATATTTATCTCCCCACTGCCCTTCATTTATTCTGTTGGCACCATGAAAACCTCGCTCAATATCGTGACCCAAAGCGGCGATTTGCAGGGCTTCGTCTGCGTCGGGTTTTAATTTCAACAACCATTTCAGAGTTGTTTGTGAGTGTTGTGCGTCAGTTTTAATAACCGAGTTAGTCATCAACCGTTCTATCTCCTTTTTTATTTCTTCAAAATTATTCATATTGCAATTTTTGTATTTTATGATATATTACATTCATCACGATGAGAGGTTACCCGAAGGGTTCTGTCCCTAGGCTATACCTCTTTTTTTTGTTGTCATTCCCGCACCCGCTTCGCGAGTATAAACTCCAGCGGGGATCTTTTTATTTAAAATGGTTTTAACGTTGGATAAAGATCGTTCCACTCTGGATTATCTTTTTCTATCAATTCTGTTTTCCATTTTCTATTCCACTTTTTAATTTGTTTTTCTCTGGTTATGGCATTTCTTACATCGTCATATTGTTCGTAATAAACTAAATTGTGAATGTGATATTTTTGGGTGAAACCTTCTATTGTCTCTTGTTTGTGTTCGTGGATTCTTCTTAATAGATTATTTGTCACACCTACATACAATACGCCATTTTTCTGGTTGGATAATATGTAGATGTAATAAGTCATAGCCCCCTCTTAGATCCCCGTTTTCACGGGGATGACAATTGATTAGATTCCCATTTACATGGGAATGACAATGTTTATTAGATTCCCGCTTTCGCGGGAATGACACAATTTTATTTATTAGAATGACAAATTAAAAATAAATTATTTTGTCTTTTTTGTAATTTTTATTTCTACTTTTTTTGGTTCGGCTGTTTTGGTTTTTGGACAAGTGATTTTCAGTATTCCATCTTCAAAACTAGCTTCTACATCATTTTCCAATACCACTGTCGGCAAAGCTATCTGACGGTAAAAAGCACCACTGCGAACTTCTTTGCGATAATAATTTTTTTCTTCAATCTCATGTTCTTTGTGATTTTCACCTTGTAAAGTGAGCACACCGTTTTCTACACTCACTTTCACGTCTTCCGGGTTGAATCCGGCCAAAGGTGTTTCCACCACCACCGCCTTATCTGTTTCATAAACATCCACCGCCGGTGTAAAAGCTTTCATGGTTGAATTTACGGCCGGCAGACGATTGAAAGCTTCGTCTACTTGATCAAATGGATCCCACATTGGAGACCAACGAATTAATGACATATATATTTTTTATTAATTGATTTAATTTAAATGGATTCCCGCTTTCGCGGGAATGACAATCACTTCGTGATTATCACTTTTGCTACTTTTACTATTTTATTTCCCATTTTATAACCTCCAGACACCTCTTTGATTATTTCGCCAGTTTCTTTTCCTTCCATTTCCTCCTCGCCTACACTTTCGTGCATAGCGGGATCAAATTTTTCACCAACTGTTTTTATTTCTTCAATACCATGACTTTTCAAAACATCTCCAAACTGTTTCATGATATATCCGATACCATCTGTCCAACTTTTTATTTGTTTGTGTTCTTCGTTGTCTGGTTGTAAAACCGGGTGGTGGAAAAAAGCGGTTTTGAAATTTTCATATACTGGAATAAAATCCTCCAAAATCATCACTTTACTCATTTGCGCCCATTCACCGCGACGCTCACTGGTTTCTTTTTGTAAATTTTTGTAATCCGCCAAAGCGCGTTGCCAATCTTTTTTATATTCTTCCGCTTTGTTGTTATTTTCTTCGCAATTTTTACATTTCTTATTAAAAAACTTTGATTTTTCTTTTATATCTTCGCTCGGAATGACAACTTCTTCGTCTGGTTTTTCTTCTAATGGTTTTTGATCATCACTCATATTATTTTGTTAAAATAGTTTTTACCATTTCTAAAAGTGTATAATTGCGTTTGTAGTTGGTGCGTAATGGAGATAATAAAGTAACCAGACTGTTGCCAAATTTAAACGACGTGGCAGACAGCATACTTCCAAACGGATGTTCGTCACCAATAAAAATTTTTATTTCTTCAGATACTAAATTATAAAATTCCGGAATACAATCTTCACATCGATCAAACACCTGTGAAATATCCCCTACCACACCAAGCTCTACAAATTCCGGCTTGGAAAATAAATTGGATAATCCGGTGTAATAAATAGAATTTGGTGAAAAAGCAAAAATCACTGTTTCTTGAGTAATCACCGCCAACGATTTTGATAAATTTTTCTGAGCCTGAATTTTGTCTTCCAGAGCAAAAAAACTTTCCAAAGCATCTGCTTCTTTTTTGTTAATTTTTAATTTATCCCATTCTATTTTTTCCAAATAATATTTATAACCCTTTTCGGTAGGAATACGACCGGCACTGGTATGAGGATGAGTAAGATAACCCACTTCCTCAAGCTCGCGAAGTTCATTGCGTACAGTAGCTTCACTCAAATCCAGCTCGGCATCCGATACCAAAAACTTAGACCCGATTGGTTGGGCGGTATCAATGTATTTTTCAATAACCAAGGTGAGTAGTTGTTCTTGACGAGGGTTCATATTAGCACTCAAACTATACGAGTGATAATATACCACCCCCAAAATTAGCTGTCAAGGGTAAAAACTTATCCACACGCGTTCGGGCTGGACTATTGCTAAAAATCCCAAACCATGCTTTAATATGGCCTATCTGCGACTGGAATGAATGGAGGCTCACAAGTGTCCAACCTAGACGCTTTTGCGCTTATGGAGCGGTACCACTTTGTCCGGCGGCACCATGACAGAACGCGCAAGACTCTAGGTTATACTGGAGTACAACGATTCTTACCCAGTAGACAGATCCTGGACGGTTCCATGTTACTTCACGCGTCTGTCAGGCGCGAAAAAGTACGGGGACCGTCCAGGCCCCCATACTAAAATCAAAATACCAACTAAATTAGTTGGTATTTTTTTTAGATCCCCGTTTTCACGGGGATGACAATTCTTTATGTTGGGAATGACATTTCTTTATTTTGGGGATGACATTTGTTATTTTATCGTCTGAACTTCATGTAAAAGTACATTTTCTACATATATACCACGGGCATAAAAGATCCGTTCTAATTCGTTTTTTAGCTCCATTTCTACCGCATCACGTTTGGTGCTAGTGATTTCCTGTAAAGCAAATTTGCTAAATACCATACGCACCCGACTACGAATGGTTGGACGGATAATCTTGGCTACAAAATCTTCGCCAATCTGTTGCCAAATCGAAGGAATCTGGTGAACATCCAAACGCAACAATATTGTCCCCTCTACTGCCACACGTAGACCATCTTGAGTCAAGGCGGCAATTGGAATATCCCCCAAAGCCTTTTCATTTTCAACACCAAACTGGCGACTGATAGTATATTCCAAAGTTTGAACATTAAACAACTTGGCCTTTTGCCAAAACGGAATTTTGAGATGTAGTCCAGGGGTCAGTACTTTTTTCAATACTCCCCGTCCCAGATCATAAACACAGGCCACATAACCGGGTGGAACCGAAATAAAAAACCCCTTCAAAACATCATCCATTACAAATGAATACATCAATTTGTCCAAAGAATCTCCAGCCATATATAAATAATTAGTTTTTACTTTTTCTAAACGGTAAAGTTAATAGATGAATTATATCGGAAAATAGCATAGAAGTCAAAATAAACAACGACTTCACCATCGGCAATACCCACAAGATACCAAAAGTAAACAAGGGGAAAACAAACAAAAATACCACCTGACTGGATTGCCATTTTTTCTGACCACGATTTTCCAAAATAATAGAAAAAAATAAATAAATCGCTGTTATACCGGACCAAACCCAATCGTGTAATTTACCAATTTCAAAACCATAAAAAAGTGTATTTACTTTCCCAGGAAAATCTATCCATGAATACAATATCTTGGCCATTTTTTCACCGGTGATACCACGCACAAATACCTGATAAAGCAAAACCAACACCAACAACTGAATAAGCAGGGTGAGGGTTTTTGCCCAAGGAGAAATACGATTCTTTTTCATTATTTTGCGAATTTCTTCTTGTTGAGCGACATGATCATGGCGAAAAGCTTTGGCGGCCAGCGTAGCTTCGGCTTCGGCTTTTTCTTGTTTGCTACTATTGCTTTCAGAAATAATGGTGAGAGGTAACAAAACAATACGCAAAAAAACAGTCAGCCAAACTACCGCCCAACCCAAATTGTGGTCAGTGAGATTGCTATAAATCCAAATCAAAGCGTTAAACAACGGTATCAGCAGATATTGGTTCCAAATTAGTGAGAGTATTGCCATAGTTATTAAATATATAATAGCACAAATTCAGTTTATAGGCAACAAAAAAACCGCCCTCCACTAGGGAAAGACGGTTTTAAAAATTTTGGGCTTTAAACTACTCTCGGCTGTTCGCTCTGCACAAACTTCTTGATATCTGAAATAGTGCTCATCATTTGAGCTGGAAATATAATAGTGGAATTTTTCTCAACACTAATCTCTGCCATTGTTTGTAAGTTTCTTAGCTGTAAAGCTATTGGGTGAGCCGCTATAATATCCGCGGCATCAGCCAATTTTTGAGCAGATAAAAATTCACCTTCGGCGGCGATAATTTTGGCGCGCTTTTCTCGTTCCGCTTCGGCCTGTTTGGCCATTGCTCTTTGCATACTCTCTGGCAGTTCGATATCTTTTATCTCTACTACTGATACCAAAACTCCCCAAGCTTCAGTATGAGCATCCAACACAGCTGCAATTTCTTTGTTGATAGCTTCACGTTCACTCAAAATTTCATCCAATTGAAAACGTCCGACAATATTTCGCACTGATGTTTGCGCGATTTGGTTGATTGCTGACATCACATTTTCAATAGCCACAATACTTTTCACTCCATCGACTACTTTGTAATAGGCTACCGCGGATACATCTACTGACACATTATCCTTGGTAATAATTTTTTGTGGTGAAATTGGCAAAGTTATAACTCGAAAATCCACTTTGCGAACTTGGTCAATAAATGGAATAACCCAATTTAGACCCGGCTCTTTGGTGGTGATGATCTTTCCCAAACGAAATACTACTCCTTTTTCGTATTGTTGAATAATACGCAATCCGGCCAAGATTATGGCCACTACTACGGCTATTGCTTGATACATAGATGTAGATAAATTAAATAACTTAATGATTCTAGCCTACGCCAGAGTGGTTGTTTTGTCAAAGGACACATTGACTAAACCGCTTTTTTCTGGTATAATCGGCTTTTGAAACTAGATTCCCGCCTTCGCGGGAATGACATGATAAAAATATGGATCACGGCGATGTCATTGTCCGTTTTGACAATGTAACATTTTATTATGATGAAAATAAAACACTTTTAGAAGAAGCGAGTTTTTCGGTGCGTGAAAATGCCAAAATTACTATCATGGGACAAAATGGCGCCGGCAAAAGTACAATTTTCAAAATGATTACCGGCGAACTAAAACCGATAAGTGGCCATGTTCATCTGGGTTTAGGCGCGACTATCGCTATCGCCACCCAAGTAATGAAACAAGAAAATTTGGAAAAAACTATAGAAGAATTTTTTTCGGCGGCGTTTGATAAAAAAATGTACGATCTACCAAAACGCATCAAAGATGTTTTGGCCGTTGTTCACATGGATGCACCACTCAATAAAAAAATAAAAAAATATTCAGGTGGACAACAAGCTCGTTTGCTCTTGGCGTACGCGTTGATTCAACAACCGGATATTTTATTACTTGATGAACCGACCAACAATTTGGATGTCGATGGTATTTGTCATCTCACAAAATTTTTAATGGAATATCCAAAAACTTGTTTAGTAATTTCCCACGATGCCAATTTTTTAAATGCTTTTACTGAAGGAATTTTGTATTTAGATTCTTATACCAAAAAAGTAGAACAATACGTTGGCGACTATTATGTAGCGCTCGAAGAAATAGAAGCCCAGATCGAACGCGAACGCGCCAAAAATGCTCAACTGCAAAGAAGTATTCAAGATAGAAAAGATAAAATAAATTTCTTTTCCCACAAAGGTGGCAAGATGCGTGCCTTGGCCAGCAAACTGCGCGATCAGGTGGAAGAAGCCGAAGAAAATATGGTCGAGGAACGTCGAGAAGACAAAACTATTACAGAATTTAATATCCCCACTCAAACTGAAATTGTTGGTCCGGTAGTGGAAATAAATTCAGTCGGTGTAATGATCAACTACGAACCGGTACGTAAAAAATTGTTATCCCCGGTTTCTTTACGCAAAAAACAAAAATTATTAATTAGTGGCCCAAACGGAATCGGAAAAAGCACACTATTGCGAGCGCTGGCCAGCAACAAAGAAGCTGGGGCGACAATCAGCAAAGATGTGAAAATCGGATATTATCGCCAAGATTTTTCCGGTCTAGATTTTGACAAAACCGGTTATCAGGCATTAGCGGATATGATGGATGATCCTTGGAATCAAGAAATTTATGCCACGGCCTCTAGATTTTTATTGTCTTCTGATATTTTAAAAAATAAAATCGGTTCATTGTCTGAAGGACAAAAAGGTTTACTTTGTTACGCTCAATTTGTTTTGCAAAAACCCGGACTGTTGATCATGGACGAACCTACCAACCACATCAACTTCCGCCACTTGCCAATCATCGCCAAAGCACTGGATGAATTTGAGGGGGCGGTAATTTTGGTCAGTCACGCTTATGAATTTGTTGATCAAATCAAAATCGATCAAACTCTAGATCTTAGTTTGTTGTAAAATCACATCCGGCTTTTACTAAATTCAAAAAAGGTGTTAAAATATAGCCAATAAATTTTAACACCTTTTTATGTTACAAAAAATTCGCGGATTTTTTCTTCGTTTCGTAGATATAAAAAAATCGCTCAAAATCGCGATCATAATCATCGGGCTGATTGGTTTGACCGACGCCTCATATCTGACCTATACCCATTTCAGCAACAACAAAATCAATTGCTTTACCGAAACTCAAAAAGTGAATTCCTGCCAGGTGGTAGCCGATAGCGCTTATTCCACTATACTTGGCGTCCCTATTTCTTTGATCGGCATGTGTTTTTATTTGGTGGTTATCGCTATTGGAGCAATCAGTTTTCAAAAAGATTTTACTTTTTTGTTAAATCTTTTATTGCCATTTTCAATCATCGCCGTGTTGTTCAGTATGCGACTTATTTATTTACAAGTTTATATCATTGGCTACATCTGTTATTACTGCCTACTATCCGCCGCTTTATCCTGTACTCTGTTGGGCATCTCTTGGAAAATTTATAATAAAATCAGTGTTCCAAACTAAACCTTCTTTTGAGCGCACTCGCGCTTGGGAATTTTTTCAGTGATCTTGGAAACAAGTTTGTATTTTTCGCAATACTCCATTACCGCTTCAAGAAAAATATTACCATATTTGGACAGTTTGATATCTCCAAATCCGGAAATTTTTCGCACTTCTTCCATTGTTTGTGGTAAATATGTCGCCAACTCCAACAAGGTAGCATCAGAAAAAATAAGATAGGCCGGCACATTTTCTTTTTGCGCGATATCAATACGCACCAGTTTGAGTTTGAGAAACAAAGCTTTTTCATAGGGCAGATCAGACAAAGCCACCTCCGCTTTGTCCACCATTTTAACTAGAAAAACTTTTTCTTTTCCCGAAAGAACATCTCGGCTTTTTTCGGTCAACATTAAAATCGGATATTCACTGCCAACTTGTTTTAGATAATTAAAAGAAATCAAATCTTTAAAATAGCGAAACCAATTATCTTTGGAAATATCTTTTCCAATCCCATAAGTTTTCAACATTTTGTGACCCTCGCTAATTCTTTCGGATTTTGATCCACGCAAAAAATCTACCACATAAGTCAATCCATATCGACTCTCCAAACGAGCCACGGCTGATAGTGCCTTTTGGGCAATTATCGTGCCGTCAAATTTTTCACGAGTAGTGAGACAAACATCACAACTGTCACATTTGTCCGGCGCCTCCTCATCAAAATAATTGAGGATAGCCCGACGACGACAAGCGTGGGCTTCACACAAAGTCGCCATCTGAGAAAGTTTGTGCAACATTACCCGAGTCTGTTCCGGATTATTTTCGATCATTGCGAATCTTTTCAATTTAATCACATCGCCACCACTGTAATACAAAATAGCATCGCTTTTGAGACCATCACGACCGGCTCGACCGGTTTCTTGGTAATAACTCTCGATATTTTTTGGCAGATCGGCATGAATAACAAAACGCACGTTGGATTTGTTTATCCCCATCCCAAAAGCAATCGTTGCCACCATTATTTTTACTTGATCTTTTATAAACAACTCTTGATGTTTTTTTCTTTTTTCACTGCTCAAACCGGCATGATAAGGTTTGGCGGAAAAACCATCGGCTTTTAATTTATCCGCCATTTTTTGGGCGGAATTACGCGACAAGACATAAATAATACCGGAATCACCGTAATGTTTTTTTAAATAAACAATAATTTGCTCATACATTTTACGTTTTGGTTCGACCGAATAATAAATATTGGGACGATTAAAACTAGCCGTAAAAATACTGGGATTTTTTAATTTTAATTTGTTTAAAATATCATCGCGAGTCAACTTGTCCGCCGTGGCGGTCAAAGCGATTGTCGGCACATTGGGAAATTCTTTTTTTAGCGAAGACAACATCCGATATTCCGGACGAAAATCATGACCCCAGTGAGAAATACAATGCGCCTCATCAATGGCAAACAAAGATATTTTTAAACTTCTCAAAAAAACCATGAACTGCTGGTTGTTGCCAAGCAATCGCTCCGGTGAAACATAAAGCAATTTTATTTCATTTTTATTTAATTGCTTATAAATATCCGAGATCTCCTCACCGTCTAGTGAAGAATTGATGTAGGCTGCCGGAATACCATTCAAACGAAGCGAGTCCACTTGATCTTTCATCAAAGCGATCAAAGGCGAAATCACCACGGTCACGCCATCGAAAATTAAAGCTGGAATTTGGTAACACAAAGACTTGCCACCGCCGGTAGGCATCAAAACAAACGCGTCGCGTTTTTGTAAAATAGTGTTGATTATTTCTTCTTGATTAAATCGAAACGATTCATAACCAAACTTGGTTTTCAAGATTTGAGATGGGGTGGTCATTTTTGTCTAATTTTCAAGTAAAAAGTTCTTTGCCAAATACTATCCTCGAACCGGGTTCACCGTTTTCGTATGCACCATTCCACAATTCTCCGTCGGAAGTCTTTACCCAATATATTTTTCTACCATCCATAACTGTCGGTGGAAAATCTTTGGTAAAAAGTCCACCACCTTTTTTGATTAAATCCACCAACTCTTTTGTGGTAAATGGAATTTCTGTTGGCTGAACGGCATCCACTTCCTCTTTACTCATTTTTGATATATCAAAAATATTATAATGCGGTAAACACATTAACAGGTCATCAGCTGTAATGATTTTTTCCTTATCTATGATTAACTGGCTTTCTGACATAAATTTATGTTTTTAAAATCATCTCGTTTATCATTTGTACAATAAACAAAAAAATGATAAAAAATTAATCTTTATAATATAAATATTCGATTTTATCAACAATATAATTTCTCTTATCTTCAAAATATGGAAAGAGTACGCTAAATAAATCAATCGCTTTGTTGGTTAAATCTGATAAAACTTGCTTCTCATTATCGAGAGATAACTTACGAAAATTATTCTTAAAATTAGTAAAATATTTTCTGAACAAATATTTATGACTTCGATGGCTTTTGTTAGATAAATCCAAAATCCCATCATTAATTAAAAATATCAATCCTCTAATGTGATCACAAACAATAACGGTTTCTTTGTGATACTCTGGAGATATATTACCAAAACATTTTTTTAATGAATCAAAAATTGTAATATCACCGATACTATCAACATGTTCAAAAATTCTCAATAACCGTTGTGGTCCAAAACCGGCGGCAATAGCTTTGTTATCCATGCTTTTAAAAATAAAATTTTCTTTTTCATCAATTTTGATTTCCTCTCCATATAAGACGTGAGTAAAAAATTCCAAAAGATGCCCTTGGCTCTCCAATTGCCAAAATTCTTCGACTGATTTTACTGGTAAATTATCTTTTCTTACATCATAAAATAATTCTGCTCTTGGGCCACCAACAGGTTCGACCGTATTGGCTACAAAATTTTCCATTGGATTTTCTATAGTTGAAGAAAAAATATTTTCTGGTTTAATACCAATTTTTAACCAAATATTTTTCATTTCAAAATCGGGATCAAATTGTTTATCTTTGATTAATCCTCCACCGAAATATGAAGCATAGAATTTAGTAAAATCCATTTTCAGTTGCTTTGTAAAAAACTCAAAAAAATGCCCTACAATCTCAAGTCGGGAGTAACCATCTATACTGTCGGCTACGAACATGTTAAAAAATGACAAGTGCTTTTTATCGCCCGTTAACTCAATATCCCAATGCCTGATACAAGGTTGATTGACAATATGATTACCCTTTAAACTGTTATCACCTTGCCAAAATTTATAGGCTAAATCAGGACCGCCACTAATAGTAAAGGTAGTCTTAAATATTGGTGAAATTAATTTTTCTCTTTCTCTAACAGTATAGCACTTACTTTGCATGAAATTCTGAAACTGTAGATGTATCTGGTAAAAATCCTTCATATTGGAGCCATTAATTTTAACTGTCGACAAATTGTCGACAGTTTGGTGATTTTCTCACTAATTACACGAATTTTTATCTAAATTGAAAAATACTTGGTTATTATATAATAAAACAACCCCACTGTATAGGGTCGCGCTGTGTTAACCACGATGCGTGAATGGTATTGTTAAAACTGCAAAATTTTATTAATAAAAATAGTTTTTAACGTATAATACTGTCTTATGGACAATCCATTTGCTTTGTTTTTAATTCCCTCATATTCAGCCAATGCCTTGAGGTTGTTTTTGAGATATTTCTCGAACCTTACGCTCTTTTTCCAGCTATCGTTATTTTTATTAATAACAAAAATTTCAATCTTTATGTCATCTATATATTTAACGAAACGAGCTCTTTCTAATACATACAAACTACCAGGAGCGCCTAAACACTGGGACAATTTTTCTACAAAAATATTAAAACCTCGTTTACCTATTGGGATATATAAATCAATTTCACCCTGTCCTGATATTTTAAGAGCGGTTGATCCTTTGTGCAATATTCTAACCTTTCCCAAAATCTCAATCAACTCGTTTTTTATTTTTCTAAAGACTTCTTCAGTTTTTGGGTTATAAGGAATAATTGAAACTTTTTCTGTATCACTTAAGTGTTTTAACCACTGCGACTGTTCTTCGGTGAACATAAAATAAATCAATTTATATTATAAAACCACCCCGGTTGCCAGGCTTTTGTTTTTCTCCAATCTTCATCGATCGCCTGCTCCCATGTTTTGCCACCGAGAATCACATCAAGAGCTAACTGTGGAGCTTGATGAGCGACGATAGCTATATGTTTATTTTGATAATTTTCTTTTAAAAATTTTACAAATTCCCTCAATTTAGCTTCTACATCTTTATAACTTTCACCATTTGGAAACGGTTGATCAATATAATTTTTCAGTTCATCTTTAAATTCTTTTCCCAACGTAAAATCACCATAGTTGGCTTCTCGCAATCGCTTGTCAGAAATGATTTTATTCTTATCACCAAAAGCCAAATTTGCCGAATCAATCGCCCTTTTTAAATCAGAACAAAAAACTACATCGAAATTATTTTCTTTTATCAAGCTGGATAATTTTTTGGATTGCTCAACCCCCTTTGCCGACAATTCACCCGGTTCCCAACCAGTCGCCAAACCTTTTTCGTTGTCGGTTGTGGTGCCGTGAACAAAATATGTTATTTTTACACTCATATTAGGTTAGTGGTAAAACAAATAGCCCGCCGTCGCTCCTTCGGAGCTATGGCGGGCAATGGCGGAGAGACTGGGATTTGAACCCAGGGTCCACTTTCATGGACTGCAGTTTAGTAAACTGCTGCTATCGGCCACTCAGCCATCTCTCCAGATTATTAGATTATAATAAAAAACAGAAAAAAAATCAATGTGCCAGCTCATTTACCAAATTATTGATCCCAAATCTTTTCTCGGCAGAAAAAGGAATGATTTTGTGGTTACCGATCAGGCTTTGTATTTTTTCCAGTTGTTTTTCGTAATTTGCTTTTTTTATTTTATCTACTTTGTTGGCAACCACGATAATATTCTTTTGTTGTTGTTCCAAACTGGAAAGCATTTGCATATCATCTTTGGTTGGACCAATCTTCGCGTCGATAATCAAAACAACTTTTCTCTGTTGATAATCGGATTCAAAAAAATACCAGTTGATCAAATCTTCGATTTCCCCTCGCCTTTCTCCCGAAACTTTGGCAAAACCATATCCCGGCAAATCAACCAAATAAAAAGATTTATTAATCAAAAATAGATTTATTTGTTGAGTGCGACCCGGAAAAGAACTGGTTCTAGCCAAGCCTTTCTCATTCACCACCGCGTTGATTACACTCGATTTACCAACATTAGAACGCCCAATAAAGGCAATTTGGGGAATTCCATCCTCCAAAATAGGATCAGCTTCAACCACACCTTTGATAAATTGAGCGGAAGTAATATTCATACATACACATAATGCCTTAAAATAGCCAAAAAGTCAACCTAAAACAAAAAATCCACCTAATTACAGGTGGATTTCGACGAACTATTTACTTTTCTTTGGTTTCTTTTTTTCTTTCTTTTGAGAGTTGTTTCCTTTGGCCATATAATTATATAAATTAATAATGAATTAAGTATATCACAATATAGGTAAAAAAGATAACATTTCTTTGACAACTAAATCCACATCCTTGTCAACATTAATAATTTGACCATAATCAAATCGTGACACCATATTATGAACCGCTTCTGCCGCCTCTTTTCCATACACTTTGTCCCGTTTGCTATCTCGAATGATACACACATCAAGTGGTGCTTTTAGCGTAAAAACAAAATGATCGAACGGTAAACTTTTAATCAATTGTTCAATTTCTTCTTTAAAATAAAAACAGGAATCAAAAATAACAATCCGTCCGTTGGACAAAACATCTGTAACAAACGGAAATACTATTTCTTGTGCCTTCAAATAGCTAGACAAAGGAATACTTTCTTGGTTTGGATCAGCTGGATCCAAATGGTGTTGTTCTAAAATTTTATCAATCGAAACATATTCAGCCCGCAAAATTTCTGCTAATTTTTTGGATATTGTAGTTTTTCCTACACCAAGCGGGCCTCGGATGATAATAAAATAATTCATGTTTTTATAAATTTATTATACCAAACTGTTGATCAAGCGGTGGGTTAGAAAAATAAACCAACACATTAAAATTACTATCTGCGAGTTCAATCATCTCAAACTTTTCACGCTTTATCAATTTAAAACCAGTTTTATTTAAGTATTTACTTTTAAACTCTAAGTAATCACCGACGGTAAAATCCGCGTCACCCAACTCTTTTCTTGCCTCATCTGGTTTTCTAAATTTACTGGAACCGACAAGGCGTCTGTGTGTTTGTTTTTAAGTTTTATTGCTTTATCAACAATTTCTTGTATCAAAAACTGCAAATCTTCTACTTTCATATTCACTTGATTACGATTTTAATTATATGCTTTTTATGCTTTTCAGTCAACCAAACAATAACAAAAAAAACATCCCGAAAATCGAGATGTTTTTGAAATATGAGCAAATTGCTCATATAAGCGTGACCCGGCGGTGCCTTTTGGTTAAAGTCCGAACTTTTTTTGACGAAAATCCAGATTTTGAATTTTGATTAAAACTTTTTCGCTCGGGCGGGCAAAAAGGAAGGGGGTTGGGGGGAAGGAATTTTTGCC
>JBAYGI010000006.1:0-71112 GCA_041666745.1 Candidatus Magasanikiibacteriota bacterium
ACAATATTTTTGCACGGAGTTCTGGTGTGATTGGGTTTGGCATATATTTATATGTTTCTATATATTAAAACTTAAAACACAGCGCTGGTCAACGCTGTGTCTATTATACAGGGGTCATGTCACTGGCAATATTAAAAATTTGTTCTGCTACAACAGGGATATTATTGAAATTTTCATTTTTCTTTGGTCTGAGGTGGTACGCATCCAAATTTACCGCGATCACATAATCCGCTCCCATTTTTCTCACCGTCTGTACCGGCACCGGTTCTACCAAACCACCATCTATCAATAGTGCGTCGTCTTTTTGAAATGGTTTAAAAATAATCGGAACGGAAATACTGGCGCGCACCGCTTGCGATACATCACCACTATCACAAACTAATTTTTCACCAGTACGCAAATCGGCACAAACAATATTTAGAGGAATTTTTAAATCGGCAAACGAAATATTATCTAGTTGATGACGCAACATTTTTTCTACTTTTTCTCCACTGATCATTCCGCCTTTAAAAGAAAAATCAAACAAAACTTCCGCCAACATTTTCCAATCCATAGACAAAGCAAAATCTTCCACTGATTGAATATTTTTTGTTTGGCAATACAATGCGCCAATAAGCGCGCCGATACTGGTACCGGCGATATAATCTATTTTAATACCTTTTTCTTCCAATACTTTTATTACGCCAATATGCGCCAACCCGCGCGCACCACCACTGCCTAGTGCTAAACCTATTTTTTTGTTTGTAAACATATTTATTTTTTTATTTTTACCGGCTGTGCCACTTCCCATATTATATTAAACATCGATCGCAAAATATTGGTTAAAATCGCACTTTCAATGATAGCAAGCATCTGATGTTTGCGCAACATCGCCACCACCACCTTATTTTCATAAATATTCAATTCGCCACCAAACTCCAACAGCCCTTTCGCCTGTTCGCGTGTAATCCAACGATAGACAGTATGGGGCGATCCGCGATAACTTTTGATCCACTCTCTGCCTTTGGGCGTGTCCAATATTAAAATACGTTCTTTGATCTTGCGTTTATTTCTTTCTCGGTTATATTTTTTCGCCCAATCCCAAAACTCCGGTTTGTTCCAACTTTCCACATCGAGCACCGCCAAAATTTCGGTCTTTGAATTTAAACTTTCTTCAAATAAATTCATCACTGCACGCGCGCCTTCCTGAAAACGAATCACCGGCTTGTCCTCTATTTTGTATAGAGACATCAAATCTGGCAAAAGTGTTTCGGCCTTCTCCATGCGATTTTCCCAAACATGTTTCTTGTTTTTTACATATTGTAAAAAATTACGCGGATTCTCGGCGACATATTTAATTTTTTTGCCGGCATCCTGCACGCGCGTCACCAACCCTTTCCAACCGAGTTTATCTAGAGTCAAATAACCCAAAGTACGGGCTACACCGGATTTTTTGGTTACTTCGGTCACTGTTGATGGACCTAATTCCAACAAAGCCAAATATATTTTGGCTTCATGTTCGTCTAAATCAAATTGTTTGAGTAATTCCTGCATATTTATTGAACATAGTATGTCATGGTTCTTATTTTCTGTCAAAAATATTTTACAAAATAGATACGTTCACACTTATTTTGGCTTGTTTTAGATAAAATATACATTTAATACAGTAAATTGATGTTGAAAATAAAATCATTTGTTATAGGATAGACACCAGGGTATGACGCCCGGAAGGCAAAAACAGTGGAAGACAAAACTCACACCGAAGTGCTCAAAGAGGGTTTTGGTCGGCCGATCAAAACCATCCGTCTTGAGCCAACAAAAATTAGGAACATCCACCAAGCTATAGAGCTTGGGAATTACGATGAGCGGGATGACGGTACGTTTATCACCTTCAAAGGGTGCGATGTTTCATTGTCACAAGTGATATACGTCACCCTCTACGAATTCCAAACCTGTTCCCACGACGAAGTGCTGTTGTGGGCACAGTATAAACGTGTTAGGGACTTTCTACTGCCCATAGAACCGAAACACTTGTTCGCTATCGGAATTCAGTATCCGACACTACAGTGTTTCGGGCTAATCGTAGAGCTTGGCGAGTGTCGCAACGGATACATCTTGTGTCTAGGATCCGAAGATTCCCGACATCGCACACTCTATCGCAGAAATCTGATCAGCAACTACTTCCTTCCGTGTTACTACGGCTTCATAGACCTGAAGCAGCCCTAGCCCCCCCCAACGCCTCACCCTGCGGCGTTTCACCAACTTCATGTTGGCTATGAAATAGCAGGGTCCCCTTTTGTGATTATCAATCGTTGGTAATTAAAAAAGAGGATAAAAAATAATTTTATGAAAAATAATAAACCAGGCACAATTTGGGGTAAAAAACATTACAACATTCGCAATGTTTCTAAATATCACCTAGAACCAGCCCCTTTCATAAGGGACGCGGTTAGATTTTTAAAAGAAAACGGTGTAAAAACCATTTTGGATGCTGGATGCGGACAAGGTAGAAATAGTTTATATTTAAAAAAACAAAATTTTGATGTGATATCTGTGGATGCTTCCAAGGAAGCATGTAAATTAACAAAACAATTATTTAAGAAAAATAATTTTAATTTTTTTCCAATCAATTCAGAGCTTCAAAGCATGCCAAAAATACAGTCAAACAGTGCGGATGCTATTATTTGCGTCACCGTTTTAACTCACATATTTGACCCGGAAATAGTATTGAAAGAATTTTATAGAATTTTAAAACCCGGTGGATTTTTGGTGGCAGATCTGGCAAACAATAAGGATTCAACCTTTCCCATCATATCTAAAACCGGCACACCTCTGGGGAAAAATGTTTTTTTGGAAAAAGGAACTAATGTAAAATATTTTGAAGATGTTGAAGATGTAAAAACGCTTTTTCATAGATTCAAAATTTTATCTTCACAAGATATCACTTTCGAGGAACCACCTCATCCTGGATCTAGACCATACAAACACAAACATTCTTCTTTTGTTATCACGGCAAAAAAATAATATTGGGGTTGGCCCGCAATTTTTTAATAACATTCCAAATCAAAACATAACCAATCGCCATAGAACAAAATAAAAAAATCAAAGGTATTTTTTGACTATGCAACCAGTCACTGGCAAAACCATAAATTATCGGACCAACAAAAACCGCCGCTTCTGAAACGATAGTGTATATTCCAAATTGAAAACCTGATTCGTGCCTATCGATTAAATTTGAATATTGCGCGCGCAAAAAAGATTGACTATTACCCACCGCCAACGCGCCAAAAATTATTAATAAAACCAAGCCGATCATACCGACATTAACAACCAAAAATAAAATTGCTATTCCCCAAAATAAAATTGTTAGACCTAATAATTTTAAAATGTCATATTTTTTTGCCAAGTAACCTCCATACCACGTCGCCGGAAAACCAATCAGTTGAACCAACAGCAAACACATACCGATTTTTAAAGTAGTAAACCCAAGCTCTTTGGATAAAAATATGCTGAAAAAAAGTAAAATAATCGTGATCCCCTCGCTGATTAACCAATAACCAAATAATAAAAGAAATTTTTGTTTTGTACTCAATAATTTTTTCTTTTGTTCAAGAGGTTGCTCGTTCATCTTTACTTCTTTTAAACCTCTGAGTGAATAGACAGAAAAAATAAGATAAAAAAACGCTGTGCTTAAAAATACCAATGGATCATAATCATCTCCGGTGAATTTCTGAAAAATAATTACCAAAACCAAGGCGATAATTCCACCGACATAACCAAAACCCCACGCAAACCCACTGTATTCAAAAGATTCTTCTTTTGTTGCCAAATAAGGCAAAATCGAATCGGACAAAGACAGACTTAAAATAAAAACGGACTGAGTGGCAATAAACAAATAATACACCCAACCCACAGTATAACCAACACTCAAAGCCACGGCCACCATACCAAAAAAAGAAAACAGGATTGACCACTTAAAAGCAGAAAATTTGCTTTTGCTATCTGAATATTTTCCTATTACAACCGATAAAGCAACACCAATAACTGTAGCGATGGCGTTGGCCACACCCCATGCACCAAGTGAATACCCGTTTTTGATTAAAATTGTGGAAAAAAATACCGGCAACAAAAAAGACGCATAGGTCAAAATATACCCAGAGTTCGCAAAGTCATAAAACGCCCATCGCCAAATTGACTTAGGAAAACTCATAAAAAATATTATTGTCAAAGGAAGTATAGCAAAACCATGTCATATTGACAAAAAGCCGATTTTATGCTATTATCCACAGTTAATTTGTGATTATTTTGATTATGCGTTTTATTGCTATTTTATCCTCAATTCTGCTTAGTTTGGCTATAGTTTCGCCTGTGGTGGCAAAAATCAGCCCACCGGAGGCGCCGACTAGCTTTACATACCAAAAAGTGTCAAAAGGCACATTGCTTCAATGGAAAAACCCCAAGCCCTCAAATGGCTATTCTTGCTATATATACCGATCAAACTCACCAAAACTCAAGGGCACAATGATTAAAAAATTGCCATGCAAAACCGGCAATATGCTTGATATTAGCGCAAAAAAGGCAAAGACTTATTATTACTCAGTACAAGCACAGAGCGGTAAACTATTGTCTAAATTAGTGAAGGCAAATAAATTAACTCTGGAAAAGACGACTGTTGTAAAACAAGAAACAGTCGTAATTAATGCTCAAAAGGTGACGCCACCGATAGTTGAACCGGTCAAAATTGCTGTGACTCAACCTGTTGCGTCCGTAGTTTCACCCCAACCGTCATATGGCGGAGGTGGCGGAGGTGGCGGATCAAGTCCTCAACCAGCACCGGCCCAAGTCGCCCAACCAGTAGTCGTCGCGCCTGTTGTATTGGTGGTGCCTATTCAAAATATTGAACCGACATCTACAATACCGACTACTACACCTGAAACAAACACCCCGCCGGTCGTAGTAATACCTCCAGTTATAATCACTGAAAAAACAATTTGCTCTTCTTCGTCTCAGAGCATAGTTTTGATTGTCGATCCTGATTTCAGCAATACAATACAAACAAAACTCACTCAATACGAAAATGATTTGTGCAAAGAATATAACGTAATAGAAAAAACTGAAAAATTTAATAGCCCGCTGGCACTACGTTCATATTTGCAAGATCTTTATGGCAAAACACAACTTGTCGGAGCGGTTTTTATTGGTGATTACCCACATGCTTATCAGTGGATTACGTTGAATTCTGCCAACCCAAATATAGCTTCAATGTCTGAGGAAGCTTTGAGCCTCCAATATTATGAAGATTTGGATGGTTCGTTTAAAAAATCTGAAAATTACAAATCTCTCGGAAACTATGAGTATTCTTTTGATATTCATGACGGTGAAGTTGATTGGGAAATATGGGTCGGAGTTTTACCTTATTACAAAGGTGATGTTACAGCTACCGCCGAAGCCCTTAATCGTTTCTTTGACAAAGATCATGTTTACAAAACAAGTGGATCCGGCATCCCGCGAGCTTTCGCTCAGATCAATGAGCACATGACTTTCGATCCAACAGATGATTCTAGTTTTACTCAACTTCTTCAAACATATCGCACAAATATTTATTCATGGACTCCATTTAGTGATTCATTTGCATCGCGTTTTTATGTAAATGGAAACGTGCCGGAAGATAATTCGATTGATACCGGCTATAAAGATCTAACAATTGGAGTTGCAGATTTTACCAGTATAGCTGCTCACGGATTTTATGGAGGCAGTGGCAAAACAGATATTAGTTGGGTAGAGAAAAATTCAATACAAACAATTTTTTATTGGAATGACGCTTGTGCGATCGGAAATCTTGATGTTAAAGATAATTTTTTGACTTCAGTATTATATAAAACAAACAGTGAAGTTTTGGTTGCAAAAGGCGCGACAAATAATTCAGGAGGTATGGGAAGTAATACAAACGGATTTTACGCACACAACATTGCCACCTCGCTAACAGCTGGAAAAAGTATCGGGCAAGCCGTGCTTGACCATGTCAATGTACCGCTGGCATATCCTTATGACCAAGATAGAGAATTTTTATTCACCACTTTCATACTGCTTGGTGATCCGACATTGAAATTGAGATAAAAAAATTCTCGACCAACTAAACTTTCCTAGCAATAAAATTCAAATAATTTTTTGTACTCGGTTTGAAAATCTCAAAGTAAATAATTTCAAATTTGTTTTGCTTCAACAGTTCTTCGATTTCTTCTTTTTTGTAAAAACTAAACCAACGAGGTGTGGAAATTTTGGTATTTTCTCGATACTCTTCTGTTTCACCTTCAATCATACCTAACCCAAATATCCCGTTGGGTTTCAATACTCTATAAATTTCCTGTATCGGTTTTATAATTTCAGCTTTTTTGACATGTAACAAAGACGTGTATGCCCAAACACCGTCAAACATATTTTCTGAAAAAGGCAAATTATTAAAATCACCAAGTACAGATTCAAAACCTTTTTCTAAACAAAATTTAATCATCGACTCTGAAGCGTCTAGACAAGTTACCGAGAGTCCTTTTTCTCGAAGAATGACCGCGTCCCTTCCCGGACCACTTCCTATGTCTAAAATATTTTTACCAACTAATCCAATAAACTTATCAAGGAATGTACGCGGAAATTTATCCCAAAAATCTACGGTTTGGTCATCGTAATTTTTCGCTGACAAATTGTAAGCATCTATAGTTTGCTGATCCATAAATATATTTAGCATGTATTGTATAAATACACTATCACTAATCTTAAGTTTTCACAAACAAAACTACCGCGTTGGATAATTGACAGAGACATTCCTTGTGATATACTATTATTAGTGATCATAATAACTTGTTGATGAATTATTAAAAATGTATATGTCTGAAGACAAAATTATAACAAAATTATTAGAACATGATGAAAAACTTTCTAACATGGTTACTGGTAGTGAATTTCAAAAATTTAAAAGCGAATTATTACAAGGACAAGATACAATGATTGGGATTTTAAAAAGACTTGATGAAGAAAGAATATTTACACATAAATGGGTAAAAGAAATAGAATATAAGGTTGAAGAAAACACAAAAGAACTTCAAAAATTAAAACTACAACTAAATATTGCCTAACAAATAAACTTCTCTGAAATTTTAAAGAGGACAAAAAAACACTCTTTTTACAAGAGTGTTTTTTGTATCAAAACTACTCTCGTCATGACTTTAAAACAATTAAAGTGATAACGAGATGGAGTAGCCTTGATTAGCACAACCCCAGAGCTCGCCGGCCGAGGCCGGAGGGGTTGGGGGTTGAGTGATAGGAGGGGTTACTCGAACAGGTCGAGGTCTGCCAGCTCGCGCACCTTGACCTGCGCGGGCTTCTCAGAGACCAGATACGCGTCATAGTTGCGGACGCGATTCTTGTCCTTCGAGAACAGCGTGACGAGCCACCACGCCTCGTCGCCGACCTGGATCGAACCGTTTGGGTTTATGGCGATCACCACGCCCTGCTTCTTGGCGTTGGTGAGCGAGAGCCTGGGGCCATCCTTGCAGATGATCCCAGAGATCTTCTCGGTTGGCACGACCGTCTCACCCTTCACGTTGGTGTAGGTGAGGTTGGTGGGCGGATCGAACGCCAGATCCGGTTCCGGCGTGAGAATCGGTTCTCCGTACTTCCCCGGAGAGGCCATGTAGTACTGGCGCTCCCCGTTCGGTCCGAGATTCATGATCATATACTGGCCGGGTTTCTTTCCGACCTCGACCGTCCACTGACATGTAGGGTTGGTGGAGCAAAGATCCCGCAAAAACTTCTTCAGCGCCGGCCGATTGTCTGAATCGACCAACGCGAATTGCTCATCAGGGCTAAGCTCGCGCCACGCCGCGATCATCGCGTCGAATGTTGGCTTCATGTACTTTTCCTTTTTCCACCCTTTTACGGGCAGTACTTCCAACCACATGGCCAGAAGGAAGAACGCGGGTACCCCGGTCTTCTTTTGAGCCTGCCAAACAGGACCAAAAGAAAACCGCGAGTATCACAAAAACAATAATATAAAATAACACAAATTAGACAATTAGTCAATATTTGGGGGGGGTGCCGCCTATTTAAAAGATTTTACTTGATTAAAAAATTAAATAAATACCCAGTGAATATAATTCCCAACCCGACAACAGAAGAAAAAATAATAATAAGTTTTGTTTTCATTATCTTTTTCAAAATCATAAACTCCGGCAAAGACAAAGCGGTTACCGCCATCATGAAAGATAGAACTGTGCCTATAGCCACACCTTTTTCTGTCAAAGCACTCACCAAAGGAATCACTCCGGCGGCGTTGGAATAAAGCGGTATGCCAATTAAAGTAGCCAGTGGCACCGCATACCATTTATCTGCCCCCGCATATTGTGCCAAAAAGTCCGCTGGAACGAAACCGTGTATCCAAGCACCCAAACCCACCCCAATAATAATATACAACCAAACTTTTTTAATTATACTTTGGGTGTAATTTTTGGCGTATCGCATTCTTTGTTGCCAACTAATTTTAGATGTAGTGTCGCCCAGCTTTTTTGTGTTTTGAGATAAATCCACCAGCAAATGTTCGACTGGCAAGCGACCGATCACCAATCCGGATATTACAGATATGACCAAACCACTGGTGACATACAACAACGCTATTTTCCAACCAAAAGCTCCGAGAAGTAATACTAGCGCGACTTCGTTAATCATCGGAGAGGCAACCAAAAAAGAAAAGGTCACCCCCAAAGGCACGCCCGCTTCAATAAAACCCAAAAACAGGGGGACGGCACTACAAGAACAAAACGGAGTGATAATCCCAAGTAAGGCGGCCAAAATATTACCAACGAATTTATGCTTGCGAGACAAAATTTGTTTAACTTTTTCTCTAGGCAAAAATGAACGCAAAACAGAAACTGCAAAAATAATAACCGCCAACAAAATAAAAATTTTGATGACATCAAAAATGAAAAAATTTATCGCCTCGCCGGCCAATGATTGCGAAGACAGATGAAAGACCGAAAAGGTGAGCCAGTCGGCTAATATTTTGATGGGGTAAAACATGACTGATATTTTATCACAACCTATGCAAGTTTACCATCAACCTATGCAAAAATATCTATATTTTAACAAAAACTTCCCTTTTACAAGAGAAGCTTCAGTTTGTCGGGGTGACAGGGCTTGAACCTGCGGCCTTCTGGTCCCAAACCAGACGCTCTACCAACTGAGCTACGCCCCGAATTAAATTGTTTCCAGCCTAGTGCCGGGAGTGAGGATCGGACTCACGACGCAAGGCTCTTCAGGCCTTCGCTCTACCACTGAGCTACCCCGGCAATTTTCCTTGTAGCTTAGTGGACCGACAGGGATTCGAACCCTGGACCCCCGCGTTGCAAACGCGGTGCTCTACCAGCTGAGCTACCGGCCCAAAAAACATTTGGAACAGAAATAATATACCAATTATTCACAAAAAAGTCAATGAGTGGTATAATTCTCTCATAAATTAACTTTATTTTATGTTTTATAAATATATTTCTCAACAAGAACTGATGTTTGTCATGCAGATACTTTTGGCTATAATCCTTGGGTCAATTCTGGGTATTCAGCGTGAACGCTGGGGAAAATGGGCCGGACCACGCA
The DNA here is from genome assembly GCA_041666745.1 of Candidatus Magasanikiibacteriota bacterium. Lineage (GTDB taxonomy): Bacteria > Patescibacteriota > Patescibacteriia > Magasanikbacterales > GWA2-37-8 > CAIOJG01. Next base: position 9,622 of record JBAYGI010000006.1, read on the forward strand.
CCTATGCTTTGGTCTGCGCGGGATCAGCTCTGTTTACATTGCTGTCTGTGAATTTTTTTCCATCTAGTCCGGCAATTATTGCCAGCGCGATAGTTAGTGGTATTGGTTTTTTGGGCGCAGGTACTATTTTACACAAAGAAAATCGAGTGGAGGGGCTCACGACCGCAGCGGGACTGTGGATGTCGGCGGCCATCGGCATGACGGTCGGTTTGGAAAGATATATTTTATCCATAATCACCACTCTGATTATATTATTACTTCTGATGATCAATGACAAATCTATAAAAGGAGAAATATAAAATTACCAACAAAAAAATCCAGATTAATTCTGGATTTTTTATTTTGTAAAATTATTGTTTTAAATAAAAATGTCCCAACCAAAATAACAAAAATACATACAACCAATCTATGTGTAAACGTTTCAAAAGATAAAAAATATATAATAATAAAATAAACGGATAACCGATTATCACCAATGGATTTTTCCAAAAACGACGATTGGCCAACACCAGCAAAGAGTGATCGTCACCATCGGACGGAATCGCGTGCAAACCGACAGCCACCCCGAAATACAACCAAACCCACGAATGCCAATCGGTGAGTACAAAATTAAATTTGGCAAAAGCAAACAAAGCAAACAATGAATTTATTATCAAAGGCCCAACGCTGATCAAAAAACCTTGAAAAAAATTATTTGGTTCCTCGTGCTCAACGAATCCGGCGGTACGCCCAAATTGAAACAGCCTAATGCGATACACTCTCACTCCGGCGGACAAACAAAACACCGCATGACCGAGTTCGTGCATCATCACTCCGGGTGCGGTTAGTAATTCATACAAATAATAAAGTAGTCGCATACTAAATACAAATTATTGCCAAAATAATCCACCATAACATTGCCAAATCATTTTTAAAATAAGGCACATCCACCAATCCGTGTGCAAAAAATATCAGCAGGCACATCAAAAGCGCCACACTCAAATATTTTTCTTGTCGATATTTTTTCAAAGATACTTTTATTGCCCATCCGTAAATTGCCATAAAAAATACCATGCCAAACAGCCCAATTTCCGACCAAAAATTTAATACAATATTGTGAGGAAAAAGTTGTGATTCAATTTTTTTAAAATCATTAACTGGTCGTTGTATTTTTTTAAAAAATTGGCTTATGCCGGCGCCAAAAACAAAGTTAGTCGGATTTTTGTTGAGATAGTTCCAAGTGTAACCCCACAGAGTTATGCGGTTTTGACCTGACTTATTTTGAAACAACAAGCTTTGCTGAACCGGCGTTACCAACCACGCCACCAAAATCCCGAGCAACACCAACAGACCGACGATTTTCTTATAGTCCAATAAAAACAGAGCCACCGCAACTGCAATTCCAACTGCAATCAACGCCCCCTCAGAAAAAGACAATACCAAAGCAATCAAAGCCAGCGCCAAAATAACAAAATAATATTTTTTTAATTTTAAATTTTTTAATCCATAAATAACCAATGGAATAATTGGCCCCAAATACAAACCAATGGCATTTGGTGAAGTGAAAAACGAAGTTACTCGGCCTTGCAAGTCGGATTTTATCAAGGGAGATAAAATTTGTTGACCGGTAATTTGTTGCAGTATTGCCACCACCGAAATACTGATTGTAGACAACGACAAAAACCAAATCAGATCATCTTTTTGTATTTCTTTACGACGACCGACCAACAATACAAAAAATAAAACGGGCTCCAAAAAATACGCCCGCCAAATACCGAGAGATTTTACAACCTCAGAAGAAATAAAAATTCCCAAAGTAGAAAAAGATAAAAACAAACACACCAGCCAAACTAAAATTTTATGCTCACCATAAAATTCTTTAATCTCATGTAAATCCTGCCTAAAATATTTTAAAATCCAAACCAAAAACAAAGCACCAAAGCTACATTCGAGCAATGTGCTTGGTAACAGGCCAATATTAAAACGAATAAAATAAAACGGCAAGAAAATTATCAACAATCCCGTTGCCGTTTTAAAATTCTTATGCGCTAACAGACAAAATAATATGACATACAATACCACTACCAACAACATCATAAATTTTAAATAAATTTAATTTGAATGAGGGTCTAATAGCGATAGTGGTCAGCCTTGTATGGACCGGAATCTTTTATTCCCAAATAATCCGCTTGTTGTTTGGTGAGTTTGGTAAGTTTCACCCCGATTTTTTCCAAATGCAATCGTGCCACTTCTTCATCCAAATATTTTGGCAAACGATAAACTCCCACTTCGTATTTATTTTTCCACAAATCCAATTGCGCCAATACCTGATTACTAAAACTATTACTCATCACAAAGCTTGGATGACCGGTAGCACAACCCAAATTCACCAATCGCCCTTCGGCCAACATATACAATTCTCTACCGCCAGGCAATACATATTTATCTACCTGTGGTTTGATATTTATTTTCTTCACACCTTTGGCTCTGTTCAAATTTTCCACTTCAATTTCATTGTCAAAGTGTCCAATGTTGCACACCACCGCCTGATCTTTCATTTTCAACAAATGTTCCAAGCGAATCACTCCCAAATTGCCAGTCGCGGTCACATAAATATCCCCTTCACCCAATGTTTCCTCGATAGTTTTCACTTCATATCCCTCCATAGAGGCTTGCAGGGCGCAGATTGGATCAATTTCAGTAATTATCACACGACAGCCCTGCCCTTTTAGCGCTTGGGCGCAACCTTTGCCTACATCACCATAACCACAAACCACCGCCACTTTACCACCAAGCATTACATCCATCGCGCGGTTCAAACCATCCACAATAGAATGGCGACAACCATAGATATTGTCGAATTTACTTTTGGTAACCGAATCGTTGACGTTGATAGCCGGAAACAACAACTTTCCTTCTTTAAAAATCTGGTACAAACGATGCACACCGGTAGTAGTTTCTTCGGAAACGCCTTTTACTTTTTTGGCCACACCAGTCCAACGTGTTTTACTTTTCGCGTATTCTTTTTTCAAAATTTCCATCAACTCGCGAAAGTCCTCACCTTCTTTGGAATAATTTTTGGTTAAAATTTTTGGATCTTTTTCCACTTCCACACCTTTGTGAATCATCATGGTAGCATCACCACCATCGTCCACGATCAAATCCGGTCCAGCGCCGTTTCCAAAATCCAAGGCGCGTTCGGTACACCACCAATATTCTTTGAGTGTTTCACCCTTCCACGCAAACACCGGCACGCCGGCTTTCGCAATGGCCGCGGCCGCCTGATCTTGGGTTGAAAAAATATTACAACTGGCCCAACGCACTTTTGCACCCAAAACCACGAGTGTTTCAATCAAAACCGCAGTCTGGATAGTCATGTGCAGAGAACCGGTAATATTTGCACCTTTCAACGGCTTTTTGATCGCGTATTTTTTGCGAATCGACATCAACCCCGGCATTTCTTTTTCCGCGATCTCGATTTCTTTCCTCCCCCACTCGGCCAAACTAATATCTTTTACTTTGTATTCTTGTTTCATATTTTTGTCATTCTCGCGAAAGCGGGAATCTAAATTATTATTAAAAATCCAATTTTTCTCCGAATGTTTTTTCATAACGTTCGCAGAATTCTTGTTTAGTAAATTTGTGTTCTTGTGTTCCGTAAGTCTCAATCGCATAACTGGCCGCTACCGCCCCAATCTGGGCGCACAATTTCCAATCAAAACCTTTTTCATAACCAACAAAAAACCCAGCGCGATAAGCATCACCCGCGCCAGTTGGATCATCAAAAGACATTGGCGGACAAACTCCCGCTGTTACTGTTTCACCGCCGGCTGTTTTTATGACTGATCCATTTTCTCCCAAAGTGGTAATCAAAACATTGGTGTTTTTCAAAATTTCTTCTTCATTCCAACCGGTACGCTCTTGCAAAAGTTTTATTTCATAATCATTTCCAATTACGAATTCCGACTGACTGATCATTTTCTTTAATTCAATTTCCGAAAAAGCAGTAATCTGTTGACCGGGATCAAAAATCGCCTTAACTCCCATTTCTTTACACTCTTTCAAATGTTGCATCATCACTTCCTTGTCGGTAGGAGAGATCAGAGCTAAATTAAATTTTTCTTTTACTAAATCCGCAATTTTTTTATCCTTGGCCAGCGACAAGGGACCGCCAAAAAAAGCTGTGATCTGGTTGTCGTCCGCGTCAGTGGTAATATATGCTGATGCCGTCACTCTTTTTTTGTCTGACAAAATATAATCGGTTTTTATACCAAAATCTTCCATATACTCCAAATAATCTCGTCCATCTTTGCCCAACACCGACAAAAGCAACGGTTCCCCTCCCAGCATCTTCATAGTAAAAGCAATATTTCCAGCTGTACCTCCCCAACTACGCTCCAGTTTATCTACCATAAAACAGACGTTCAGAATATGTATCTGCTCCGGCATGATATGATTTTTAAAACTATCCGGAAAATTCATGATGTGGTCATAAACCAACGAACCGGAAACTAAAATTGACATATATTTTACATTAAAAATACAAAGCCATTTTAACAGATAAGTTGGCTTTTGTCTAACTTTAATACAGCTCCGGTCGACGATCTAAAAACAGATCATTATACTCGTTCCATTTTTTATTTTTGGTATTTTCAGGATCTATGGTGATGGTTTTTATCACTTCGTTTTTTCCGGCTTTATATAAAACATTTCCACGGTTGTCCACCGCCTCACTATCGCCAAAAAATTTATTTCCACGCTCAACGCCGGTACGATTTACACAAAAAACAAATACACCGTTTTCTATCGCCCGCGCCCTCATCATAAAAAAACCATAATTAAATACGAAATTAGCCGGATTGATAAAAATTTGTGCTCCTTTCAAGGCCAAATTGCGCCAATATTCAGGAAACATATAATCATAACAAATACCCAAACCAATTTTTACCCCTTGCCACTCAAATAAAACCGGCGCGTTTTCTCCCGGCGCAAATTTTAATTTTTCCTCCAAAAAAAGATGCGTTTTTTGGTGTTTTGCAATCAAACCAGTTGGCCCAACCACTATTGCGGTATTAAAAATTTTATCTCCGCACTTTTCCGGCATCCCAACTACCAATACACTGCTATATTTTTGAGCTATTATTTTTAATTCCCCTACCGTTTCGCCAATTATCGGTTCAGCTAATTTTTCCAACTCATTCATATCCAACATATATCCGGTAGTCATCATTTCCGGAAAAATAATCATGTCGGACGTTGCCCCACTGACAACGTCCTCAATTTTATTCAGGTTATATTTTTTATCGCCCAATTTTGGAGCCAACTGTGCTATTGTAATTTTCATGTTTTTATTTTAATTCACCAACTACCTGTTCTACGTTTGAAATAATAGAATAATCACGCACTATCGCCACTACCTTATCTATATCGCGATAATATTCACGATCGTCAACTATTTTTGGACTGACTAATCGAATTGTACCATAAGCCACTTCACCTGCATCCGAAAATTTGAGTGGTTTGCGCCATTCATAGGCTTGTGCCGCCACCAAAAATTCCACAGCCAAAACAATTTGCGCATTTTTAATTATATCCATACATTTGCGCGCCGCCAACGTCCCCATACTCACGTGGTCTTCTTGATTGGCAGAAACCGGAATACTATCCACACTAGCCGGTGATGCCAAAATTTTATTTTCCGACACCAAGGCCGCTTGCGAATATTGCGCTATCATCAAACCGGAATTCAAACCTTTTCCTTCCACCAAAAAAGCCGGCAGACCACCACTCAAAGCCGGATCCAATAAATTATTTGTTCGACGTTCAGAAATATTGGCGATTTCACTCATAGCAATCCCCAAAAAATCCATTGCAAAAGCAATCGGCTCACCGTGGAAATTACCACCAGTCAAACACGCCTTATCCGCGGTTACATATAGTGGGTTATCCACGCAAGCATTAATTTCAATCATAATTTGTCGGCGTGTGTAATCCAAAACGTCACGACATGCTCCAACTACTTGTGGGGTACAACGCAAACTATACGCGCTCTGAACATTTATTTTCTTTTGTTTTAATATTTCACTGCCGGCCAGCAAGGTTCGTAAATTAGCCGCCGAATCATTTTGCCCTCTATACGGACGCAAAGCATGATAGCGCGCATCATAAGCCAACTCCACACAGTTCAGAGCATCGATCGACATGGATGCGGAAATTTCCGAATTACGAACCAACCGATCAGCCTCATAAATTGCAAAACAACCATAAGAGCTCATAAATTGTGTGCCGTTAATTAACGCCAACCCTTCGCGATACATCAATTTTACCGGCTCGATACCTGCTCTTTTCATAGCCTCACCACCTGACAACCGTTCACCCTTATACCACGCCTCACCTTCACCAAAAACCACCAGTCCCATTTGAGAAAGTGGAGCCAAATCTCCACTGGTACCCACCGATCCTTTTTCATAAATAACCGGCGTTACTTCTTTGTTGAGCATCGCAATCATAGTTTCCAAAATAATCGGCCTCACCCCGGAATACCCCTTGGCCAATACATTCGTCCGTAAAAGTATGGTGGCGCGACAAATTTCCAACGGCGCCGGATCACCGACAGCTGAAGCATGCGCGCGCACCATACGATAAGATAGCTCCACTGTTTGCTCCGGCGGTAAAACCACATTACCAAACGCACCAATGCCGGTATTAGTGCCATACATTATTTGTCCTTCGGCCATCATCTGATTTAAAGCATCCCAATTTTCCTGAACTTTTTTGACAACCGCAGAAGAAATTAAAACCTTGGCGCCATAACGAGCGACCGCGACCACTTTTTCCGGTGTTAAACCCTCTCCAGTTATTTCTACCGACTGAATTGTTTTTGCGTCTAACATAAATTTAAGTTAATGGATTAATAAAATTATTTAAAAATTAGTTTGGTGGGGGCGCTGTTTGTATAGCGGCGCGCCCCCGTCTCCGCTTTGATGTCAGTGACCTTGAATGCCACCGGCACAACCACAGCTCCTAAGGCCATCGCCGTCTATGGCGATTTCAACCTCACAGCGAAAACAACGACCCTGTTCCGACAAACGTTTCTCACGCTTATCGGAGCAAGACCTACATGTTGAGTCGCCATGTTCAATCTTGCCCGTGTTTGACCATGTGTTCGGAACCATTTGCTCACGAGGAAATTCCCCGTCACATTTACGACACCGGTAAAGATCTGCCATTCCCCTCTCCTCCTTGCTAATAAACAAAAAATCGCCATGTTAAGCGATTTTGCCTCGAACAACAAACCTGACCTAGGTGTGCTACCCAAGGCTTTGTTTATGGTTGGTAAATTTTGAGAAAGTTTTCTTTTTCATACTGTATCAATGTATTAACACATTAACACACTACCGATAATCTGTCAAACCAACCCTGTGGACAAAATAAACCCACTTTATTTAGTGGGCTTTTTTTTACCTTTCTTTAGCGCTATTTTGTATCCTCCCTCACCATACTCCAACCAGTGCGCCACACGAGTGATAGTGGTAGTACTGACGCCGGTTTTTTCAGCAATATCTCGATAGGAAACACCTTTGTTCAACATCTCGGCCACTTCCCAACGACCGGACAACTCTTCCAATTCCTCCAGCGTACACAAATCACGCAAAAAATTCTCTACATCTTTTTCAGATTTCAAACATAAAAATGCTTTGGCCAGTTTTTTTAATTTTGCGTTTCTCCAATTTGACATATTGCAATTATTTTAACAAATAAACCGGCTCTTGTCTATCGTCGCCCTTGCCAGAAACAGCATAAACATATATACTAAACCGACAATATTATGAAAAACAAAAAACAAATCATTCGCAGTCAAGTCTTACCCGGGCAAAGTCTAGGTCGCCAAACTGGCTTCCGCACTGCCAATTTAAACCCAATTTTGGCTAAAAATTTAACCAAGGGGTTGTATACCTGTACTGTTGGGTGGCAAAACAAAACATATTCCGGTCTGTTGTTTTACGGCCACAACTCGCTAAGCCAAGAAGATTGCCTGGAGGTTCATATTTTGAATTTTTCTCAAGATCTTTATGGGCAAGAAATAGAGGTAACCACAAAACAATTCCTACGTCCTGAAATGAAATTCCAAAATCTAGAAGAGTTAAAAAAACAACTCGAACGGGATTTAGATCAGAATAAGCTGGATTTACAAACCTAGCATTGACAAAAACCAAAAAAAATGTTAACATAGCCACGCTCTCAATTTAATAGATACTTTTAAATACACTATGCCAAATAAACAAAATGCAAAAAAGGCTTTGCGTCAAGCAATAAAACGCGCGGTTTTGAATAAAAATCGTAAAGAAGCTTTCAAAAAAGCTATCAAAATTACTACCAAATCCACTTCTTTGGAAGAAGCCAAAAAATTGGCTATCAACGCCCAACAAGCTCTGGACAAGGCAGTAAAACACGGCACTATCAAAAAGAATACTGCCGCTCGCAAACTTTCTCGCTTGATGAAAAAAGTAAACAAGCTTGGAAAAAAATAATCAAAACACTTCAACAAAAAACTCTCGCTAAAACGAGAGTTTTTTAATAATTATTTTTTAATTTTTACCGATAAACAAATCCAGCATTAACCCCAGATCAGCCTGCCCGGTTTTTGCTTTAAAATCCATATTCAACAACTGATCATATATTTTGACCATCTGTTGTTTGTTATATTTCTTAACCAATGACAAGTTTTTCTTCACCACAAATGGATGCAGGCCAAGTTCTTTGGCAATAATATCGCTGGTGATATTATCCTGTTGTTCAAAAAGACTGCGCATCTGCAACAAAATCCGAAACTGCCAAACAATCAGACCAAATAATTTGAAATCATCTTCGCCCAAACGGCGCTGTTCAGTCAACAATTTATAGGCTTGTTTTTTGTTGCCTGACACAATCGCCTCCACCATATTAAAAACATTGTCGTCCACTTTTTCTTCCAAAAATAAATTTATTTCCGGCACTCCAATTTCTTTTTCACCGCCAAAAGCACAAAGTTGATCCAACAAGGAATTTAAAAACCAACCATCTTTGCCAGCATTTTGCGCCAAATAATTTATCGCCGTAGTGGAAATTTTTGCGCCACGTTTTTTAATTTCACTGGCGATAAAACCGGTGAGTTGCACCCCAACCAACAGAGAAAACTCTTGAGCATATTTTTCTTTTTTTAACATTCCTTCCAGCTCTTTTATTTCTTTCACTTTACCCAACCCTTCGCCCTGCCAAAAAATTATGATATTGCTTTCAGGAATTTTATTATCTTTGATACGTCGAATTAATTCAACCAAAAGTTCTTTGTCTGAAGTAGATAAAATATTTTCTATTACTACTAGGCGTTTTTCAGATAAAAACGGTGTCGAGATGACTTCACTCAAAACCTTGCCTGGTTCAGATTTCTTCCCATCAACAAAAACCACGTTGTACCCTTGTGGATCACGTGTTTGTTTGAATCGTTCAACCTGCTCTTTGAGATATTGCCGACTACGGAAAGTGTCCGCGCCGTGGATGTAGATTATCATAGCGGGGATATTGTAATACTTTTCTGGATGATTGACAAATATAGAAAAATATGATACAAAGCAGTGTCATGCTGAGAAGTTTTCTACAGCCTCTGACACCGTTCGTTGACTCAAAGGAGACTATTTTGAAGAGGTTCATTGTCGCAACACTGGCGATGATTGTGGGGTTCTCCACCACAACAGCCGGTGCAGACACATTTTCCGCCAGTCGAGTCAGGATGCTCATCCATGGCTCCAACCAGTTCAGCGAGCAGTTGGGCGCGTCTGTTCACTTCATTCCGGCTGGAAATCTGCTGGGAGAGGTAGCACCGTTGATCTACGGCTCGTTCGACTGGACACCGATTCCGGAACTGACAATCAGCCCTACCGTGGGCTGGACGTTCAAGCCGGATGAGATGGTTGTGTCGCTCCGCCTCGCCCCGAAAATCGGCAAGTTCTGGGGGTGGGTGGATCTTGAAGAACGACCGACGTCCCGTGCATTCTACTGGTTCGTGCAGGCTCAATACCAGGTAACGAGCTTCCTGCACATCGGTGCCGAGCAAGAGTCATGGGGCGATTTCCACGACTTCAGCACGGCTTCGCACGGTGGCGGCCCGAACGTCCTCCTCCGCTTCGGAAGAAACTTCGGCACAGACCTTGCACTACACGCCCGTTCCCTCGGCGGCAGTGCGGTCAATCTGGAGTTCTTTTCCCGGATCCATTTGTTCCTCTAACCGGTTGCGCGCTACCGTCCAACAAAGCGCGCAAAATCTTTTTCAACTTAATATATTTAGGTTTAAGAAGATAATAAAAAAAACCGACTGCCATCTGCGATCGGTTTTTTTATAAAAATCTTATTTCTTTTTCACAATTATTTTATCCACAAAAGTCATCGCATCTTTGGGTTTTTTAAAAATCAATTGCTTGCCAGTTTTTCTTTCATCTTGCGCCTCTTTTAAAACTGACAACAACAAATCTGACGATTCACTAAATTTAGTTTTTGTGTTTAAAATAGTGCTCATATAATATACGCCGCATTGACAACTACCCAATTTTCTGATACAGTATATTCAGGTAACAAGAAACTCGGGACAAATCCGCCGAAAGGGGAAAGCCGTAAGGCTACCGAGTCATCTGACCGTCCACAAGCTGGACGGTTATTTTTTTCTCAAATAATTTAGTTAATTTAATAGTTTGCTCTGTGGAATTATCTGCGTGAGAACGAAATAATCCTGCGATTGCGTCCGCTAATCTCAAGCCCGCCGACGCTTCGTCCCTTAACAATCTAATTTTCTTTACAGAAATATTTTTATCACGCAAAACCTTTTTTAGTTTTTGTTCATATCGTTTTGACTTTTTACCATCTATAATTATTTTTTTAATATTGTGTTCTATTATTAAATGCTGAAAAATATTTTCAAAAGCAATATTATAATTTATTGGATTATTTACAATGGCTAGTTTAAAAGAAAAATCCAAATTACTCACTACAGTAAGAAAACTTGCTCGTTTTTTCCATCCATTTGTTGAACCATAATCCGACCAATGAAACGGTTTTATGCATAATAATTTTTCTACTTCAACAACCGCTTCTTCCATTTCTTTGATACTTTTTGCTTGTAAATAAACAAAAGAAATAGTTGAATGCCCTACTTTTTTATGAATACCTGATTCGTCTATAAAAATTATCATACCCCCTCCTTTTTAAAACTCATTTTCTACTAAATTAAATACCTATTAAATTTTTTTCCCCCACAGCTGATCAAAATACGATTTAAAACCAGCATATATTTCGGGCTGTGCAAAATGAATCACGGTAGGATTTTCGCCATACAAAATAATAAAAGCCTTGTTGTGAAACAAATTTATTTGCATCGGAATTTTTGGAGCCGACGCGTAAAGTTTCAGATGACTAATTTTTTCCATACCGTCACCAGACTGCACAAATCTTTTTTTAATTCGATCAAAAGATTCACTATATACCAACATGTTGGCTACAACTCCTTTTTTAATTCTATCCGTATGAAATTCATCATACAATTTTTGGACAACACCATTTTCATCTCCGGCTGAAGCGCCCAACACAAAATATTCTTCACCTGTTTTTAATTCATCCAACATTTTATAAATAGTTTTTTTCAAAGAACCAATCCCGGTCTCTACCACCACCTGTTGACTCCAAAAATATTCAAAATATTTTTTCATCGCATCCACTACCGTACGACTGCGAATATGAAAAACCAGTGGATCTTCGTCGATTACCATGATAGATAATTTGTCATAGCAAAAATTAAACCAAAGGGGCATTTTGGCATCAAACGGCAGATACCTCGCTTCTGTAAGATCTTTTTTGTTGCGATCATCTAAAATTTCTTGTTCGACGGTGTGGTCAAAGAGAATTTTAAAGTTAACATTTTTCTTAATCCTTCTTTTGTGAAAATCTTTCCAATCAAACGAACCACCTTCGGTTGATTCTCTAGTTGCACCAAGCACATACATTGTTTCGCCCGGTGGCGCGTCAGCACTTCTTTCGGTAGTATTTTTTATTGCCTCCACTCCTTCAAACACACCGACCTCACGCATTCCAACCTTGTGTCTTTTTTGTAGTTCGGAGACTAGGTTTTCTGCGGTCTTTCTTTTATTCTCCAAATCTTCAATTATATGTTCTGGGCCATTCGCCGAAAACTCAAAAACACCTTTACGTTCGGCCTTGGATACCATGTCTCTTTTGACCAGTTCCTCTAAGGCAGTATAGACGAGGTTGCGATGAAGGCCTGTTTTGCTGATTATCTGACCGGCTTTGGCTTTTTGCAAATCTATTAAGGCCAAGTACACAATAGCCTCATTTTTACCAAAGCCTAATTTTGCTAGTTCATTTTCTAACATATTGTCATATTATTTATGATAACATCATTATAATATGCTTAGCCAAAATTGTCAACTTGCTAGGATTGTTGTCAAGTGGAATGTGACTGTTTTGGGCTAAAGTTAGCCAAAATACCCTTGACAAGATTATGAATATGTGATATACTTTGCTGTTACGATGAATAACCGTAATGAAGTTCTTTACAACTGCCAGACGGAGTAGTGAACGGCAAAACTGCTTTTTACTACCTCGTCTGGCACAAGCAATATGGGTTCACAAATGTGACTCGATTGACCAGTGCAGGTGGGCGGACTTATGTCCGGGGAGAATACCATGAAGTCGACCCTCATCGTTCTCGTGCTCGCGTTCGTCTCTCTCACGGCCGCCACGGCCATCGGGCTCACCCCCGGCCTCAGTTTCCGGGAGGGATACGTCGTCCTGCTCAAGGACGGAGGTACCCCCGGACCGGTGGGTACCCGGATCGACTTCACTGTTTCTGAGAAGATCTCAGAGACGGTGTCCCTCATCGGAGGGGTAGGGGTGGGTACCCCGAACGATGTCTTCAAACCATCCCTGCGGATAGCCGTGGGTGGTGCGATGGCATTGGTGGGCAGGTGGTCTGTCCACGCCAGCGGACTGTTCCAGCGCAACATTGGTTACGGCGGGAAACCGTCGACAACAGCGCTGGCTGTCGGAGGAGGTCCGACTTACAAAGTTGCAGATGGCGTTGCCTTGTCCTTGTCTTTCGGACCAGGCAAAATGCTTGACGGTGACTGGTCGTTTCTCATCCAGCCGTCGATTAGCATCTCCTTTCTGTAACCCATAACCGGTCGCGCGCTACCATCCAACAAAGCGCGCAAAATCTTTTTCAACTTAATACCTTTAGGTTTAAGAAGACAACAAAAAACCACCCGAGAGAAGGGTGGTTTTTTGTTTATAAATTTTATTTCATTTCCCCCCAGCTATGCCCAATATTCACCTCCACCTTCACCGGCACTCTCAGTTTCACTACATTTTCCATGGTTTCTTTTACCATTTGACTCACTTTTTCCTCTTGTCCTTTTTTTATTTCAAATACCAACTCGTCGTGCACTTGAAGAATCATTTTTATTTCTTCGTTGCCGGCAATCGCATCTTGCACGTCGATCATCGCCAGCTTGATCAAATCCGCCGCCGTACCCTGAATCGGATGATTGATCGCCATACGCTCGGCCGCGCTTCGCAACTGAAAATTCTGCGACTTTAATTCTGGAATATATCGTCGGCGCCCAAACAGAGTCTCACAATATCCTTCTTTTTTGGTGAACTCCAAAGTCTGATCGATGTATTTTTTCACTCCACTAAATTGTTCAAAATATTTTTTAATAAAATCTTTCGCCTGTTCATGTGAAATTTCCGCGCGCCAACTCAGACCATAGGTACCCATACCATACAGCACGCCAAAATTTATCTCTTTGGCGCTACGACGCATTTCTTTGGTTACCTGTTCCAAGGGCACATTATTTATCGCCGCCGCTGTAGCTTTGTGAATATCCAAATCTTTTTCAAAAATTTCCATCATTTTTTTATCTTGTGCCAATGATGCTACAATACGCAATTCGATTTGACTATAATCCGCACTCACCAATATGTTTCCTTTTTCCGCCACAAATGTTTTGCGCACCTCACGCCCAATCTCGGTCCGAATCGGAATATTTTGTAAATTTGGATCAGAGCTGGACAGTCTGCCGGTGGCTGTGACCGCCTGATTAAAAGTCGTATGAATGCGTCCGGTTTTTTTGTTGATTAGGGTCGGCAAAACATCTACATAAGTATTTTGCAATTTGGACAACTCGCGATAAATTTCAATCTCATCAATAATCGGATGCAACCCCCGCATTTTTTCAAGCTGTTCCGCCGAAGTGGACAGGCCGGTCTTGCCTTTTTTAATTCCCTCTACCGATATTCCCAATTTGTCGAATAGCACTTCACGCAATTGCAGTGGCGAAGAAATATTAAATTCCATGCCCGCTAAATCAAAAATCTTTTTAGAAACTTTTTTAATATTTTCATTTACTTCCAAAGATAATTTTTTCAACATTTCCAAATCCACCGACACGCCATTTAATTCCATTTGCGACAGGGCAAAAATCAGAGGCATTTCTATTTTTTGCATCAAACCTAGGTTGTCTGTTTTTTCCAATTCGTTTTTTAATTTATCGACAGTTTGATTTAACAAAAATAATTCTTGAGCGATAGCTTTGGCATCCACTCCAAACAAACTTTCTTGACCACTCCCTACTTTCAATTCTTTTCCCAAAACTTTCAATACCACGCTGGCGCTATCATGAGCGCGACTGCCCGGATTAAGCAAATATGATCCCACCATTACATCAAACAAAGAATTGTTTATCTCTTGTTTTTGTAACAATAAAACCTTGATCAGTTGTTTCAAATCATGACCAACCAATTCGATTTTTTCATCCGCGAAAATCGGCAAAAATTCCTCTACCAAATTATTTTTTATATAGCAACCTTCATTTTCTACTATCACCACCAGGCCCAACAGACTGCTGGTCAAAACATCCTTTCCATTCAACACCGCTTTGCAGGCAAACTGTTTTTGTTTTTTAATTTTTTCAACCAACTCTTTTATCTCATTTTTATTTTCTACTTCTTTAAATTTTAAATCCGCTATTTTTTTACTTTTGGTTGTTTTGTTTTTTTCCGGTTCACCTTCTATTATATGTTCGAATCCGGGGATGCGTTTAAGCAGAGAAACAAATTCAAATTTTTGAAATAGTTTGATTATTTTTTCACGATCAAATTCACTGATCGCGCAATCGTCTAGTGTAAAACGCAAGTCCGGTACCGCACAATCTATGGCTGCCAATTCATAACTCATCTGGGCGCTTTTTTCTCCATCAACTAATTTTTGCAAAACCGAAGCGCTAAACAATTCGCTTTTCTTTTTTTCTTTTTCCTTATACACCACTTTATATATTTCTTTTAAATCACCAAATTTCAAAATTAGTTCCGTAGCGGTTTTTTCACCAATCCCCGGTACACCGGGGATATTGTCCGAGGCATCACCACGCAATGCTTTGTAATCTATTACCAACTCCGGCCCAAAACCAAAACGTTTTTTTACTTCGTCCGGATTATACACCACCACATCGTTCATGCCTTTGCGCAAAGTAAATACTTTTATTTTTTCATCTACCAACTGCAAGGTGTCCATATCCCCCGTCACTATAAACACTTCGTCGACTTCAGATTTTACTTTTTTTACCACCGTACCGATAACATCGTCCGCCTCAAAACCCCTTTTTTCATAAATCGGAATACTAAAGGCCTCCACCACTTCATGAACCATCGGCATTTGATCATATAGTTCTTGGTCGGCTTTTACTCTCGTGCCTTTATATTTTTCATATTTTTCATGACGAAAAGTCCCGCCAGCGACATCAAAACTCACACACAAATGAGTGGGTTTTAAATCTTTCCAAACCTTGAGTAACATGGAAGTAAATCCATACACCGCATTGACCATCACTCCGTCTTTGGTGTGCATTGGAGGAATAGCATGATAGGCGCGATGCACAATAGCATTGCCGTCTATTATTACAAATTTTTTCATAAAAAATTGTCATTCCCGCAAAAGCGGGAATCTAACCAATATTTTACTATTCTTTCCCTTTTTTAGCAAACCCGCCTTCGCTAAAGCTACGGCGGGTAAAACAAAAAAATCACCTGGCGGTGAAATAGTAGGGCGTCGGGCAGGGGTGTCATGTCCCCCTGCCCGACGGAAGTCCCGACAGCTCGCTCGATCACGGAGCTACGGGAAACGGTTGCGGTTTCGGGCCTCGGCGTTCATCTCGTACTCATCGTAGCTGCTGCGGGCGTGGCTGCAGTTGTTGACGAGCTTCTCGCACTGCGCGTCGGTCATGATGTACTCGGTCTCGTTGCGAAACATGAGAATGCTCCTTGCTCGGGTTGCTTCCTCCGACCTGCTTCCGCCCCAACGAGCGAATATGACAGGTACAGATAAGAATCATTTTATATGAGAGAGAGATAATAGTCAAGATTCCCGTTTCCACGGGAATGACAATAAACAACAAAAAAACAAAACCGCCACAGAAAATTACTTTTGAGCGGGTTATGCGCCGAGGCGCATCCTTTTGCCCTCGCGGGCAAAAAAAGCGAAAAAGTCATTTTCTGTGGCGGTTTTGTTTTTTACCCATCTTACCTAAAACGCCATATTAGAGGTACCGGTGGGAATTGCACCCACGCATAAGGGTTTTGCAGACCCTTGTCTTACTGCTTGACGACGGTACCAGTTTTTCTATCCAAATAATACCTGTTTTTGTAAAAAAAGTCAAAACTACCTCACATACCCCAACGGATTCACCCGCACACCATTTACTATCACTTCAAAATGCAAATGGATACCAGTACGCCCACGCACGTTACCAGTATTTCCCATCAAACCAATCACTTGTCCGGCTTCCACATATTCACCCGGCGACACCAACAAACGAGAGTGGTGGCCATACAAAGTCTTCACGCCATTGCCGTGATCAATCTGCACATAACAACCATACCCACGATTCCAGCCACACTGCGCAAATTCTACCGTACCGGCTTTGGCCGCATAGTTTGGTGTTTCAAATGGTCCGGCAACATCTAACCCGCTATGCTTCCAACCATAATACTGTGTAATGGTACGCGCACCAGATGGCCACACAAAACCAGACGCACTTGGCGCTCGCGAAGATGAAGGCGGACGAATTATTTCATTATAGCTTGATTGTGTGGTTTTTATTACCCTTCCCGATGTTGCAGCCACTTTTACTTGTGGTTTAACACCACCCGGTATCATAATCTTTTCACCAATACGCAAATCTTTTCCATTTTCATCCAAATTGTTAAAAAGAACAATGTCGCCAACTTTGGCGCCATATAATTTTGCAATCTTCAACAGACTGTCGCCTTTTTTCACAACATGCATCACACCACTAGCTGGCGGAATAAGTATTTTTTGATTCAGTTTCAATTTTGATTTTGAAGTCAGTCCATTTTCCCATAAAATTGTCGTCACATCCACGCCAAAACGACTGGCAATACCGCTGAGCGAATCCCCGGACACTACTATATATTCCACCGTCTGCTTACGACCGGAGCCACCCGTGCTCACACTACCGGTCATTATATGTGGTTTGTTGATAGTCATTCCTCCGGCAAATGTACCTGCCAAATCTTGATCGAGAATAACTGCCCCAACTTGATTGGAAGTACTTTCTGCGCTTATTATTCCAGCGCGCCAGTTGTAGGCTGGAACAACATTGGTTTGTGCCGGCTCGGCAGTTACTTCTTCAAAACTATAATCTTCTACTTCACCAAACAAATTGAAGGCTAATGTTTTTTGACCTGGTAAAAAAGTGCTTTTTTGACTAAATAGCTTAGTTTGTGGAATAGCCACCACAAACAATAATATAAAAACAATCGGCTGAAGAATGTCACGCGCGATCACTCCGGCACCACTACCAATTCCAAGTTTTTTTAAATAAAAATTTATTTTGAACCCAATATATGCAAAAAAACGATAGATTTTACCAAAAATTCCAGCAAACACCAAAAAGACTCTGGAACCTATCCACCAGAAGAATCGCTTTATATACACTAAAAAGCGCAAAAATTTTAACAAAAGGTTATATTTCATACCTTGACGATTGGGCTATTTTATCATAAAATGTACCCATTGGCAATCTCGCGTTGACTTTTGAATTTATTTAGTTTAAAATTATTAAAATAACTTTATTAATTAATAACAAAAACTTATGTTAACTATACCAGTTATCATTTCGTTTATTGCCTTGGCCTTCGCGGTCTATCTGGTCACCTGGATAAACAAGCAAGACATGGGCACTGCAAAAATGCAGGAAATCTACGAGGCAATCAAAAAAGGAGCAAACGCCTTTTTGAACAGACAATACAGAACTATCGGAATAATGTCAGTTGTTTTGGCCATAGTTCTCTTTAGTGTTTACGCTTTAAATGGAAAATGGGTATCGGGTTTGCAAATTTCTTTAGCATTTCTTTTGGGTGCTTTTTGTTCTTGTCTTTCCGGGCTTATCGGCATGTGGATTTCTGTGCGATCAAACATCCGCACCGCCTCGGCCGCACAAACAAGTTTTAGCAAGGCATTATCTATCGCTTTTAGAGCCGGTGCTGTTTCCGGTATTACCATTGTGGCCATGAGTTTGCTCGGCATCAGTGGTCTTTATTATATTTATACTCTTTTGGGCTATACCGGCATCCAGATCCCTGCTCTATTGGTAGGTTTTGGTTTTGGCGCCAGTTTAGTCGCCTTGTTTGCTCAATTAGGTGGTGGTATTTTTACCAAAGCCGCCGATGTTGGAGCCGACTTGGTAGGTAAAGTAGAAAAAGGAATCCCGGAAGATGATCCACGCAACCCAGCGGTTATTGCCGATTTGGTTGGGGATAATGTTGGTGATTGTGCTGGTAGAGGAGCCGATTTGTTTGAATCCACCGCAGCCGAAAATATCGGCGCGATGATCTTGGGTGTTGCTCTTTATCCACATTTTGGAATCAACGGTATTCTTTTTCCATTGGTTATCCGCGGTTTTGGTTTAATCTGCGCGATGGTTGGTATCTTGTGTGCCAAAGCAAAAGAAACCGACGAACCACTAAAGGCATTGAATAAAGGATATTTTATTACCTGTGCATTGGCAGCTGTTGCTTTTTACTTCGTGACAATGAACATGTTGAATAGCATTTTGATGTTCTACGCCGGTTTGGTTGGTTTGGCAGCAAGTATCGTTTTCGTTTTCGTAACTCAATATTACACAGAACACAGATTCCGCCCGGTACAAGATATCGCCAAGGCCTCTTTGACCGGCCATGCGACCAATATTATTGCCGGACTTTCTGTTGGTTTTGAATGTACTGCCGCCACTGTTGTTACAATTTCCGCCGCTTTATTGGCCTCATACAAATTAGGAGAAATGACCGGTTTTGCTTCCGGTGGAATTTACGGTACAGCTGTGGCTACTATGGGTATGTTGTCCACCGCCGCATATATTTTGGCCATGGACACTTTTGGACCTATCACAGATAATGCCGGTGGTATAGTAGAAATGTCTGGTGCTTCAGAAGAAATCCGCCAGAGAACAGATAAATTGGACGCCGCTGGAAACACTACCAAGGCCTTGACCAAAGGTTATGCTATGGGTAGTGCCGCCTTAGCTGCATTTTTACTTTTTTCCGCATTTTTGCAAGAAGCAAATATTCAAACTGTTGACTTGGCAAAGGTGGAGGTTTTCGTTGCCGCCCTTGTTGGTGCGATGTTAATTTTCTTCTTCTCTGCTTTAACAATGAGAGCAGTCGGAAAAGCCGCTGGAAAAGTGGTTGAGGAAGTCCGACGCCAATTCAAAGCCGACCCGGGTTTGATGGCAGGCACAAGCAAACCGGATTATGCCGCTTGTGTGGATATCACCACCAAAGAAGCCTTGAAACAAATGGTAATGCCAGGATTGTTGGCTGTAATCGTGCCAATAGCTATCGGTGTTACAATGAAAGCTGAAGCCGAAGCAGGTTTGATAATGGTCGGCACAATCGCCGGCATCCTCTTGGCCACTGTTATGAACAATGCCGGAGGCGCTTGGGACAATGCTAAAAAATATATTGAAATGGGAAATCTCGGTGGCAAAGGCAGTGATGCCCACAAAGCAGCCGTCACCGGCGACACCGTCGGCGACCCATTCAAAGACACAGCAGGACCTTCACTGCATGTGTTGGTGAAATTGCTAGGCACTTTGTCTTTGGCATTGGTGGCGTTGTTTATATAATTTCTTTAATTTTATTCAACCGTCCGTTCCACTTTTGTCATTCCCGCGAAGGCGGGAATCCAGTCGCTCGTTACTGTCATCCTGAGTATAGCGAAGGATCCCTTAAATCCATTTTCACAACAGAACAAAAACCACCGACCAATCACCGGTGGTTTTTTATTTGAAAAGGCACTATCCCCATTGACTTCTTTCTTTTTTTTAATTAGTATGAAACCTAATGTTCGTGGCTAAACTCTAACCACGAAACCCAACCACCAGGAGAACTGACATGACCCTGAAATCCGAGCTCGTGGCAATACGCCAAGACAAGCAGGAAAGTCGCGACAGAGAGGACCAGAGGATAGTTCAGGAGAGTCACGACCACATGACTGCTCTGATCGACAACCTCCCTGACATGCTGAGGGCACAAGCCCGACTCAACGGCGGTACGTTGTGGGTCAGCACATGCTACACCACCCATGTGAAGTGCGTGGTTCGTGACGAGGAAGGGGAAGACACTGTGTGGCACAGTGAGAAGACTTATTTCACAGGGGCAGACTGGAGACGACTGGAAGTGTGGGTCCGGGAAAACGGCCTCCAGATGAATCGTCATCCAGATCAGGCCGCTGGGGGTGCGCCCTTGTACGGGATTGAGCCCTAACTCCAACCAACATGTCCCACTCGCACAGGCGAGCGAGTGGGACAGAGGCAATAGTATCTACATTGATCACTCGCCACGTAATTTGAAAATATTTTAAAATATGTTTTCAGATTACGCGAGTGATCTAAACGCTTTAAATTAAAAAACATCGAAATTAAATTCGGTGTTTTTTTATTCCCTAAATAAATTCGTCAAAAAACAAATTTTGTGGTATCATATATAAAATTTCAATATGCATACTGTTAAAATTCTACAACCTACAAGCACGACACTGGTGGCTCAACTCTCTTCACTTTATCAAACATTTAAAGGTGTAAAACAAAAAGACGCTATTGAATTTGATTTTTCCAATCTTAATTTTATCTCTCCTCTGTTAATCTTGCCGTTATGCGCGTATCTCAACGAAAGCAAAAGCTCCATAATAGGGACAACTCAGCACACCTCATACTTATCAGCGATTAAATTTCCAAAAGGAATAGACACCATAAATTCATTTCAGCAACAATTACAGTTTGCTAAAAATTTTGTGCCAATAAGTGTTTTAAAGAAAGATTATGGCGCTGACCGAGAACGACTGGAAACTCAATTTGCCACTATGGTAAATAAAATTATCGGCTCAATCAAAGGATCCCAAAGCGCTATTTATCACCCTATTACCGAATTAGTCACCAATATTTTTGATCATAGTAAAAAAGACAGGGGTTACATATTTGGACAATATTATCCAAATAAAAAATTTCTTGACATTTGTATAGTTGATTGTGGCCGTGGTTTAAGTTGTGTGTACAAAGAAGAAGAAGGACTGGAACTAAACGACGAAGAAGCAATAATTGAAGTAATGAAAGGTAATTCCACCAAACCGGGAAAAGAAAGAGGTTTTGGTGTAAGAACCTCAAAAAAAGTGATTTGCGAAGCTTTGGGAGGAGAATTTATTTTAATTTCCGGCAATACCGCATTAATTTCGGATAAAGGCAGAGAAAGAATAGTGTCATTGCCCGAGTTTTATTGGCAAGGAGTAATAATTTCATACCGCATACCTCAGCCCCATGGTGTTATTGACATTTACCCATATTTGGAATAGTTTAAAGTGTAGGGTATAATATAGTTGTATGGTAAAAGAAACTAAATCCACAATTAATGTATCAGAAATTTTAGCGAAAATCGTTGGCTCCAGGGATCTGTCCGACACGCTAAAAGACGCTATTTTAAAAACCAACACCAATGTGGTTGATTTGGATTTTTCTGAAGTTGAATTTATTTCTCGCTCGGCAGCGCACGAACTTTTGTCAATGAAGGAAGATCTTAAAAGGAAATTATTGAATAAGAAAGAAATCAATTTTGTTAATACTAATGAAGATGCCACAAAAATGTTTAGGGTGGTAGCTGCTAATAAAGCCATACCTGATCTTAAACCGACTTTTACCGCTGAACGGGTGGATATAGAATCACTGACGAAAAAAACGCATACTTGCGCTTGCTAAAATAGCGAATAGGATGATGGTGCTTGTGAGGGTTTTGGCCCTCTCGCGGTCAACAAATGTTAAACCGCAGACGGGCAACATCATTTTGTTCGCTATTGTTTTTCCAAATCACCCTCGCACAGCACTCTTTCGATTTGATTGCTGATGGGGTGATTTTTGTTTAAATTGATTAACATAATAGTAACAAAAATACCCCGACAAAAGTTGAGGTATTTTTTCATGCTTGCCTTCGGCTTTACATTTAGCCGAATAGGGCTGACGCCCCACAAGCACGGTGTTATGATAGCACGAGAATTAGTAAAAGTCAATTAGTTATACACAAGATGCAGGTAATATGGACGTTTTTGACACGTTTTATCCATACTTAAAACTTATAATGATTTAGTAATACATTTTAAGTATACTTAAAATTGGTTTTGATTAATGCATCAAGTCCTCCTGCAAATGTTTAAATTTTGTGAGTGATCTAAACGCTTAAATTAAAAAACATCGAAATTAAATTCGGTGTTTTTTTGTTTCCAATTCACCTTTACACAAAACTCGGGCGGTTTTTTCTGCCTCTAGGCAGAAAGAGGCGCATGTACAGTATGTTGCCATAAAACTAGCAACATGATATATTATGTTTAGCTACAAAAATTAAATTTTTGAGCACAAATGTGCTATATTAACTAAAATTAAAATATGACGGAAAAACCCTTTCCCCAAACTATGGCGAAACCAACACAAGAAACGGAGCCACAACCAGCCGATGTGGACAGACGAGAAGCCGAGATGACCACACTAAGAGAAGCAGTGACCACACTAAGAGAAGCAGTGGCCACACTACAAGCCAAGATGGCCGCACAACAAGCCAAGATGGCCGCACTAAAAGAAGCAATGGCCACACTGCAAGCCACTGTGGCATCTTATAGCGAGACCAGGCGCACATCAGAAGTTGTTTCCAAAGCCGAGTTTAACGAGGCAGCCAGAACAATAGAAAAAACATTACTAAAAATAAAAGAAATAACCGAGGCATTCAGTACTTGGGCCGACGAATGTGCCGAAATTGCCAAAGAGATATCACATACTACTAACGATGGCTATCTGAAGCTGGTCGATGCATCTGATGTGCCCAATGTGGCAAGAGATATTATTACCTGTGCAGAAGAACATTTAAAACGCCTGCATGCAACAATACAAGATGTCTTACAAGACCCGGGCACACCTTTGAGTTTGGGGTTAATAAACAAATTTCACCCGGATAATTGGTCACCAGAATTATGGCAAAACTTACAGAGTTCTCTTATTCGTTTATTCCTTCACAAAGTAATGACCGTTAAAAAAGAGGTGTTGATGGCACAAGCTAACAAACTTGGCCTTATTCAAAAAAGCGTACACTTGAACGGTTTAGAAAAGTGGTTTGGATGCCTAGACAAGTTGAGAGCTAGTGAAGTAAACAAAAAAGACTTTATACCTATATGGCGAGAACGTTTTGCTGGAATGGGAGTGTCGGACGGCCTATATGCCACCGGCTTTGACGTTGAAATAGCAACTGGAGACACAGTTGCTTACCGATCACCTCCAACGATAAAAATCAGTGGATAGTAAATCAAAATTTACTTCCTGCCAATTCAACGCCCGTTTTTTTGCCACATCACGCAATCACGGGCGTTTTTTATTGACATTTTTTCTTATTTACGCTACACTTTACCCATTATTTACTATATTTCATCTATGCAACACACCCTCAAACAACTCCCGAAATCCCAAGTGGAGTTGATCATCACCGTAACTTTGGAGGACTACAAAAAGGATATGGAAACCGCCGCCCTGCGCATTTCCCAGCGCGCCGCTATCCATGGTTTTCGTCCAGGCAAAGCTCCGTATGATATTGTCAAACAAAATGTTGGTGAAATAAAAATTTTGGAAGAAGCGATGCAGACCATTGTTGAAAAAAATTATCACTCTGCTGTGGTAGCGGAAAAATTGGAAACCATCGGCATGCCGGAAATTACCATTGAAAAAATGGCTCCGGGAAATGATTTTGTTTTCAAGGCCGTGGCTGCGCTTTTGCCAACTGTAAAACTCGGCGACACAGAAAAAATTAAAGTAGAAAAAAAAGAAATCAAAGTGGAAGATAAACAAATTGATGAAGTAATAGAAAATTTAAAAAAGATGCAAGGCAAAGAGGTGGTAAAAGAAGGCGTCGCCACCAAAGAAGATAAAGTAGAAGTGGCGATGAATATGTCTATCAACAAAGTTCCGGTGGAAGGCGGACAAGCTCCAAAACACCAGGTGTATTTAAGCGAGCCACATTACATTCCGGGCTTTGCCGAACAATTGGTCGGCTTGAAAAAAGACGACACCAAAGAATTTTCTTTACGTTTTCCTGACGAACATTACCAAAAACATTTGGCCGGTAAAGATGTAGATATTTCCATCAAAGTGAATGATGTATATTCCATTGAGTATCCGGAAATAAGCGACGAGCTCGCTCAAAAACTTGGTCAAAAAAGCGTAGAGGGTTTGAAAGAAATTTTGATGACCAATTTAAAACAAGAAGCACAAAACAAAGAGGACCAGCGTATTGAGGCTGAATTGTTAGAAAAAGTGATTTTGGCTAGTGAGTTTAGTGAGGTGCCTGATGTTTTGATCAAATCAGAAAAACAAAAAATGTTTTATGAATTAAAAAACAGTTTACAGGATCAAGGTATTGAGTTTGAGAAATATCTAAAGGATCTCAAAAAAACCGAGGAGGAAATTGCCGAAGATTTTGCGGAGCGTGCGCTCACTCGAGTTAAAGCCGCCTTAATATCTAGACAAATCGCCAAAGAAAATGATATTAAAGTGGAAAAGGAAGAATTGGACAAAGAAATTGAGGTAATAAAAATTACCTACAAAAATGATCCAAAGGTGGATGAAGCACTAAAGCGCCAAGAGGTGCTGGACACCTTGGCCGCCACTATTCAAAACAAAAAAGTGGTGCAGTGGTTGAAAGAAAAGATTTTGAAATAAATTTATATTAATTCGTTTTCAAGGACAATCTCACCATGCATATCTTCAATCATTTTTTGTTTTATATCCTCGTATTTGATTTTCTGCGCCAACAACCATGCTAATTTCACAGTCATGGATTCAATGCTCATATCATAAGCTGGAATCGCCAAATCGTGTTCTCTTAAATATTGTCCCGTTTCATTTACTTGAAAATTCGAAACACCACTTGGTGCTTGAGTAGTAACGACTATTGGAATTTTCTTTTTCTTTAAATATTCAAAAGCCGAAAACAAATGACTGCTAGGATCTCCAGCGCCAAAAGCTCTAAAAATAAATGCTTTAATATTATTATTTTCCACCAATGTTTTAAAGATATCAGCTGACATGCCTGGAAACTCAGTTAGTGAAGCTATACTTTTTGTATTAAAATATTTCTTAATACTTAATACCCTTGATTGAATCGCCAGTGGTTTATGCTTGGATAAATATGCGATATGTTTTTTCATTGACGCCTCATCTATTCTCATAAACCTTCCGATATTACCCAAAGCGCCGGTTTGAAAAGCCTTAAAAGGATCGTAATCAAAATCTGTGCCTTTTTTCACTCTTGACCCAGTGATAATCTTACTGCCAAAAACAGCCATCACCCCTTTGATTTCATGATAGCCCCAAACGGCCATTCTTAGGGAATTAACCAGGTTGGTTACGGAATCGGTACCAAGATATCCTAAGGGTACTTGGGCACCGGTAAGTATGACCGGCTTGTTGATATTTTCTAATGCAAAGGTTAGCGCCGCGGCGGTATATCCCATTGTGTTGGTCCCGTGCAGAATAATAAACGCATCAAAGTCATCATATTTAGTTTGGATTTCTTCGACTATCTGCGTCCAATTTTCTGGCTGCATGTTTGAGCTATCAATATTAAGCAATTCAGAAATAGACGGATCAATTTCAATATGCCAATTTTTTTTAACAATATCTACTGAATTTTCCAATATAGCCATAAAGCTATTTGGATCAGACTTTATGTTCTGTGAAATTTTACTCTTAGCAACATTGCCAGCTACAGTGCCGCCGGTAAAAATAACTAGTATTCTTTTTTTAGTATATGTGGCCATATTTATGTTTAGAATATTAAATTAAAGATTAAATTATCTATTTAAATATGTAATAGTCAATTGCAAAACCGTAGCAAAAGAAACCCAAAGCAAATATGGAATTTGCATGTACGCCACCCAGCGCGCATGCGGATAAATCGCCACAATCGCCCAAACCAAAGTCCCCAAAACCAGCAGAATATCCACCCCCGCCAACAAATTATTTTTTAAAGTAAACTGAATTGGGGTAAACGCAAAATTAAAAATAAGATTCAAAATAAAAGGCAACAGAATTATAAACGGAATTTCTTTTTTTAAAAACATTACTAAAACCTTGCCAAAAGACACGGCGATCAAAACATACAATACCGACCACACTGGGCCAAATAACCAAGACGGTGGCGACCAAGTGGGTTTAATAAGAGTCGAATACCAATTATATGCTTTGGACATAATTATCGGGGTTAAATTAAAAATTAACAACTATTAAATATACAATTTATTTTATATGAGTACCTACCAACAACAATTCACCATCTTCATTACGAGGGGAATTTTTTATTAATGTTTCAAACTCTTTGTCGGTCAAACAACCCAAAAATTCGATATGTCTCCTACCTTCTTCACCCCACCCAGGCAGGTCTTCCTCTGGGACATATTCGCTGTACATAGTGTGCCAATAACGATTCTTTGGTTTTTCACTTTCCGGTATTGATATTACTTCAGGCATATTATTTAATTAAAAATAAATTTATATTTAACAATTAATCTTTTTTATAAACCCACCTTTGTATAAATAACACCAACCACAAAGTACTCGTAACCATTCCAATTACCGCCGACAAATACAAACCCAATGTAAAATAAGCAAAACAAATCACATACAAACCAAGAAAGGTAGGAACAGAAGTCATAAAAGCAATCGGCCCTTTCTTTTCTTTAAAACCATAATAAACCTGTGGAACAAGCGCGAGAGATAATACTACACTGACTATCATTATTACAATATCTTGCCACAACATAATATATTTTTATTTTATTTTATGACCAAAAAAATAACAATCTTCTCCATGCCATTGTTGTTTTAATAAAAAGATTTCTTCAAAACCCATTTTCTTGTAAAACCCCTTGGCTTTATATCTTATCAAACTCCAGCACCAAAGTTTGAACATTTTATCTTGTTTACATTTCTTTTTTGCAAATTCAATCAATACTTTGCCCCCACCTTTCACTGTAGATCTAATTAAATAAATCTCATAACCCCTATCCTCCTCCCTTAAAATAATAGCCCCTACTATTTTTCCTGATTGCACCGCCACAAAACATTGTTTCTTTTTAATATACCCTATCATATCTGTCAATTTAGAAAAACAGGCATGCTCCGTGTCTATTACTTTAAATAATTCAGATACTTTCTTACTATCACATTTTTGTGCCAATTGAATTTCAATAGTAGCCATACTTTAAGTTTTATTATTTTTTATAAACCCACCCTATTATCTTCCAACCAATTATTAAATGCCTTATAAAAATCTCCATTAATTCTAATATCTTCTAAAACAGCTTGATCGCTTTCACAATGTGATAAATTTATATCTTTTACATATGGATAAATCTCAATTGGTTTCACAGCTATTTCTGTATTAGATTTTCCATCCCAATGATTTATTTTAAAAATATTTTTTAATCCAATATCCCAAGTGGCATCAAGCACCAACCACTGACTATCCAAATAAATTTCTAAAAATAAATGCTCACATTCATCTTGGTGTGGAATATCCAAAATTTCTTTTGGTATATTTTGTTCACTCCATAAAAAAGAACATTTTCGTAATCGCACCTGATCCCCTGCTTTGGCCAAATCCTCCAAAAGCTTTCTGTGCTTACCCAAACAATCTATGGCTGCATCATTTAATGTCAGCGGTATTTTGTACGGAATATCTCTGATTGTATTAAATATTTCAACTATACCCATCATAATTTTATCCTATTATTTTCTTCTTTTTATCTTTCCCCGCCAACAAAAAATTTTGCCCCGTCACCACGCTTTTTCCTGTTTTTTGTTCCAGCGCAACTCTGGCGTCTTTTGCAATTTTCCCGCCTTTCTTCGCCGGAATTTTATTTTCCTCCAGCCCTTTTGTTTCCATCGTCTCGGCGATTTGCCGAGTAGAAAGTTCGGCCAAAGCCGTAAAAACCAATTCCGCGTCTGTCATGTGGTCGCGCAAATTCTGCGTTTTGAGATTTTTCAAACTTTTATGTTCCTTGACCGACAAGTCGCTCCATTCCGCGTGAATAATATTTGTCAAAATCGCAAATTCATCCTGCTCTTTTACCTCATTATTTTTCCAATAATCCGTCAATTTATTCCGAATTTCCTGCCCCATCATTCTTTGCTGAATCCACTTATCGCTTCTGCCCATCTTCTGCCAATACTCTCTGGAACGATTCAACGCCTTTTCCGGGTCAGTCATTTCTTGCATTCTTTCATAGCCAACTTTCGCGAGCCAGAGTTTGATTGGTTCGGCTTTTTTGGATGGAACGGATTGAATAATTCTTAATAAGTGTTCTGGTGTGCCGGCTAAAATTTTCCTATTTTTGCCGGTTTCAGTAGGCATTTCTACCTGGGGACAATTTGTCCCTATGTAGATAGCAAGACCAGCATCTCTTTTTCTTAATTTTTTCAAATAATCAGTTGGACTAATACTTTCAGTAAGTGCAAAAATAATATCCACCACTGAAAAATACCACACCTCTTTATCTTCATCATAAACCCGACGAATTTTAAACCCCTCAAAAATTGCTAACGCCCCCCGTTTGTTTTGCATATTTTTTATCTTAATATTTATTATAATTTAATAATCGCAATCTTCACGCGATCTATATATTCCTGAATTGCGCTTGGCCTTTTGTCTATCGCCCAGCGAAGTGTATCTATTTCGTTTAAAAGATCTAAAATTTTCAAATCTAAATCCATCTGTTCAAATTGTTCCTGTGAAATTCCATACCCATCCAAAAATGCTTTTAATGTTTCTTCGTTTGGTTTACTTGCCCGTAAAATTTCATTGAGTTCATAATGCGGAACAATTTCTGCACGAGCAGATCCCCAATCCAATAAATATACTTCTCCATCTTTACCGATCATTGAATTTCTAAGCGCCATATCTGAATGACACAGCCCAAAAATAAACTTTTTATCACACAAGGACTGAAAAAGTTGTTTTATTTTTTTTGACAACTGCTTGTCCAACACTTCCATTTGAAGTAATATGTCATCTTCATTTAAGCTTTTTATATTATACTGGATATGTTTTTCCCATGAGCCATCAAAAACCCCATCGCCCACCAAATTTTCTCCCCAACCAACAACTGGCACAGAATTTATTCTTTTCGTATATTTACCAAGTTTATTCCAAACCTTCAACTTTTCTTCTTCAGAAAATGTTGAAGAATCATCCAAAAGAGCAACGGGCGAACCGTCTATGTATGATTCAATCAAAAAAGCTCTGCCATTATGTTGCCCAAGTTTTAATACTTTTGGCGATGGAATATCTAATTCGTGTGCTTTTGTGAGACACCAGCTTTCTTTTTTGTAATCCGAAAAGGCCTTATACTCAAAATCCGGTTTACTAAGTTTTATTACAATTTTAGATTCACCATCAACCAAATAATTAACATTATTACTTCCTTCGCCGAGTGGCTTTATTGTAAAGGTGCTTTTTTTACCGAAAAAAATACGGGCTATTTGGTCAACTGCTTCAAAATCATTGTTTGTATTTGTCATAATCGAGTTATTATTTTCAACCGGCCACACTTTGTGACCAGTTCATTTTCTAATGAATTTTCAGTTGTCCGATTTTTTCGGATAACTCACCCGCCTTTTTGTTTTTTCCCCAAAACCGTGATAAAATAACATTGTAAAGGTATTTTATCCTTTTTTCCTCATCTTGTAAACCATAAATATATGCTTTTTGGCGCTCATGTTTCTATCGCCGGCGGGGTGGTCAACGCCCCAAAAAACGCCTCGAACATTGGTTGTGAATGTTTCCAAATGTTCACCCGTTCACCACAAGGCGGTAGCGTACCACCACTTAATGAAAAAATTGCCACGGAATTCAAGGCGCAATGTAAAAAATACAACCAAAAACAATGGGTGGTACACACACCATATTTTATAAACTTCGCCTCGGCCAACAACCGTATTTATTACGGCTCCATCTCCACCGTCCGCACCGAGCTGGAACGCGCCTCTCTACTTGGAGCAACATATTTGATGACCCACTTGGGTAGCTACAAAGACCTAGGGCACGACAAAGGACTCGCGCAGGTAGCAGAAGGGCTTGGTGAAATGTTAAAGGGCTACAAAGGCACCACACAGTTTCTAATAGAAATATCCGCCGGCAGTGGAGAAATAATTGGCGACACTTTTGAAGAAATCGCTGAAATTATCCACCACAAAAAACTAAAAAAATACAACATCGGCGTTTGCTACGACACCCAACACGGTTTTGCCAGTGGCTATGATATCCGCACCAAAGAATCCATAGATAATGTATTAAAACAATTTGACAATACCATCGGCCTAGAAAAACTAAAAATATCCCATTGTAACGACAGTCAAACCGATCTCGGTTCCCACAAAGACCGCCATGAACACATCGGCGAAGGAAAAATCGGCTTAGCGGGGTTTCGATCACTATTGACCAATAAAAAACTAAAAGACATCAATTTTTATCTAGAAACCGACCACGACAAAGTCCGCGAAGATCTAAAAATACTGAAAAGTATATGTCAAAAATAAAACTCCGCGTCCTCCCAAGATCCTCCAAAAACGAAGTCACCGGTAAAATGTCCGACGGCACCCTAAAAGTAAAACTAACCACCGCCCCAGTCGACGGCAAAGCCAACGAAGCATTAATAAAATTGCTATCGAATTATTTTGATAAACCAAAAAGCAAAATAAAAATCGTCACCGGCATGACGAGTAAAAACAAAACAATAGAAATTTTAGATTAAGGCAAATCCACACCACCTTCACTCCACGGGTTACACCTCACCACTCTCCACACCGCTTTCAAAACACCGATCACCACTCCGTGTTTTTTGATACTCTGTTTTCCGTACTCACTACAACTCGGATAAAATCGACAATATCCAAAAGGAAAAAATTTTTTCACCACCCCATGATCCGGAGAAACAGTCTTTTGATAAACCCAAATCAAAAAAACAATCGGCCATCCCAAAAAAATAGTTATCTTTTTAATGTAAAGAAGAAGGTTCCTACGCATAATTTAAAAAAATATTATTTCAATTGAGCGGGTTATGAGCCCGAGGCTCATCCTTTTGCCCCCGCGGGCAAAAAAAGCGAAATGAAATAATATTTTTTTAAATTACCTTGTTAGCACTTTTGCGTTTTTCAATAATACTTTCACTTCACCGCTAATCTCAGCAAATGTTTTCCCGACAATATTCGGCTTCGCCACAAAAAACAAATAATATCCTTCACGAATCGCCTCCCCCTTCATAATTTCCCGCAAAACCTCCACAATCTGTCTTTTTGCCCTATTACGCACAACCGCCTTTTTTGACACCTTCAATCCCACACTTACCGCCAACTTAAGCTGTTTTTTAAACTTATCCACATCTTCTTTTGGCGGAAAATAAGCCTCGTTTTTGGCTAATTCCAATACTTTCAAACTCAAAAACTGGTTATTTACCCAATAACCGTGGTTTAACACCAAATTAAAGTCCCTCACCTTAGTTAAATGATTTTCTTTTTTATACATACTCTCATTATAGCAAAGAAAAACCCTCGTTTCAATCGAGGGTTTTGGTTTTAGTGTGCTTTTCTCAATAGTTTTCCTGATTTCTCATCAGAAACCGTTAATTTTTTGCGCCCCTTTGCGCGACGTCTGGAAAGTACTGTACGACCATTCTTGGTTGACATTCTTTCTAGAAAACCATGCGCCTTGGCACGATGTTTTTTACTTGGTTGATAAGTTCGTTTAGTTGCCATACCTTTTAATTTAATGTATTATGCTGAATATATTACCACATTATTAGCTTTTAGTCAATAATCCACACAATCCACAACTTATCCACATACTTTGCACAGTTTTGTTGTTTACAACATTTGTGTTGATACATATCTGTGCTAAAATAACATAAAAGATTTAAAAAATCAACTTATGACCAACAATGAAATATGGCAGGCGGTTCTATCCGAATTAGAGCTGGTTATTTCCAAAGCAAACTTTAACACCTGGTTTAAAAACACTGGGATCGTTTCTTTTCAAGACGGACACGTTATTTTGTGCGTTCCAAACACCTTTAATCAGGCCTGGATTGAGAAAAAACACCACCACCAAATCATCCAGTCATTGGAAAGAATTACCGCCCTTCCTATCCGAAAGTTGGAATACAAAATTGAAAATATCAAAAATATAGTAGAAAAAATCATCAACACATCCTCTACTCCTCAAGTTAGCGCGGAATCAGAAAAACCGCCGTCTTACGCTCAACAAATTAACCACGCTCCGGTGCCGGCTCATGGATTCAACATCAATCCAAAATATAATTTTGACAGTTTCGTGGTTGGCAAGGGGTCGGAGTTGGCTTTTACTGCCGCCAAGGCGGTCGCTGATCGCCCAGGAGAGGCCTACAACCCACTATTCATCTATGGTGGCGTCGGTCTAGGAAAAACCCATCTTTTACAAGCAGTTGGCAATGAGTTGCTTAAAAAAAATCCACAAACCAACATCTTATACGTTAGCGCTGAAAAATTTACCAATGATTTCATTACCTCTTTGCGCAGTGGTGGAGCAAGAGACTTCCAAAACCGCTACCGCACCATCGACGCCTTGTTGATCGATGATATCCAGTTTATTGCCGGTAAAGATGCCAGCCAAGAATCATTTTTTCATACTTTCAACGAACTCCACCAAGCCAACAAACAGGTAATCCTCACCTCTGATCGCCCACCCAAAGCCATTCCCGCCCTTGAAGATCGTCTAAAATCCCGTTTTGAGTGGGGTATGATTGTGGATGTTTCCGCTCCTGATTTTGAAACCAGAGTAGCAATTTTGGGTAAAAAATGCCAAGAAAAGAATTTCATTTTGGACGACAAAACACTCAATACCGTCGCCACTATTGTTCAAAGCAACATCCGCGAGCTCGAGGGAGCGTTAAATAAAATCATTGCTTTCCACCAACTAAAAAATATGGCTCCGACCGCCGAATCGGTAAAATCAATCCTTTCAAGTTTTGATTCGGCCTCGGCGAGGCGATCCGTCACTTCCCAACAAACCATCGAAACGGTTTGTACGTTTTTTAATGTTTCCATTGAAAATGTTTGTGGAAAAAGCCGAGAAAAGAAACTGTCTTATCCTCGTCAGATAATTATGTATATTTTACGAAATGACCTAAAAATGTCTTTCCCTTCCATTGGTGATGAACTGGGTGGACGCGACCATACTACCGCCATGCATGCCAACGAAAAAATCACCAAAGAAATTGACAATGATTTAAAACTAAAACAAGAGTTGGAATTAATAAGACAGCGTTTGTATATTAATAATATATAAAAAATAGTTTTGTTTCTTCGCTTAGTGGTGTGCAAAAGATGTTAACAAGTTGTGAATAATAAGCTAACAAAAACACCACTTATCAACAGTAAAAAATAAAATTAAAAAAAACACTTTTATCCCCACAGTTTTCCACCGAACTATTAAAAAATTATCAACACTGTTTTTGGCTAATTTAAAAACAAAAAACGACTTATTAACTCTTTCCACAGCCTTATTACTATTATTATTTATATATATACTTAATTAAACAACATAACCACACCTCTCAATTATGAAAATAACCTGCACAAAAGAAAATTTATCAAAAGCCCTTTCGATTGTAGGAGGTATCGCCAACAAGAATACCACCCTCCCAATACTTGGTAATGTGTTGATTAAAGCCGACGATCAAAACACTGAAATAATCACCACCAACTTAGAGTTGGCTATAATTGCGCACATAAGATCAAAAGTAGACGAACCGGGGTCGTTTACTGTGCCGTCTAGAACAATAACCGATTTTGTTAGTTTGTTGTCTGACGAAAAAATAGAAATGGAGGTAAAAGAAAACGAACTGGTAATAACCTGTGGAAAATCTTCCACAAAAATAAAAGGAACACCAGCCGACGAGTTTCCGGTTATTCCATCAGTAAATACCGGAAACGGATTTTTGTTTAATGCCGAACAATTAAAAAACGGACTTGGACAAACAGTTTCATCTTTGGCAAAATCAGAAATTAGACCGGAATTGTCCGGAATGTATTTTGGTTTTAATACCTCTTATTATGCCGGCCTTATAATGGCCGCCACAGATAGTTATCGACTGGCTGAGAAAAAAATAAAAATACTACAAGGTGAGGGCGAGTTTAAAATTATTGTTCCAGGAAGAACAACACAGGAAATAATTCACATCTTGTCTTTGGCAGACAACGACGAACAAGAAAAAAACGTCAGAGTTTTGGTTGGAGAAAACCAAATTGCGATGCATTATGGAAACATTCAATTAGTCTCTCGTTTGGTTGAAGGCAACTATCCTGATTATGCTCAAATAATACCAAAAGAATTTAAAACCTCCGCGGTGTTTGACACCAACAAAATGAGCAAAGAGATAAAGATGGCCAGTTTGTTTACTACCATTGGTGTAAACGCCATATCTTGTCAAATAAACAGTCGAGAGGGTGTGATGAAGCTTGCCTCTACGTCTTCTCAGACGGGAGAATACAGTTCTGAAATAAGCGCGGAAATAAACGGCGACGATAATTCGATAATGTTAAACCACCGTTATGTTTTGGATGGCTTAAATAACATAAAATCAGAAATGAGCACAATTAAAATAATAAACGCCGATAGTCCGTGTTTGTTTGTGCCAAGCAACGACGATAGTTTTGTTTATATAGTAATGCCAATAAGACAATAGACTGTTTTTTTGTTTTATGTTTACTGGAATTATAGAAAATTTAGGAAAATTAGAAAAAAAAGATAACGCAAATTTTGTTTTTTCGTCTGATTTGGTTTTTTGTAATAAAATTAAAAAGGGCACCAGCGTATCGATCAACGGTGTGTGTCTGACAGTTGTAAGAAAACCAACCAAGACCAGTTTTTCTGTGGACGTAATGCCGGAAACACAAAACAAAACCATGTTGGGGAGGTTAAAAAATAAAGATGCGGTAAACTTGGAGCTTCCAGCGACAATAAATACTTTTTTATCCGGACATATTGTTCAAGGACATGTGGATGGAACCGGAATTTTAAAATCTATAAAAATAGTTGGAAATAGTAGTGTTTTAAAAATTCAAACAAACAAAGAGATTCTTGAATATGTAGTAAAAAAAGGATCAGTAGCCATAAACGGAATTTCTCTCACCGTAGTATCGGTTGGAAAAAATTATTTTACAACAGCGATAATTCCGTTTACTTTGGAAAATACCATGTTGTCAGATATTAAAATCGGTGACTGGTTAAACATCGAAACCGATATTTTAGGAAAATATTTAAAAAAGTTTTTAAATAAATAAACTAAATTTTATGAAAACAACAAAAGAACTCAAAATTGCAATAGTGAGTGGTGCTTTTTGGGAAGAAATTGTTGAAAATTTAGAAAAGCACTGTCTAGAAACATTGGTTCGAAAAGGTCTAGACGAATCGCAGGTAGAAATTTTTAGAGTACCAGGGTCATTTGAAATACCCTTGGCGGTAAAAAAACTAGCCCAAAAAAATATTTATGACGCGATAATTACTTTTGGCGCTATTCACAAAGGCAAAACATATCATTTTGAGTTGATTGCCAACGAGTGTGCCCGAGCGTGTATGAATGTCTCCTTAGAGTGTGGTGTGCCGGTAATTTTTGAAGTATTGGCGGTCTATGATATCCAAGACGCGATCGATCGATCCACTCAAATAAAAGAAAACCGTGGAGTGGAGGCGGCCAACGCGGCCCTGTCCATGATTTCCGTTTTAGGCGGAATGTAGGGAAGAAAACATTATTTTATTTCAACGGTCAGACTTTTTTCTTCAGTCTGTCCGTTTTTGTTTACGAGAGTTCCTTTTAGTGTATATTGTCCGGCGCCCGGAAAATTTTTCCAGATAAATTCCAACAAACCAGCATCGGTGAGGGTGTCTTCTTTGTGATTAAAGTCAAAAATATTTTTAGCAACACCTTTGGAGTTGATGAGTTGAATTTTTATATTTTTTATTTCATCCCAAAGGATCGGTTTTAGTTGAACGGCCTTTGGAAAATCTTCTTTGGATATTTTTATGTTTGTGCCGTCCACCCAACTAAACGTAGCTGGATCAAACGGTGTGTTGACTGAGAAAACAATTTGTGTTTGACCGGCATTTCCCTGGTCATCTATAGCAGAAACTTTTAACACATGTTGTATTGAATAAAGTTTGCTAAAAGTGTAAGAAAAACCAAACGGAAACACCTCACTAGAACCAACCTGTTCATTATCTATGAAATAAAAAACCTGTTTTATTCCGCGCGGAGCCGTGGCTTTTACTTCGATGTTTATTTGTCTGCCATTGATTGTTTCGTTGTGCATTGGTGATATTATCTGGACATGTGGAATTAATTCCGGATTGTAGTTGGAATCGTCATATTCTGTTGGTGGTTCTTCGAATGAAATTTCACGACCGTTGTTACTTTCTCTTTGTGCCCATTCGCGTAGAGAGTTTTCCCAATTTTCATATTGTGGGTCTACAGCAGGGTCAACAGGCATTGGTCCACGTGGATCATTTTTGTCCACATAATACAAAATATCATGTGGTGGTAAGTATGTTTTTTCAACAACCACTGCCGGCGGTGTAGAAGAAGTGGCGATACGCCCATTTACGCTATTTATTTTTAATTTTATTCCGCCATCTGATCCACGCAAAACCGGTTTGGTGGCATCGTTTTCTGGTGGAGTTGGAAAGGTTTCCGGCGGGGTGTTTTTTGTTGCTTCGCGCATAAACTGATTCCAAATCAAACCAGCCAAAGTGTTGCCCCCACCTTTCATCGGTGAAGGTTTGGTGTTGCCTACCCACACACCCGTTGCTATCGAAGGGGTATACCCCATTGTCCAAGCATCTTTGTAATCGTTGGTGGTACCGGTTTTTGCCGCGACCGCTCTGTCGGGCAAAGTAAGCGATCCATTTCTGCCAAACATATAAGCGCGAGCAATATCATCAGTTAGTACGCCGGTAATAGTTGCAGCTATTTCTGGTTTTACCGCCTCAATTCCCACGGTTTCTTTCCACTGTAAAATTACACTTTCTTTTGGGTCGGTAACTTTTAGAATACTAACTGGGGTGTGGTAGCTTCCATTATCAGCTAAAGTAGCATAAGCATTTGTATGTTCAAGTAAATTTACTTCAGCACCACCCAATACCAAAGTTAATCCAGGATCACCGGTAAAAGTGGTATATCCAAATCGTTTGGCAAATTCGATGGTTTCTTTTGTTCCAACCAAATACAGAGCCTTTACCGCTGGAATATTTAAGGATCCTTGCAGGGATTTGCGAAGTGTTACCAACCCATGTTCTTTGCCATCATAATTTTTTGGAGTGTAGTTTCCGTTGGTGCGCTGATCAAAGTTTGTTATGGTGTCATATACAACAGTGTCCGGTGTAAAACCCTTTTCAAAAGCGGCGGTATAAACAAATGGTTTAAACGAAGATCCAGGTTGGCGTTTTCCAAGTGTCGCCACATTAAATTGACCGTCGATTTCTTCATTCTCAAAATCACGCGAACCAACCATGGCCAATATTTGTCCGGTTTTAGGATCAATAGCCACCAAAGCGGCATTGTTGGCGTTGGATTGTTTGGCAAATTTATCTCCATTTTCCTTGACTATTTTTTCAGCCGCCTTTTGTTTGTCATAATCTATCGTGGTGATTACTTTCAAACCACCGTCGTCAACTAGTTTTTCTCCAAACTGATCGGCCAACAATTGTTTTACATACAAAACAAAATGTGGGGCATCCATAATACTGTTGCCTTTGTAAATTCTCAACGCTTCATTTTGGGATTGAGTTTTTTCTTCCAGTGTAATGTATCCCTGTTCGCTCATCAAACGTAAAACTGTATCGCGACGATTGCGCAAAGTATTGATATCGTTTAAATATCTACTAGGAGCCTGAATTAGGGCGGCCAGAGTAGCCGATTCTGACAAGCTGATATCTTTTGCGCTCTTATGAAAATAACTTTGACTGGCGGCCTCTACACCATAATTGGTGGATCCAAAAGGCACCTCGTTTAAATACATTTTTATAATCTCGTCTTTTGAATATTTCTTTTCCAAACGCAATGCCAATATCGCCTCTTTGATTTTTCTAAAAATAGAACGCTCATCCCCCACCACCGTATTTTTGATCAGCTGTTGAGTTATGGTAGATGCTCCACCGGACCCTGCTTTTCTTCCAATTAAATTATTAAAACCCGCCCGCATTATACTTAATACTGCCACCCCACTATGTTCGTAGAATTTTTTGTCCTCAATGGAGATTATGGCTTTTGGTAAAAGTGGCAACATCTGATCTAACCCAACCAATGTCCTTTTTTGGTTTTGATAAACCTCGTACAACAAATGCTCACCGGTGCGGTCGTATATTTTGGTACTTTGAGATATTTGGCGGTCACTTAGACGGTTTGGGTCTGGTAGATCTTTACTTATCCAAACCACCAATATTGTGCTCAATACAAACCCGGCCAAAATTACTGCGCCGGCAATTATAAAAATTTTTTTCATGAAGTTTTGGTTAAAATCCTTTTAATTATACTACGCCCCCTTGCTATTGACAAATTTGCCTTTTTGAGCTATACTAAGGCGTTATGAAAGAGGAGGTATCTTATATGGATATCTTTTTTAATTAACAGAAAGTGGCTAGTGTTAGCCAAAAAAACAAAATGAACAAGCTAAAAACAATCAATTTTTCTCTTATTATAGCCATTTTAGTGGTAGAAGCTTTGCTTCCTGTCATGGTAATGGCCAAAGGAACTGATATTTTGGCTAACTTTACAAAGAAAGAGCTAACGATTTCTGAAAGCTATGAAGGTAAGCTATTCCACTTGACAAAGGATGTCAAGGCTCCAAACAAGACAGTAATGACTGTTTTGACCTCATATACTAGTACTCCGGACCAAACTGACGATTCTCCGTTTATTGCGGCTTCTGGGAAACATGTTTATGATGGTATGGTAGCCGCCAACTGGTTACCGATGGGCACTAAAATCAAAATCCCTTCTCTTTATGGTGAAAAAGTTTTTACCGTAGATGATCGTATGAATTCCCGCTATGGCTACGGCCGTATGGATATTTGGTTGGATACTTCACGCGCGGAAGCCAGAAAATTTGGTGTTAAGCGCGCAATCGTTGAAGTGTATTTTGCCGAGGCTCCTATCAAAATCAAAGTCGCCAAGATTGATCGTACTTAAAAAAACTTCAAAAAGCATCCCACAAAGGATGCTTTTTTAGTTGTTGTGTTTTACTCGAAACTGCAGAGCCTCCGCTAGATGGTTTAAAGAAATGTTTTTTTCATTGGCCAAATCGGCAATCGTACGGGATATTTTTAAAATTCGATTATAGGCGCGAGCGGATAAATGCATTTTGTCTACCGCCTCGCCAAGTAAATTTAAGGAGTCGGAATTTAATTGACAGTATTTTTTTATTTCATTATTTCCCATTTCAGCATTGGTGGTTATGTTTGTGTCAAAAAAACGCGCCCGTTGAATTTTTCTGGCACACTCTACACGTTTGCGAATATCAGCGGACGGCTCACCGTTTTCAGTTGACGAGAGTTTTTCAAATCTTAGTCTTGGAACTTCCACGTGTAAATCGATGCGATCCAAAATTGGACCACTAATTTTCTTTTGGTATTTTAATAAAGTTGATGCTGAACAATTACAATATTGTTCGGGGTCACTGGCATAACCGCACGGACAAGGATTTTGGCTGGCAACCAAAATAAATAATGCCGGAAATTGGATACTACCGCGAGCGCGTGAAATAGATATCGTGCCATCCTCGAGTGGTTGTCGAAGTGCTTCCAAAACACCCCGATTAAATTCTGGAAATTCATCCAAAAACAAAACACCACGATGTGCCAAAGATATTTCTCCGGGACGTGGGTGTGATCCGCCGCCTACCAAAGCCACGTTTGAAATAGAATGATGTGGTGAACGAAATGGACGCTTTCGAATTAAACCTCCGCGCAACAATCCAGCGATAGAATAAATTTTTGTAATTTCCAAAGTTTCTTTTTCGGTGAGTGAAGGTAGTATGGTTGGCAGTGTACGCGCCAACAAAGTTTTTCCGGAACCGGGTGGACCGGAAAGTAAAATATTGTGTCCACCACTAGCCGCAATTTCAAGTGCGCGCTTGGTAAATTCCTGACCTTTTATTTGCGACATATCCAGACTAAATATTTCTTCGTCCGGTAAGTTATTTTTTTTAATAAACAATTCGATTGTTTTCTCTCCAATGATATGTTCGACAACCTCTTTCAAAGTTTTGGCTGGCAAAACATTTATTCCGTCTATCAGCGAAGCCTCATCTGCGTTTTCTTGTGGAACTATTATATTTTTTATATCTTTTTCTTTGGCAAACAAAGCAATCGGTAGGACGCCGTTTACCGCGCGCAACGAACCGTCGAGTGCTAGTTCGCCGATCATCAAAGTATCCTCGGTGTTTTGTTCTTTTCCAAGACTAGCCAAAACAATGCCAACCGCCATTGGTAAATCATAAGCCGGACCCTCTTTGTGCAGATTGGCCGGGGCCAAATTTATTAGAATTCTAAAATTAAAAGGATATTTGTATCCTGAATTTTTTATAGCTGAATGTATTCTGTCCTTTGCCTCTTGGATTGAAGTGTCGGTAAGACCGATGATGCCAAAATTAGTTTGGCCTTTGTTGATGTCAACCTCCACCTCCACCGGCAAACAGCTCAACCCGACAGGAGCCGCCGACCGAAGTTTGACAAACATAATTACGATTTAAAAAATTTATGCGGTAATAGATAAAAGATAAAACCGGCCACAATTAAAACATCGGCGAGGTTGATCACGCCGGTGCCAATTAAAAAATAATCAATAGTAGTTTTGTAAATTACTCGATCAATCAAATTCGACATCGCCCCCCAAAAAATAAAAGACAATCCAATAAAAAAATTCAGATGAGTTGGGCGAAAAAAGTATTTTATCAAAAGCCAAGCGATAATTAGTATTATCGGTATCGTAAAAAGTATTGTTGCAATATTTGGTAAAGGCAAACTAAACGCCACGCCATGATTTTGAAACGGATTCCAACCAAAAAATTTTAAAACAATGAATTTGTTTGTAAAAACACGCAAAGATAAAAATTTTATTATTTGATCAAGGCAAAATAAAAAAAAGCCCACAATAAAAACAATTAATTGTAGGCTTTTGGTTTGCATGTTGAATTAAATTTCCTGAGTGATGGCCTTTTTGCAGGAAACACAAGCGTTGGAAGTCGGACGGGCGGTCAGTCGTTTTTCGTCGATTGGTTTTTTGCAATATTTGCAAATTCCGTATGTGCCATCCTCCAAACGTTTGAGTGATTGGTTGATATCGCGTAAAGTTTTTTCAAAACTTTCTTCCAATGGAACTTCGGCAGCGTACTCTGCCACTTCGGCGGCATTTTCGTCGTCTTTGTCGCCGTATTCCGGGTAGTTGCTGTTGTAATCACCGGAAACACGAGTATTTTTTTTGGTAAATTTGCTCAACTCTTTTTCAACAGTCTCTTTTTCCTGTTGGAGTAATATTTTTATTTTAGCAACAAAATCTTTGTTAAAAGTCGTTTTAGCCATATGGGTTAGTTATTTTCTATGGAAGTAATTATAGCAGATTATTAAACATAGTCAAGCAAAATTTTTTGAAAAAAAATAAGGGCGTAGTATCCCGATAAACATTGTTTTAAGGATCTCGCCCTTAAGGCGCTGTACATGGTGAGATAAGTCGTCGTATAGACGAAGCTATCATCAGCCAAGACAGTAATACCTTCCGACCGCTTGATGGTATTACCTCAGGCATGAGTCTGACACAAAAGGTCAAACAAATGCAGAAAATTTGAGGTTACCGGACAAGAAGTACAGATTCGCCACTACTACTTCAATGTATTTGTATAGCAGTTGTAAATCCACTTCTTTGAACTAAGCAGTTCGTAGGGTTATGTCCACTGATAAGTGGACGTTTGAGTTGTAGTAAAGAACTA
This sequence comes from Candidatus Magasanikiibacteriota bacterium, assembly GCA_041666745.1. Taxonomy (GTDB): domain Bacteria; phylum Patescibacteriota; class Patescibacteriia; order Magasanikbacterales; family GWA2-37-8; genus CAIOJG01. Next base: position 52,311 of record JBAYGI010000006.1, read on the forward strand.
CATAATTAGTATAACACGAGAAATGGGTTTTGTCAATAGGTTTGTATAGACTAGTGTATACAAACAAGGTTTGTTTTGTAGTTAGCCAAAAAAATAGAGAGGGTGGCGGTATAAAAAAATTGTTATCCACATCTGGGTGTGGATATACACATAGTTATCCACAGTTTGTATAGAGTAGTGTATACAAAAACAAGATTGAAAGGTGTGGACAAGGGCGGTAAGGTTGACTTTTTGGGTGAAATATGGTAGTGTGCAGGCATGCCTCTGCTATTACACGCGACAATCGCGTCTTCGGGCGGGGCGAAAGGCAGTATGTCGGTGTCATTGATCATTTTGATCACAGTTGCGCTCGGTTTCGGCTTTGGCGTGCTCATTTTTGGAGTGGTAAGGGCAGTACACGCCCAAGCGGTGAAAAACACCAAAGGAAGTGAGAGGGAATGAGTTGTCCTGCACACCCCCGTCGAGCGACTGCTCACGGGGTACACCTACGGCGAGGTAACAAAAAACCACCCGCACTACGCGAGTAGAAAAAGTATTTTCTATTCACGCGACGGGTGGTTTTTGTTTTGCCCGCCAAAGCCTTGGCGGAGGCGGGTTTATTTCTGTTTTCCAGTAATTATATTCTGGGCCACATTGTTTGGCACATCAGCGTAATGGCCGAATTCCATTGAAGAACTGGCACGACCTTGACTCATAGAGCGCAAGGAAGTGACATATCCAAACATACTGGCGAGAGGCACGATTGCTTTTACTACCTTCATTTGACCACGGTCAAACATTTCTTGAATTTGTCCACGTTTTGAATTCAAATCTCCGATACAATCACCCATAAATGGTTCCGGGGTTACCACTTCTATTTTCATTATTGGTTCCATGATTACTGGGTTGGCTTTTTTGCAAGCGGCTTGAAAGGCCATAGATCCCGCCATCTTGAAAGCCATTTCGGAAGAGTCGACTTCGTGGTATGAGCCATCAAAGACAGTTACTTTGATATCCACTACCGGATAACCGGCTTGAATACCGCGGGTCAAAGATTCTTTGACACCTTTTTCAATAGCTGGGATAAATTCACGAGGAATCACACCGCCCTTAACATCGTCCACAAATTCAAAGCCTTTGCCAGCTTCTTGAGGCTCAACTTTGAGATAACAATGACCATATTGACCACGGCCACCGGATTGTTTGATATACTTACCTTCAGCCTCAGCAGAAGTGCGAATAGTTTCCTTATAGGCAACTTGTGGAGCACCCACATTGGCTTCCACTTTGAATTCGCGACGCATACGATCCACGATGATATCCAGATGTAGCTCTCCCATACCTTCGATGATGGTCTGTAAAGTTTCTTCATCAGTATGTACACGGAAAGTAGGATCTTCTTCAGTGAGTTTTTGTAGAGCCATGCCGATTCTTTCTTGGTCAGCCTTAGTTTTTGGTTCAATGGCCACGGAAATAACCGGTTCCGGGAAGATGATTTTTTCTAAAACGATTGGTTTTTTTTCATCACAAAGAGTGTCTCCGGTAGTAATATCTTTTAAGCCAATTGCCGCGGCGATTTCACCTGAAAATACTTCAGTTAAATCTTCGCGATGGTTTGCATGCATACGAACGATACGTCCAAGACGGCTACGTTCACCACTGGTAGAGTTAAACAAATAACTGCCAGCAGAAACTTTACCGGAATATACACGGAAGAAAACCAATTTTCCGACGAATGGGTCGGTGGCAATTTTAAAAGCTAGCGCAGAAAAAGGTTCATCATCGGAAGGGTTGCGAATTTCTTCAGCTTCAGTTTCCGGATTAATTCCTTTGACTGGAGGTAAATCGGTTGGAGCCGGTAAATAACGGATTACCGCATCAAGCATCATTTGTACGCCGATATTGGCTAGAGCTGAGCCACAAATTACCGGATACATTTCATTTTTTAAAGTGAGAATGCGAATGCCGGTGTGAATTTCATCAATAGTAAGTGCTTCAGCGTTCAAAAACTTTCCCATTAGTTCATCGTTGGCTTCAGCGGCCTTTTCTACCATTTTGGCCCGGTATTCTTTTACTTTTTCTACCATATCGGCTGGAATTGGAATTTCCACGATGTTTTCACCGTGTGCGCCTTCAAAATGATAGGCTTTTTCTTCTATCAAATCAATCAGCCCCTCAAAAGTACTATCTGCACCGATTGGAAGTTGGATAGCAGTCGCTTTTCTAGACAAACGTTCTTGGATAGAGTCTAAACTCATGTAGAAATCTGCGCCAAGTTTGTCCATTTTGTTTATAAATGGTACGCGTGGCACATTGTATTTGTCGGCTTGGTGCCAAACAGTTTCGGACTGTGGTTCTACACCCTGAGAGCCATCGAACACAGCTACAGCGCCATCAAGCACACGCAAAGAACGCTCTACTTCTACAGTAAAGTCCACGTGTCCAGGAGTATCAATAATATTGATGCGGTGGTCTTTCCAAAAACAGGTAGTCGCGGCAGAAGTAATAGTGATACCGCGTTCTTTTTCCTGTTCCATCCAATCCATTTCGGCAGCACCTTCGTGCACCTCGCCGATTTTGTGTTTTTTACCGGTATAAAAAAGCACACGTTCTGTTGTTGTGGTTTTGCCGGCATCAATATGAGCGGCAATACCGATATTACGTGTTTTGTCTAGTGAATATTCACGAGGCATAGAGTTTGAAGTTTAATTTAATTGTTGTTTTTTATTTTGCAAATCTAGCAAAATGGGCAAAAGCTTTGTTGGCTTCAGCCATACGATGTACGTCGTCGCGTTTTTTGATAGCATCACCAACACCTTGTTGGGCGTCAGCAATAACTGTGGCCAATTTTATATACATTGGCTGGCCTTTTTTGTTGCGAGCGGCATCAATGATCCAGCGAAAAGCCAAAGCATTTTGACGTTCACCACGAACTGGTAGTGGTACTTGATAGTTTGCACCACCAACACGGCGGGAGCGGACTTCTACCTGAGGGCGGATTGTGTTGATAGCCTCTTCAAAAATTTTAATTGGGTCTTTTTTGGTATCAGCGGCAATTTTATCCATTGCAGAATAAAAAATAGTTTGAGCCACTGATTTTTTGCCACGTTCCATCAAGAAGTTGGTGAATTTAGCCACCAATACGCTTCCATATTTTGGATCCGGAGCAATAACTCGTTGTTTTGATTGCTTTCCTCTCATATTTTATTAAATTCAAATTAGTAGGTGACTAAATTATTTCTTGGCAGCTTTTGGACGTTTGGTGCCATACAAACTGCGACTGCGGCGACGTTTGTCGATACCTTGGGTATCATAAACACCGCGTACGATATGATATCGAACACCCGGTAAGTCTTTTACACGACCACCGCGCAAAAGCACGATAGAGTGTTCCTGCAAAGAATGACCTTCACCTGGGATATAAGCGATAACTTCCATACCATTACTCATGCGAACCTTGGCTACTTTACGCAAAGCGGAGTTTGGTTTTTTTGGAGTAGTGGTGTAAACCTTGGTGCAGACACCTCTTTTGAAGGCACAGCCCTTGGCAAAAACGGTTTTACGGCGATGCAAGTTATCAATAGTAAACTGCAATGCCGGTACTTTTGTTTTTCGTACTTTACTAGTACGCCCCTTTTTTATCAGTTGATTTACTGTAGGCATAGTTGAATTAATTTGGCTAATCTTAGATGATTTAGCGATATTTTTAATTAAAAAAACTGACCATATATAATCAGCCACGATTCTTCTGGTCTCTTTCGAGATAAAGCGTTAGATTTGCGCCCTGTCTCTAAGATCGTTCTAGGACAAATAGTATAACAGTTAAGCGGTTTTGTCAAGCGCACTTGTCCCGTTTTTCTTCTTAGTTGTTGGTTTGAATGGGAAAGATACAAAAAACTTGGTTCCGGCGTTTTCTTTTGATTCAAACCAGATCTTTCCACCAAGTTGTTCGGTAATAGACTTTACCATATACAGACCAAGTCCGGTACCGGTAATTTCTTTTGCCATCACGTTTTCTGCGCGGAAAAGCTTGGTAAATATTTTGTCTTTGGCCGAGGTTGGAATGCCATATCCGGTATCGGCCACGGTTAACAAATACTCTTTTTTGTTTTGAGGTTCGATGTTTATTGTGGCACTGCCTTTGGCTGGCGTATATTTGATGGCGTTGGTGATCAGGTTTTGCAACAACATGCGCATCATTTTTATATCCGAATTTATTTCCGGTAATTTAGCAGGGATATTTTTTTTAATATTTAATTTTTTATCTTCGATAGCGCTCGCGTTTTCTTTTTCTACTTCACCGATTAAATCAACAATATTGATTGGAACCAACTGAACGGACAGGGTGCCCAAATCCAAACGAGAAACATTGAGTAAATCATTTACCATTTCTACCATGCGCTGGTTGCCATCATAAACTTCTTGAAGGTAATTTTTTTGTTCATCGTTGATTTGTCCGGCATCGCCTGATAATAACATTTCCACATACCAATTGATAGTAGACAGCGGAGTGCGTAGTTGGTGTGAGGCCAAAAATACAAACTCACTTTTTATTTTGTCTATTTCCTTTTCTTGGGTGATATCGCGAAAAACCTCAATCGCGCCGATTATTTCGTTTTTTAATATTATCGGCATGGCGCTGATATATACAGCCAGATCCACATTATCTTTTCTGACAAAATGATAATTTGAGGTGATTATTTTTTTTCTTTTGATTAAAGATGTATGCAATGGGTGTTTTTCTAGTGGGACATGTACTCCCTTTTCATCGGACAATAGGGAGATGTCTCCTAATTTTTTCCCCATCATATCGTCTTTCCATGACAACATATCTCTCGCGGCCTGATTGAAGAAAATTATGATTCCGTTTTTGTCAGTAGCCACTACACCATCACCGATACTGGCGAGCATCGCCTCTTCTTTCGCCTTGTCGTGTTCGCTTTTTATTTTTATTTTTTTAAATTCTTTTAGCAGTTGGCGAGATTTGAAAGAAAGGTGTAAAAATAATACCAAAACCAACACCACAAAAGTGCCAGCGGAAAATAATATAAAATAAAAATAATTAAAAACCATATTAACGTGTTACACTTATTGTTTCTCCATTTTCTGCTCCACAAGCCGTAATATTGATACGACTACCGGCAGTTTTACGCACAGCATAATAAGTTTTATTGGCTGATCCCAGTTTGGAATCAAACGGAATGGATGTAATGTAGTTGCTGACTAAGCTGGAAGTGAGATCAAGACAAGATGCTTCAGTGTTGGTGGGTGTAGAGGAAGAAACGCTGCTTCCGCCGGCGGTGGTTTGGGTGCCTGAAATAGTTACACTTTTTAAATCCGGTGACACGCTACTGTTGGTTGTGTCAAAAAATGATTTATATTGAAAATATCTACCGGCTAGGTTGGATAAAGAAAAAGCTGGTGGTGGGTTTGGTGTGCTGTTATTAATGTCTGAAAAATAAGTGTTGGCAGTGCCGTCTGGTCCAACAAAAGTACCGTCGGAACAATCGGCAGTGGCACAGGCACGAACCTGGTGTTTTAAACTCAAAGCGCCGCGTTTGTACATATCAGAAATTTCGGTAGCGGATAAAACACGATTATAAATAGCGAAATCATCTAACCAACCATTAAAAAAAGAAGTTGTTCCTATATAACGAGCACCAAGATATACCGGCTGAGTTCCAAAATTATTGGTGCTGTTTGCATTATATCCCAAAGTGGAACCTGTAGTTTTTACTCCATTTATATACACTGAACATTCGTTGGTAGATAAACTTTTATCATGAATAACCACCACATGATACCAAACATTAGCCTGTAAAACATTATCCGCTACCCAGTTAACATAAGAATTATTGCCTTTATGTCCAGCGTAAAACCCACCACCATTTTGCAAACTAGCGATATAACTATCATTGCGATAATTATAATCAGATGACGCTTCATAAAGAATTTGCGTGGCTGGATTAGTTAAAGAATTTATTTTCATCCAAAAAACCACCGTTATCTTATTGGTATCAGAAACATTCACCGGACCGGTACTAGCATAATCATTCACACCGTCGAATCTCATTCCTTTGCCTATCACTCCATCAGATTGATATGCCAACCCATTATAAGTAGTGGCGTTATTGTTATTGCCAGAAAAATCCTGCAATACTCCGCTTGTTTCATTCATGTGATACAACAATTTATTCCCTGTCATATCTGCATTACCGGTTGAATAACCGGTTTCAATTTGAGCGTTACTAGGTAATTCTTTTCCAATTGGGCGATTAGGCACAAAAGCTAACGAAGCCCAAGTAGTAGCTAAACTAGCGTCTTTGATGCTAGACAAATATGTACCAGAAGTTCCGGAAGATAATTTTAATAAATTAGTATTTGTGTCATAAGTGGTATTATTGTTTGTGCCATTGAAGGTAGATTGATCGTTGTCAGTAAAAGCGACCGGGCCGGTTGTTCCGACAGTGCTTGTTCCACTGACGCTTGTGGCACCACAAGCCACATTACATCCGGAGGTGTCAGTACCAAGCATGCGAAGATTTCCGTCTATACTAGTTGGGAACAATCCGTTGTTATCCAAAGAAAATTGATAAATTGCATTTAAAATAGAGCTAACATCCGATTGTCTGGCGGCATTTCTGGTCGCGCCCAGTTGTTTGCCCGGATTTATAGCAACAATAACAATACCGGCTAATATAGCGATAGCGGCTACCACCAACAATATTTCTAGGAGGGTGAAACCGGAATTATTTTTGTCCATTTAAAAAAATTATCTAGTAACACTAATAGTTTTTCCTTGTTCTGCAGAAGGTGCGGAAACGGTAATGCGACCATTGGCACTTTGCAGTATCTTGTATCCAGTACCATTCGTACTTACACCAGTTGGATCGGTTGGAATAGCGGTTATATATGTCTCGTTGTTTGTCAAAACTGACAAATCTACCAACCCCGCACAACTACCGCCAGTTTTGCAAATTTCAGTGGCCGATTGAGTGATGCCGGCTGGTAAAACACCTTTGCTATCAATAGAATATTGGTAAACAGCATTTAAAATTGTATTTACATTTACTTGTCTTTGAGCATTGCGAGTGTCGGCCAATTGTTTGCCTGGATTAATGGCGACGATTACGATACCAGCCAAAATTGCGATAGCGGCTACCACCAATAATATTTCCAAAAGGGTAAAACCTTTTTTGTTTACATTTTGCATATTTTGTAAGTGAATAATAAATTAATTAAATTATATTCTTTATTATAACACGTTTTAATTGTTGGGTTAAGATGGTATTAGAAAGACACCACCTCTTGCCAAGAACCGATTGTGATTTTTGGATCAATTTGGTTTACAACCGTCTTTACTTTTCTGATAACCGCGCCCACTTGTGAGGATGATTGTATTATTCTAGACTGTTCACCGCTGTTAATAATTTCATAATTACAAGCCTGGTTTCCAATTTGGGCGCTACCTACTCCAATCGTCGAAGAACACGTTTGTATTTTATTTAACGCCACCTCAACACAAGCATTGGCAGTGGCTTTGGCAGTATTTGATTGTTCCAAAACAAAACTATTTTGATAAGAATATAATCCGGACAACACTAAATACAAAACTACCGCTGTACCAAAAGCACCGACGATCAAGACGCCGATCAAGACGGCAAAACCATTTTTTTCAAGGTTGTCGCAATGTAGCTGTGCCATAAAAAGTTTGACTATAATTATATTCTGTTCTGCCGGCAATATTATTGTAGCTTAGTGTAAAATTTATTTTAATGGAATTGTGTGTGTTGTCCGGAGTTAAATTTAAAAACTGGAGATCACTTACGAGCAGGCTGTTTGAGGAAAGAGTTACTGTTTGACCGAGTTTGGTTTCGCGTAGTGTATTGCTCGAGATGTCAAAGGTAATATTTTGTCCGGAAAAATCTTGTAATTGTAGGGTTGTGCCACCAGATTCATTTGTCGGTGAAATAACTACCACCGAGTTTCTAATTTCTTGACTCAGGAGTTGAAGTATTTGGGCTCCTTGTTGTTCTACCATGTTGATAGTTTGGTTTTTTACTCTAGACTGAGTGAGTAGTGCAATCATAGCGGTAATGGCCAATAACAAACCGGCGGCTATTACGGTATATAGCAAAAGTTCGATCAAAGTAAATCCACGACGGTTGTTTTTTAAATTGGATATATTATATTCCACAAAATTGTGTGCTAGTACCAGCGCTTGTTGCCGTGCGCCAATCGGTGAATAGTGTCGAAAATGATACAGATACCTGATTGCCACCGGATTGTTTCCAAGAAACTTGGGAAACAACCTGTTTGGTTTGAGAATTTATATCGGCAATAGTCAAGGTGCGAGTGAATTCGTTTATGATGTCCGGTTGGTTGGTGAAATTCCATTTGTTGTTTGCTATTAGGCCGTGTTCACCAACAGTAAGATTGGCAAAATTTTCATCTCGAATACTGCGAACTGCTTCGACTCCTTCTTCCGCCAAAAAAATAGCGCGACTTCGTTGCCCGGCACGCAGAGTGCTTTCTTGACTAAAACCCAGCACCCCCAAAAAAGCCAAAGCAAACATTCCTAGTAGACCACTGGATAAAATAATTTCTATCAAAGAAAACCCGTTTGGTTTTTTGTTTTTTGAGTTTAGCATAGCATCACGGTGTATTTATTGTACCCACTTCGTTGATACTTAGTTGTGATTGGCGACCGTCTTGGTGTTCCAATTTTATTGTTCCAATCACGTTGGGTATTCCAGATAGTGGAGAGAAAACTATTTCTGACAATCCGGAAATATTTATAGTATTTGGCAAAGAAAAGGTTTCGTCAAATGCCTGATCGCGATTGGCAAAATCTTGTCCTTTAAAAATGATTAATGATCCGCTTTTTATTTCTACTCCCCAAGCTGAGTCACTGTCGACTGCCTGTGATTTCAATTGCGCTCGGTGCAAAATGTCACCAACCGTGGTATTGGTAATATTCATTTCGTTTTCTGCCTGCAAAGATAAATACATTGGTGCGGCGACCGCTGCTAGCACACCCATCAGGGCAACCACTAAAAGTAGCTCCAAAAGCGTAAAGCCATTTTTATTTTTTTTATACATAATTTTAGAATGTGGACGAAGCGGTCTGGATATATTGCGCACTGACCCAACCATATTGATCAGGTGACAAAACAATTTGATACCAACCGTCTTGAATACTTATGTACTCAAATTTTTCTCCAATAGAAGCTTTTCTCACCAATTCAGATTTTGATGATGGTGCTGTGCGGATATTCAAAAAACCAACTTTATTTTGTGATACTTCCAAAAATCCTGTTGTTGGTATGTTTGGGGTGGAAGTTGAAACAACCGTCCCTTGAGTTCCGATAATTATGACAGTGCTAGTATTTTGCACTACCGGCGTAGTGGTGACAAACAAAATTGTTGTAGTGGAAGTATTGGACAAAGTGGACGTAGAGGAAATAGTAGATGTTGTAAAAGCGGTAGAACTGGCGATAAACAAGTTTGGTTTTGGAGGAGAAATTTGCACTGAATTTGAAGTATTGTTGTCTTGAGGTTTTTGATTTAGTCCGCCCACCAAACTGTAAATTGGTAAAATTACTGCCATCGCTACCGCCACTACCCCAAGCCAAACTATCACCAATAGTAGTGGTTCCAAAATTACGCTTAAATTTTTGGTGGTTAATTCGGTTTTGCTTTCATAATTTTCGCTGATATTCAAAAATATTTTTCCCAATCTGCCGGAGCGCTCACCAACCGCGATTAAACTCTGAATAGTAGTCGGAATAAGTTTTCGAATATGTTTATTGGCACGGAAACATTCTTCAAAAGATTTTCCTTCTTCCACCCCCTCTTTGAGTTGTACATATATTTTTCCATACGCGCGCAAAGTGCCGGATTCTTTTAATGAGTTTAGGGCTTCGGTTACTGGCAACCCCGCTTCAAGCAAAGTACCCATGATATAGCCAAAACGCGCCAACTCCACTTCGCGAATGAGATTTTTGATTCCCGGAATAGAAAATAAAATCGCCTGACCGATAAATTTTGTTTTTTGATAGAAAAATAAAAAGTAGAAAAAAATAATAACACCAACGATAAAAGATGGGACTACTACCGATCCATAGCGTGATAAAAATCCGCCAAAACTCATGAGCAATCTGGTAACTAGTGGAAGTTTTAAATTTAGTTGGCTAAAAACCGTAGAAAGTTTTGGTAATATAAACCAAGCAATTCCGATACCCACAGTCATGGCCACGCCCATCACAAACACCGGATACATCATGGCCGCTCGTATTTTGGATTTAAATGATCGGCTTTTGGATTGTTGAATGACCACAACCGCCAAACTTTCATGTAATCTGCCGCTGTCTTCGCCGATTTTAATCAAAGATATAATATGTGGAGGTAATAGTTTGGTTTTTTCCAAAGCTTGCCACAAACTAAAACCGGAATTGATATTTTCTACTAATTCGTCAATTATGTTTATAAGTTTTGTGGACTTTACTTCGGCTTTGATAGCTGTCAGCGCTTCGATAATATCCATGCCGGAAGCCAAAAGCATGGATAAGTTTTCTACAAAATACACGCTTTCTTCAGCAAAACCAAAAGTAAAAGACAAAGCACCACTTTTCTTTTTTGGAGGAGTTATCTTATTTTTTATTACTTTATCCGGTTTCATTGGATAAAATTAAAATTTTGGTGGCTCGGCCATTCTTAATAATTCTTCTAAAGTGGTTATACCATTTTTAACTTTTTCTATACCATCTTCAAACAAAGTAACCGATCCTTGTTTTCTGGCAATTTTCCAAATTTGAGCAGTCGAAGGATGTTGTAAAATCAATTCTTGCAGTTCAGGAGTGACCTCGATGAATTCGTAGATAGCGGTGCGACCACGAAAACCGGTATTGCCACAACTGGCGCACCCTTTGCCTTTGTATAGTACGATATGTTTTCCGGAAAAATATTTTTGTGCATCTTGAGGAATAGTTTTTTTGACGTCTTCTTTGCTTAGTGTAGTGCTAAAACGACACTGGTCGCAGATTTTTCGAACCAAACGTTGAGCAATCAGAACAACTAAAGTAGACGACAATAAAAACGGCTCAATATCCATATCCAAAAGACGTGGCACTGCGGTGGCGGCGTCATTGGCGTGGAAAGTAGACAACAACAAATGCCCGGTAAGCGCGGCGTTTACTGCAGTTTCGGCGGTTTCTTGGTCACGAATTTCACCAACCAATATAATATCCGGATCTTGGCGGACAATAGAGCGCAAACCTTTGGCGAATGTGAGGTTGGTTTGTGAATTGACTTGAATCTGGTTGACACCCGGCATTTTGTATTCTACCGGATCCTCGATAGTTGTAATATTGACAGTCGGGTTGTTTAATAATTTTAATAAAGCATAAAGCGAAGTGGTTTTGCCGGAACCGGTTGGCCCAGTCACCAAAATCATCCCAAAAGGTTTGTTTATTGCTTTTAATAGCAATTCTTGATCGTGTTTGGATAATCCCAAATCACTGAAAGAAAAACTGCGAACATATTGAGACAAAAGACGAATTACTACTTTTTCGCCATTGAGAGTTGGTAAAATGGAAATACGCATATCTACCGTGTATTTTTCTCTCACCTGTCTAGCGGCGCCATCTTGAGCGGAAAAATGCTCATCGATTGGTAGTTGGGCTTGAACTTTGATGCGGTTTAAAATATTGCCATAATAATCTTTTGGAATACGACCCGCTTCCTGCATCACACCATCAATACGAAAACGCACGATTACTTCTTTTTCTTGTGGTTCCAAGTGAATATCTGAAGCGCGATAAGCTACAGCGTCATCGACAATTTCGTCGATAATTTCCGGAGCGATTCGTTTTTGTTGTTTTATAATCTCATTGAAACGTGTTTCCAGTGTTTTTAAATAATGGATAAAAGACTCTTCAACATCCTCAGTAAAAGAAAAAGTCACAACTATTTTTTTGCCCTTAAAAATAGTTTTTAATTTTTTGGTTAATTCCGCTTGGGTTGGGTCGTCTGTCGCTATTGTCAGCTCTTTGTCTGTTTGGCGAAATATTACGGCGTGGAATTGTTTGGCTACTTCTTCCGGTAATAATCGCACTTGTTCCTGACTAGGTTTGTAAGTGTTCAAATCAGAATAACTAACTTTGTATGATTCGGCTATAGCCTGTCCGAGCAGGTCTTTGTTGATAATTTCAGATGATAAAAGCCACTCCACTACAGTACCTTGGGTGGTTTTGATGGCGGTTTCGGCTTTGGAAATATCTTCGGCGGTAACATAATTTCCATCCAATAATATTTGTTTTATTTTTTTATCATCGATGTTCATATTTGTTTAAGACATTAAAGTGCCTACGATATAATCAACAATTTTATTTATTGGAGTGTCAGATTTTACAAAATACCATTTTGCGCCCATTGATTTTGCTTTTTGTGCATCGTCTTCTTGTCCCAAATTGGAGGAAACTATTACCGGGGTTTTGTCTTTGTTTTCTTTCATGGCTTTCATTACCCCAAAACCATCTAATTTTGGTATCATCAAATCCAACAACACCAAATCAAATTTTTGTTTTTTTAAATTTTCCAAGGCCGCTTCCCCATCGGAAGCAATCACAGTTTCAAAACCGGAATGGCTTAATTTTAATTCCAAAGCATGAGCCATCGGTTTTTCGTCCTCTACTATTAAAATCTTTTTTAATTTTTTATCAGAAGTTGTTGGCATAAAATATTTATTGTTAACATTATATCACAAAATTACGTTTCAAACAAAAAGTTTTAAACAAAATTAAATAAATTAAAAATACCGTTTGCCAGTTAGCAAACGGTATTTTATAAGTCATCAATATTTCGCAGGAAGCTACCCGGAGTGATTTTAAAAGGCTGGTCTTCCGGAATATATTGAATCTCACCATCATCGTTGTCAAAAACCGTACTTTTGTAGGATAAAATAGAATGGTCGTCGATTAAATCTTGGCTAATTTCGGACAAAAACAGGCTCGGTCCGGCGGTGGAACCCCAGCTTTCGGTGGACATTGGATAGGTTAAAAAAAGATGTTTTTTGGCACGAGTGATGGCCACATAAAACAATCGGCGTTCTTCTTCCAGTCCGTTTTGTTCGGACATAGCGCGACTGTTTGGAAAGGCATCATTGGCAATGTTGATAATAAATACCACCTCCCATTCCAAACCCTTGGCCTGATGAATGGTGGACAAAACCAATCGTTTTTGTTGTTCATTTTGTTTTTGGTTGATGGTTGTTGATTTGGCAAATGATTCTTGCAAGCTAGCCTCAGACAAAAAGTCCGAAAGATTTTTATGTTTGGCCGCAAAAGTCGCCATTTGTTCCAAATCTTTTTTTCTGTCTTCGCTGTCTAGATATTCAGAAGTGAGGTATTCGCTGTAACGAGAATTTATAATAGCCTCAACCAAATCACCGGGATTATTTTCCGGAACATACGATTCCAGTAGTACATTAAAAATTTTCAGGAAATTATTGAAACCGGTTTGAGCTTTACCACCCAATATTTGTCCGAGATTTTTTAATTCATCAACGTTTTCCAGTTTTTGGACAGCTTCGATAATTTTCTTAGCGGCCGATGAACCGACCCCTTCTTCGTGCAGTAACACTCTCAACCATGCGGTAGAATCAGACAGATTGTTTAAAATACGCAAATATCCCAGCACATCCTTGATATGGGCGCGATCAAAAAATCGCAAGCCACCACGATAATCGTACAATATTCCAGCTTTGGCCAGCTCCATTTCCAACATTTGTGAGTGGTGGGCGGCGCGAAATAGCACGGCGATGTGGTGAGGGGACGTGCCTTGATCAATTAACTCATTTATTTTTTTAACTACAAAACTCGCTTCGTCGGACTGATCGTTTTTGGGATACAAGTTTGGTTTTATGCCTTCAGCTTTTATCGCCTTCAATTTTTTTGGATATTGGTGTCGATTGTTGGCGATCACTCCATTGGCCAGAGATAAAATTTCTTGGTGAGAACGATAATTTGTTTCCAGACGAAAAATTTTGGCATCCGGATATTTTTCTTCAAAGTTTAAAATGTTTTTTATATCGGCCGCGCGGAAAGAATAAATACTTTGTGCGTCATCGCCAACCACCAAAATATTGCGGTGGATTTTGGCTAACCTATCAATAATATTGGCTTGTAATTTGTTGGTATCTTGGTATTCATCCACCAAAATATATTGAAATTGATTGGAAAATTTTTCTTGAATTCCCGGGAGGTTCAACAACAAAGCCAAATTGATGAGTAGGTCATCAAAATCCATGGCATTTGCTTCTTTTTTCTTTTGTTCATAGCGAGAAGAAATATCCCCGATAGTTTTGGACAAATGCCACCAAGCGGAAAATTTATCTTCAACTGTTTCCTCGATGCTTTTTTGTGAATTACGGGCAAAACTGATAATCGCGCCAACCACTTTGGCCGAAGGAAAACGCTCGGTAGTTTTAAATTCTTTAATACACATTTTTATCAAAGCCTGACTATCGTCGGCATCTAAAACCGTAAAATTATTTTTGTATCCCAAATGTGTGGCAAAGATTCGTAATATTTTATTGGCAATATGATGAAAAGTTCCTGACCATGGCAGAATGTTAGTGTCATTCCGACTGAGCGAAGCGAGTGGAGGAATCTCTTGGTTTAAGGGATTCCTTGGCTGTGCTCGGAATGACATCAATCTTTGGACGCGTTCAATCATTTCTTGAGCGGCACGATTGGTAAAAGTAACCAACAAAATATTTTCCGGTGCCACGCCTTTTTCCAATAAATAGGCAACTCGGTAAGTTATGGTGCGAGTTTTGCCCGAACCGGCTCCAGCCAAAACCAAACATGGGCCGTCACCGTTTAAAACGACGTCCTGTTGTTCTTTGTTCAGTTCTTGTTCAAAATTAATCATATTGAATTTTCATTTTAACACACCTTGATTTTTTGCGCAAAATGGCATAGAATTAGCTTAAATAAAATAACTATGTCATTTTTTGAACTAATCCACGAAGACAAAAAAACCGGCGCGCGTGCTGGTATAATGCACACTGAACACGGGGATATCCCTACGCCAGTGTTTATGCCGGTTGGCACACAGGCGGCGGTGAAGACTGTTGATCAAACTGATCTTTTGGTTTTGGACCCAAAAATTATTTTGGCCAACAACTACCATCTGCATCTGCGTCCGGGCGAAGATTTGATCGACAAAACGGGCGGTTTGCACAAATTTATGAATTGGGACAGACCGATTTTGACTGATTCGGGCGGTTTTCAGGTTTTTAGTCTAGGTTCACAAAAAGAGCAACGACAGACTGGCGACCAAGGAAAGTTGGTAAAAATAGACGAAGATGGGGTGACGTTTCAGTCTCATATCGATGGGTCCTCTCATCGATTTACCCCAGAATCAGCGATTGTCTGTCAACATAAAATCGGGGCGGATATTATTATGGCTTTTGATGAGTGTACTTCGGATAGCGCGGATTTTAAATATACCAAAGAAGCCATGGAACGAACTCACCGTTGGGCGGAGCGCTGTTTGGTGGAACATCAAAAAAATATTTCTTATCATGGATACAAACAATTTTTGTTTGGCATCATTCAAGGATCCAACCATGAAGATTTGCGCAAAGAGTCGGCAAAATATATTTCCGGTTTGGATTTTGACGGCGTAGCTATTGGCGGAGAGAGTATCGGCTATAATATGGAAGCCACAGAAAATATATTGCGTTGGGTTATTCCACTGATACCAAAAAATAAACCACGTTATACCATGGGGGTAGGTTTGGATCCGATGGATTTGCTAAAAGTTGTCGCCGGTGGCGCGGATATGTTTGATTGTGTCGCGCCAACACGTTTGGCACGTCACGGAATGGTATTTGTTTCCTCAAAACAAAATCCAAAACGTCGATTGAATATTAATAATTCTATTCTTGCCAAAGATTTTTCGCCAATCGATAAAAAATGTACTTGCTTGACCTGTCAAAATTATTCTCGCGCTTATCTTCATCATTTATTTGTCGCTCAAGAAATTTCCGGATTACGTTTGGCCACTATCCACAATTTACATTTTATGTTGGAATTGATGAGAGAAGCACGCACGGCAATTTTGGAGGATAGATTTGAAGAATTTTGCAATCATTATTTATGAAAAAAATAGTTATTGTTACCGATGGGTGGAAGCCACAAATAAGTGGAGTGGTGCGTTCATTGGAAAAGACAATGGAGATTCTTAAAAAAAATGATTTTGAAGTGATTTTGATACACCCCGGTTTGTTTCGTAACTTTCCGGTATTTTTTTATCCTGAAGTACGTCTATCGGTATTTGCCAAGAAAAAAATTGATAAAATTATTACAAAAGAAAAGCCGGATTTCGTTCACATCGCCACTGAAGGTACTTTGGGGTTGGCCGCCCGAATGGTTTGTTTGCATAAAAAAATTAAATTCACTACTGCTTATCACACCCACATTCCTTTGTATTTAAAAGTGCGAACAGGTTTTTTGTTTAATAGTACTTATGCTTATTTACGCTGGTTTCATCGCACTACGCAGGCTTTGATGGTGAGTACTCAAAGCCTGAAAGACGAATTGGAATTGCATGGTTTTAAAAAAATTGTTTTGTGTCCTTTGGGAGTTGACACAGATTTTTTTAAGCGAGACTCCGGTCAAAAAAACGAGATTGAAAATTATCAATCCCCGGTGTTTGTTTTTTGTGGACGAGTGGCGATTGAAAAAAATGTCAAAGAGTTTTTGGATTGTGATTTGCCAGGTACCAAATTAATTATTGGCGATGGACCACAGCGAAAAGAATTAGAAAAAGAATATGGTAAAAAAGCGGTGTTTGTTGGATATCAAAAAGGCGAAGATCTTGTAAAATTATTATCCGCCTGTGACGTGTTTGTTTTTCCTTCCTACACCGACACGTTTGGTTTGGTGGTGCTCGAAGCGTTGGCTTGCGGTGTTCCGGTGGCGGCTCACAATGTGATGGGACCGAGAGATATTATTACCCACGGAGTCGATGGTTTTGTTGGCGATGATTTAACATCGGCCGCGTTGGCCTGTATAAATTTATCGCGTGAAAAATGCCGAGAAAAAGCCCTGCGATTTTCTTGGGAAGAATCAGTAAAAAGTTTTATAACCAATTTGGTTCAAATTTAGTTTCATTTTTTGTGTTTTACAATAATTTTTAAATAGGATAAACTACAGGTGTTTTAATATCAAGTAAAAAATATGTCCAAACCAATTATAGTGTCGGGAATTCAACCAACTGGAAATTTGCATGTCGGAAATTATTTGGGGGCAGTGAAAAATTGGGTAGAGTTACAAAATTCCGGTAAATACCAACTGTATATTTTTATTGCCGATCTGCATTCTTTGACCGGTAAATCAAGCGCGGTTGAATTAAAAAAACAAACCAAAATAACCGCGGCTGAACTATTGGCGGCTGGAATTAATCCGGATAAAACTACTTTTTTTGTGCAATCGCAAATAAAAGAACATGTTGAGTTGGCTTGGATTTTTAATTGTGTAACGCCGATGGGTGAGTTGGAGAGGATGACTCAATACAAAGACAAAACAGCGCAGTTCAAAATGGCCACTGCCGGTTTGTTTGCTTATCCGGTTTTGCAAGCAGCCGATATCTTGATGTACAAAGGCGATTTAGTGCCGGTAGGGCAAGACCAAGTCCAACATGTAGAACTGACTCGTGATGTGGCCCGCTGGTTTAATAATAAATATGGAGAGTTTTTCCCTGAAACCAAGCACCTGCTGACAAATGTGCCCAAAGTAATGAGTTTGCTTGAACCGGAAAAGAAAATGAGCAAAAGTTTGGGGGTTGGGCATGTGATCGAGCTGTGTGATGATCCGGAGGAAATTTTAAACAAACTAAAACGCGCTGTAACTGCCACCAGCGGTGGGGAAAAAGCCCCAGGTGTAGCCAATTTACTAGGTTTGCTCAAAGAGTTTGGTGATGAAAAAACTTACAAAGAGTTTGTGTTGGCAGAAAAGGGCGGCAGTATTCGCTATGGTGATCTGAAATCGGTTTTGAGCAAAATTATTAGCGATTATTTCGCCGAGTTTAGAGAAAAACGCGCCAAATTACTGAAAGACGACAAAAAACTGGATAAGATTTTGGCCAATGGTGCCAAAAAAGCCCGCAACGAAGCGCAAAAGAATATGAAAGAGGTGTATAAACTGGTGGGGATAAACTAAAAGTGCATATTTATTGGACAAAATAAGAAAATTGTGCTATACTGTAAATAGTTATTAGAAAAATAATCTAAAAATTATGCAAAAAAGTCATGACAATCCTGTCCCAATTCAAGAAGTAAGAAACGAACGAAATATCGCTTTAATAAAAAGTGCTAATACCTTGGAAGATCTTAAACGTATCGTTCAAGAGCACGGCATAACTATTACAGGAAAACACGAGGTATATGACACAGCTGCGCTTTTAACAGTCATAGATAACATTTTATCCTTCAAAGCTCTCTTAAACGATGCAACTCGGGGTGATGGTTTTAGGGAAAAATTGCGAGAACTATTAATGTCAGACCCTAGTTTAAAATAATAAAATATGCAACAGATCTATTCGCAAAATAATAACAATAATAATAACCCACCGTGTTGCGGGTAGAGTTTTAATTGTTCAAAACAAGCTCTTCCGCAAAACGGAGGAGCTTTTTAATACCCCCACGCAATTCCCCGGGCGTTAGCCCGGGGATAGAGTCTACCCGCTGGCCTCGGAGTCTGCTATACTATCCAAAAGAATGTATATGCAATATTCCAAACAAGGCCATTGTGTC
>JBAYGI010000007.1:0-50012 GCA_041666745.1 Candidatus Magasanikiibacteriota bacterium
ACAATATTTTTGCACGGAGTTCTGGTGTGATTGGGTTTGGCATATATTTATATGTTTCTATATATTAAAACTTAAAACACAGCGCTGGTCAACGCTGTGTCTATTATACAGGGGTCATGTCACACTCGTTTGAGATTATAATTTGATTATAGTTTCAAACGACGAGCGATCTTTTGTTTTAATGTTAAATTTGTTTTTTTCTTTTTAAAATGCTATAATTTCCCTGTCTCTCACTCGACCACCGCGGTCGAAGAGGAGCAACAATGCGTCACCAACAGAAAGGAGAGCATTTGACGGGCATTTGCCCGAAATGCAGTGAGCCCAAAGCGTCAGTACGCGGGGCTACCGAAAACGAGATTCGTTTTCAATGCACAAAATGTGGATGGAGATACACTCGCAGATTGGCAAAGACCGCGTGACCGCACGACGAGGTGAACATGGCAAAGACCGCTCTGGTGGTACGCGAAAACAATCCTCGCCCCACCTACTTTGTTCAAAAACTTTTTTGATTAAAGTAGGAACATGGGCGAGAATACAAAAAAGAAGATTTTTTCTTCTTTTTTGTTTTAAAAAAATAATGTTGACTTTTGTGCAAACTAATATAAAATATAACCACGGTTCGTCAAAAAGGGGGAACAAACATGAGAGGGGTGCGAGACTTGAATTGCACGTTTTGCGGGGGTTGGAAAACACACAACCTCATCAAGACCGAAATTACCGAAATCCGCGTCGTGCGCATCTACAAATGTTCACGGTGCAAAAACTACACATCCGTAACGGAGGTGGAAAGATGTCAGGAGAGTCCGGATCAATTTCGACTTGGTGCGCCAACTGCAAGGCAACTCGGGTGTTCAACTCAGAAGACCGATTCGCTCTCTCCAAAGATGGAGCGGTGATCGGACGGGTTCATGTCTGCCAATTGTGCAGGCACGAGGTTGTCGTGCTCAACCGAAATACCCCAACACAGCAGGTGTTCAATAGGGGGAGGGTGGTGAACTGATGAGGAGGAAACAGTTTCCGGGGCTTCTGCGCGATAAAAAGCCCCTACAAATAAATTTTTAAATGAGAAATCTTTCGCAATGCGAGAGTTTTTTTGTGTATTATTTTTTGAGTTGTATAAATATATGTGGTATAATATAAAAACATAATTACATTTTTATAATTTTTTAGTATGATTTTTAAAAATAAAATAAAACTTTTGTTTGTAGTGTCAATATTTGTGGTCAGCACGTTTTTTATTGTTTCCAAAACACAGGCCGCCTCCGTGAGTTGTCTTTTTAGTTGGCCACAACAAGTGGTAGTAGATGGTTTTTCTCATGTATGTGGTGAAATTAGAAACTACTGCAACAACGATAAAGCTATACAAGGCATTGCTGAATGTTGTGAAAATGCTTGGCCATACAGCAATTGCGTAAAAGCCGGACCAGCCACATCTTTTGATGTTAATACTGATTTTCCAATTGACGCTTGGGGTATTTGGTATGCCGGTTGGTATAAATGTGAAGATCAGAATGGAAACAGAGATCAGCTGAGCGCGTTTTGCAAATCAAAAGGATATGCGAAAATTTGGCCTACAGAAAATGTGTGCTACAAATCTACAAATTTAGAGCGTTTTTCATGGAATGGAGCTATCCCAATGGTAAAAGGAAATAGTACCGGTATGGGTGCTTCATTAACGAAAGTAAAATGTTCCAATTCTGGATATTGTACAGAAAACTGGTCATGTGGACTATGGTCAGCTTGTTCAGGTGGTCTACAACTCAGAAATTGTAATACCGATGCAAACAATTGTGGCACCTCACTTAATAAAATTACAAGTCGTAGTTGTTGTACAGAATCTTGGATATGTGGAGCTTGGTCAAATTGTGTTAATGGTCAACAGGTGAGAACTTGCGCTGAAAATAATAATTGCGGAACTACATATAATAAACCGGCGGTTGCCCAGGCGTGCAGTTGTACTCCAAATTGGTCTTGTGGCGCGTGGTCAGCTTGTTCAAATAATCAACAAACCAGAACTTGTTCTGATATCAATAATTGCGGGGTAACAACCGGTAAACCTGTCACAACACAGCCATGTACCGGTTTGTCTTGCTCTATAGTTGGGCCTGGGTTGGAAGCGCTTATTTACAACAGTGGAAGTGGACCGGCGACGCAAACTGTGTGCAATGCATCGTTTAGTCATTGTAGGGTTAGTGGTAATATAGGACGATGTTGTCCAAATACCAACTCGTTGGACATAGATTGTATGGTTGATTGGCCAAAAAGAACGATATTGCAAGGCGATGGCGCGACCGATAAAAAAACACTAACTATTGGAGAGACGTGGAATGTCAGAGGTGGTCTGGTGCTAAAGGCGGCATCGATTGACGCCAAAATAAATCCCAGACAGGTCTGGTTGGTTTTATATAAAAACGGTGTAAAAATCAATGACAAAATAGCTGTACAGGGTCAATATTATTTGTATTCGACTAATTATTCCAGCTATCCGGACTTCAATCTTTTTGGTGTTTATATAGATAGTATTTTTGCCGGCGCCACTTCGGATATGGTTCAACTCAAATATGCGTATTATAATTCTTTGTGGGAAAGTGAGCTTAGTAGTTGTTCAGAAAATTGGTCATGCGGTGCGTGGTCTTCTTGTTTCAACAGATCACAATCACGAACTTGCACGGATGCCAATAGTTGCGGTACTACCGTTACCAAACCACCCACAACCCAAAATTGTTCTTGTACTGAAAGCTGGTCGTGTGGCGGGTGGTCATCGTGCATCAATAGTTTAAAAACAAAAACATGTACTGATGCAAATAATTGCGGAACAACCACAAATAAACCGGTTACAAGCCAAAGTTGTTGTGCTGAAAATTGGTCTTGTGGTATTTGGTCGTCCTGTTTCAACGGACAACAAGCGCGTACTTGTACGGATCTCAGTAACTGTCAAACCATGATTGGCAAACCGGTAGTTTCTCAAAGTTGCAGTTGTACCGAATCATGGTCATGTGGAACGTGGTCGGCTTGCTCCAATGATCGACAAACACGAACTTGTTTGGATCTGAATACCTGTGGCACGAATTCCAGCAGACCGGAAATAGCACAAAATTGCGCTCCAATAATTCCCACAGTTAGTTCAACCATACCACTTGTACCGTTCACAGAAATAATTTCAAATATTATTTCACCTTCAAGTACAATTCAATCTTCACCTCAAACTCCAATAGAAACCACTCAAAATCCTCCCACTCCCACCATTTCTCCAGTCGAGCTCAACATAGCCCATCCCGAATCCAATGTATTTTTTGGTGGTGTGGCGACAAATAGTTATTTATCCGGTGAGACGATGAAATTTTATTATAAATACCAAAACACCACGGAGAATCCGATTAAAATTAAAATCGTCCGTCAGTTAGTTAATTCCAAAGGCAAAGCAGTTACGTCCGCACAGGCTTTCAAGACATTAAAAGCAGGTGATGCTGTTTCCAACAATGTTAAACAAACGTTCACCGCATCGTTACCGGCAGGAATTTACGCTGTGAAAGTAAAAGTTTATGATGCGAAAAATAAAATTGTGGACGAAAATAGTTTTCCGATTGAATTAAAGAAAAAATATTTCATACTCAACGAAATTTCCGATGACACTGATATTGCTTGGGATGCAAAAATTTGGTCGCAGGTAAAAACAAATGTGCGTTTGCCGGTTAATTTAAAATTGCGATTTTCATATACTAATAATACCGATGCGAAACATATCGTCAAAATAGTACGCGAACTGATTGACGAAAACGACGATGTCAAAGCAACCAAAACCAGCAAATGGGTAATGAAAGTTGGAGAAAAAGATCAAACCACCTTTACTCAATGGCTTGGAGAAAATTTGGCAACAGGAAACTACACTATCCGCATTCAAGCGTATGACTGGACAAGCAAAGAATTACTGGCGGAAAACAGTGCCGGATTTACAGTAGAGGCGAGATAAATGAAATTATAATAAATCCCAAAGATTATTAAATTTGGCTTTTTCAATATCAGCCAATTCTTTGCTTTCTGTGACTACCGCCACAAAATCATTGGCCAAAGAAAACATGGCTACTTTATTTTTCCAGACATAAGTCAAACCGTGAAATTCATATTTATTTGACATCAATTTAACATCTCGCAGATGTTGCGATCCAAGACGCTGGCGATCTCTCGCGGTGGGGGAATCACGTAAAATTACACGCAAAGGTATTTTATTTTTTATTCTTTTTTTCAAAAATTCATCATGATATTCTCCCATAACACACAACAAGTCTTCGGCTATACCAAAACATAAAGCTTCTTTTGCTTCGTCAAGTATTTCGTCCAAAACCATCTGCATTTGTTTTTTCCCCTGATAAAATCTAACTGATGGACGGTGTAAAGATACACAAGATATTGCTTCCAACTCAGGAAGAATGTTTTTAATTGCATTAACTTTATTTTCAGCTAATGCAATTATATGGCGCGGTTCCTGTGCGCTAAAATATTTGATCTTCCTTTTTAAATAGCGATTAATAAAGCCTTTGTTGGTTAAATCATCTAATACTTCATAAACAGTTGATCTGGGTAAATCGGATTTTTGAGCTATTTTTTGCACTGAACTTGGACCAATTTGCAACAAGGCTAGATAAATCAGGCTTTCTTTTTGGCTTAAACCGTATTCCTCGAGTGTTTTTTCTATGTTCATATTAGATAATATTAAAATGTGTCGGTTAAACCGACGTCGTTTGTTATTGGATAATTTAGCGTATATTAGCCGTTTTGTCAAGAGTAATACAGAAAACAGTCGGGAGTATTGACTGTGGTAGGAGAATCTTAGATAATTAAAATAATTTAATTTTTAATTTACCATACATATATGAAAAAAACATATATCATAGGTCTGGCTACTATTTTAGTAGTCGTATCGTTAGTTGTTTTCTCAATAAACAAGTCAACAGATAACAGTACACCAAAGTCAACGTTAACACACATCAAAATTGGCTATCGGGCACACAGTACTTACGCCCCTTTATTTGTTGGTTTAGAAAAACAAATTTTTAAAAAATATGGTTTGGAGGTTGAGTCAATTAAATTTGAATCTACAAATCAACTTACTGATGCTTTGATCGCCGGTAGAATTGATGCTGGGTTGGGCGGAATAAATACTTTTCTCCTGTTTACGATTGAGGAAAAAACCCCAGGGTATTTTAAAATATTTTCTCTCTCCACCGAAGATGCTTTACATCCATCTACAGCGATTGTTGTTGCCAATAGTTCCACACTAAAAATTAGTGATTTGAACAATAAAAAAATTGCCGCCTATCTCGGCTCAGGCATTAAAATGATGTATGATCGTTTTGTTAAAGTAAATAATTTACAAAATACGACGTTGATGCAAATGGATCCAAATTTAGAATTGCCGGCATTGCAAGCTGGTCAAGTTTCTGCGGCGTTTCTATTGGAACCCCAGGTTACTGTTGGTAGTTTTAAAAAAATTAGTCAGCCGTTGGAGCTTGGATTATTTGATAAATACTATGTTAAAGATATTCCTTTTTCAGCCAGCGTAGTATCGCAAACTTTTACCAACGAACACCCCGAAGCAGTAAAACAATTGGTGAAAGCATCTGATGAATGTGTCGATATTATTCAAAATAATCCGGATGAATTACGCAAAATTCTTCCTGTTTACACCACAACAAATCAAGAAATCGCGCCACAGCTGATGATCGCGCCATTTAAGAAATATAATGAGATTAACAAAACAAAATTACAAGAATTATCCAACTTACTTTTAGAACTAGGTGAAATTAAAAATCCTGTAAATGCAGAAACGATGATACTGCCTGATAAATATGTTAAAGATAATTAATGCAACCAAAAGTTTTGGACAAACAAAAATTCTTGATGGGATTAATTTTGAAATTGCGGATAATGAAATTGTCGCGATTGTCGGACCAAATGGCTGTGGAAAAAGTACCTTATTAAAAATAATTGCCGGATTGGAAAAATTGGATAATGGTGAAATCAAAACTAGCAAGGCAGGGGATGAGGAAATAAAAACCAGTCTCATTTTTCAAGATCACCGCGCTTCTTTATTTCCATGGAAAACCATTAGGGGTAATATTGAATTCGCGATAACCAAGATGAGCAACCAAGACAAAAAAGAAAAGGTTGACCAAATTTTATCTAAACTGAATCTCGCAAAACATCAAAATAAATTTCCATATCAATTATCGGGTGGCATGTCACAGTTGGTCGCTTTTGGTCGAGCAATCGCGCAGGATCCAGACATCTTTCTTTTTGATGAACCGTTTTCTGCCATGGATTATCATGCTGGTTTAAAATTACAACAGCAATTTATCGATTTGATGAGTTTGTTACAAAAACCGGCTTGCATAGTAACTCATTCATTTGATGAAGCTATTTTTTTGGCCGATAAAATAATAATACTTTCTACACCACCGACTAAAGTAATTCAAATATTAGAAAATAATCTAGAAAAACCTAGAAAAATAGAAATGCTTGGTAATGCGCAGGCACAGGAAATAAAAGAAGTTTTATTTTCGAATATTAATAGTTTTTTATCATGAGTAATTTTACAAAACAATTGCTGATAATTTTGACGCTTAGCTGGGGTTGGTTTTTGCTTTCTAGTTCCAATATTTTTCCTGCACTACTTTTTCCACCACCACAAGAAATTATTAAAAGTTTATATAAAATTTTTGCAGAGGACAAAATTATTTATGATATCTATTTGACAGTCATTAGAATGATCGGCGGGTTAACGGTGGGCGTAATAATAGGTATTGTGCTTGGTGTGATTATCGGATTTTCTTCGTTAGATAAACAAATAACTTTTTGGGTGGATTTTTTGCGTTCCATTCCTGGGGCTGCGTTATTTCCCGCTTTTATGCTTTTGTTTGGTTTGGGGGAGTTGGCAAAAATCTCTTTGGTAATTTTTGCAACGGTTTTGATTGTGATTGTTAATACTACTTGCGGAATAAAAAATATCAATAAAACACGTTTGATGGTGGCACAAACTTTGAAATTTACTAAGTGGCAGACATTTTACAAAATAATTTTACCGGAATCGTTGCCTTATGTGTCAGTGGGTATAAGACACGCAATTTCTTATTCTCTGATTATGGTGGTAGTTGCTGAAATGTTTATGGGAACGCAATACGGGTTGGGCAAAAGAATAGTGGATTTTCATTTGACTTATGAAACCGGCAAAATGTACTCGGTGATTATTTTAACCGGTATGATTGGGTATCTAGTTAATCATTTTTATATCTTTTTTGAATCCAAAAAGATCCATTGGTTGGGAAAATGAATGGCCTAGGTCAAAAATTACTTTTTTACAATTTTCCATAAAAATGATATACTTGTTAGGTGACTGAACATTCAGCCGCTAATTATAAGTTATATCATTATGAAAAAAATAATTTTATTGGGGTTGGCAGTATTTAGCATCTTTTTACTTCTCCCAACCACAACCCGCGCCGTGGAACTAAAAAAAATACCGGCCAAATTTAAACCACTCGCCAAAGTTGGTTTGGAATTTTCAACTGACACCAAAAACCAGACAATCCAATTTCTTGTTCCAGGCACAAAACAAATTATTTTGAAAAAAAAGTTTACTGATAAAATAAAGATCGGAACACAATTTATCAAAGAATACGGAAATTATTTTGGTATAAAAAATATACAATCAGCTAAACTGACTAAAAAAACCACGGACGACAGTGGGATCACCCATTTAAAATACGTTCAACAATACAACAATGTCCCTGTCTATGGTGGAGAAATGATTCTCCATATAAAAGGAGACAACACCATCAGCGCCGCGCAAGGAAAAGTAGCTCAAAACCTTTCACTTTCGACCAAACCAAAAATAACAGCAAAAAGTGCAATTTCTACCGCGACAAAATACGCCAAAGAAAAATTATCCATAAATACGCCGACTGTCACCAAGCCAGTGTTATTTGTATACAACCCTTCAAGTCACGATCCATCTGCCAAAGACAAAAGTTATTTAGTCTGGGTTATGGAAGTAGACGACGTGGATCATGGTTTTCTCCACACAATATTTATCGATGCCGCAAAAGGCACAGTAGTGGATTCGATGAATAATGTTTCTTCCATTTATCGTGTGGTAAAAGATTGCAATGATGTGTTGGGTGGATTGTGTTATCTTGAAAATCCTCCAGCCGGAATTTCCAACGGTCGCAAAGAAGCAGGCGCGGTTGCAGACGCTGCTGATGTAAATATTTTATACAATAGTTTAGGTGATTCATACAATTATTTCAAAGATGTTTTTAATATTTTGGGACCAAATGGTCGTGGGGGCGCTGGCGATGGAGTAGAAGTTGCAACAGATACATTGAAAGCATTTGCGCGTTATGTAATACCAGCTGGAGAACATTTTTATCCATGCCCAAATGCATATTGGGACGGTATTGAATTTGTATTTTGTTCATCCACTGCCAACCTTCCAATTATTGGTCATGAATTCATGCACGCGGTCACTCAATACCAAGGACCAAGTCCGCGATTGTCAAACGACCATTATCCGGGGACGATAAACGAAGCATATTCAGATATTTTTGCGATGGCTATACAAAAAAATGCTTTAAATTGGGAACCATCATGGTCTCTCGGTATTGCTGGAAAAACTCCATTTAGAAGTATAATGGATCCTTGGTCAACAAATAATCCAACAAAATTATATGATACTCGTTTCTCTTGTGATCCTGTTTGGGATGATGGTGGTGTTCATCGTAATAGCACAGTTATAAGTTACGCGGCATATTTACTTTCAAAAGGTGGGGATTTCAACGGTTGCACTATTCCTGCAATTGGATTAGATAAAGTTGCAAAAATATTTTATTCCACACTTACAGATTATTTACCAACAAACGCGCAGTTTGATGATTTGTATAGAAACCTGCGGTTGGCCTGTGATGAAATGTATGGGCACGGAAGTGATGAATGTAATGCTTTGACTACCGCACTACAGGCCGTAGAGTTGGATCAGGATTTACCATGTCCATGGGGAACAAAAGTGGAAGCAACACCGGTATGTACCCTACCAAAAGTTGATCTCGGTCAAGAAGTGGTAACACCGTTCGCTCCTACCAGCACAAATTACACACAACCAAACACAGATACCTCTACAAATTACAACATCCCTTCATTTTCTCTACCAGTAATCACACCTATACCAAAAGTAGAAACTCCAGCGCCAGTAGTAGTTGTGCCTACCGGCGATCGCAAACCAAGTTTCACAGCTGAAATTTCTGACGATGGACTGTCTACATTTACTATCAATGCTGACTTCAACTATTATGGCACCTACAAAGGATGTGAGGGACCGAGATATTTTGATCCGATTATTGTTACTTGGGGGCAGGTAGACAGTCACCCGGCATTGGATAGTAAAAACCATTTCACAGCAACACATAAGTATACCTTAAAAAATTACGAATATGATGTGTCTGTCGCAATGATCAATAGTTGTTTCCAGAGTACAGTAAAACATTTTACAGTACATCCCAAACTCTAATTTCACCCCCGTACCATTGATTTTTATTTCAATCTGTGCTATACTGGTTTTTCTGTTATAAATTTATTTAATAATTAGAAAATATATGGGAGATTTTAACAAATTCGACAGAAGTCGTGGTGGTAGAGATTCCGGCGGTGGACGCAGTTTTGGCGGACATTCAGGCGGAGATCGTGGTTTCGGTGGTGGACGTTCCGGCGGTGGCCGCAGTTTTGGCGGTCGCAGTGACGGTCCAAGAGAGATGTTTCCAGCTGTTTGTGGTACTTGCGGAGAAAATTGCGAAGTGCCATTCAAACCTACTGGCAAATTTCCAGTGTTTTGCAAAAACTGTTTCAAAAACCAAGGTGGCGACAATGCCCGATCTACAGGCGCTCCTAGATTTGCTCCAAAACCTTTTGGTGATCGCGGTAGTCGCAATATCGGCAGTAATTTTGGTGGCAACGCCGGCGGAAATGTAAGTTCAACACCTGCCAGTACTATTTCCAAAGCCCAATTTGAAGCTTTGAGTTCCAAGGTGGATAGAATCCTAGACATTTTGATCGCCGCTCAAATGGACGAAGAAACTCCAAAAGAAATAAAAAAAGAAACATTAAAACCGGATGTTTCAGAAGTAAAAATAAACAAGAAAATTACCAACAAAGCCGCTCCAATTAAAAAAGCCAAAGGCAAGAAAAAATAATTTTCTTTTTTAAAAATTAATTGTCAAAAAACACCATTTTATTTAAGTGGTGTTTTTTTATGCCCTATACAAATTGGTGATTTTTGTGTATTATAATAGTAATAATTTATAAAAATTAATTTTTCTTTATGATCACAGGAATAGTTTTTAAATTATTCATTGCTTTATTGTTTGGTGCCGCGGTTGGATTAGAACGAGAAAGCAGTCAACAGGGTGACGGATCGATTGGCGGGATTCGCACTTTCTCACTTATTAGTTTGTTAGGTGCTTTATGTGGGATTTTTTATTTAAATAATCTTATCCCGTTTGCGATCTTAATTTTTGGAATATTTGCTGTTTTGCTTATTGTTTACTATGCAATCGGTTCCCATACTTTTAAAGAATTAGGCATTACTAGCGAACTGGCTATTTTGTTTACTTTTTTAATTGGATTATTGACTGTTTTAGAAATTATTCCACTACAAATAGTCGTGGCGTTGTTTGTGGTATTGATTTTGTTGTTATCCATAAAATCAAAAACAAAGGTGTTGGTCGCTGGAGTTACTCGAAAAGAAATTGATTCTTTCATAAGTTACGCTATTATCGCGTTGGTAGTAATGCCGTTCTTGCCAAATTTCGGTTATAAATTACTGGATATTCCATTTTTATCAGTTATTCTAAATAATTTTAATATCAATTTAGGTCAGTTTGCCAATTTAGAAATTATTAATCCACAGAGAGTTTGGCTAGTAGTTGCTTTGATTACCGGTATTGATGTTTTTGGTTATGTTTTGGGCAGAGTAATTGGGCAAAAAGGAAGTTTTGCTCTAACAAGTTTTGTAGCTGGATTTGTATCTTCCACCTCAACCACTCAATCTTTAGCTCAAAAAAGCAAGAAGGGTGGAGTGATAAATTATTTAGTAGGAGCGGCGTTGTTAGCCAACATGTCTAGCTTTTTACAAATATTTCTTTTGGTTGGACCGCTCAATGGTCGCTGGTTGGTAACTTTAATACCAAGTTTGTTGATCATGGTTTTGTCCGCGACTATTTTATCCGCCTTATTTCTAAAGAAAAAAGAAAAGGCTGTCAGCGGTGACACCAAAGAAACCCAAGAAGGCAAAATGTTTTCTTTGATACCTGCTTTAAAATTCGCCGCTTTGTTGGTAGTTATAAAATTAGTAACTAAAATTTGTTTGATTTTATTTGGTCAATCAGGTTTTATCATAAGTTCAGTTATCGCTTCTTTGGCCGGACTAGATGCGGTGTTGATCAACTTGGCAGAAATGGCAGGGGTAGCAATCACTTTCAAATTTGCTACAATAACTTTCCTGTTGGTAAACGCAACCAATTTAATGAGTAAGTCAGTATTTTCTTATACACAAGGAAATCGTAAATTTGCTTTAAATTTCTTTTTATCCGCATTAGTAATAATAGCGAGTAGTTTTATCGGTTTTATCTTTATAAAATAAAAAACATTTAGCCAATAAAAATAACACCCTATCAAAGGTGTTATTTTTTTATCAAACTATTCAATTTTCATTATTTTATATTTCACGTCTTTGTTTGCCAGTTTTATTTCTACCACATCTCCAACTCGATGTCCAAGTATTGCCGAACCGATAGGGGAGTTGTGTGAAATAATTCCTTTTTGAGGACTGGTTTCAGAAGATCCGAGGATTTGATAAGTCTTTTTTTTATCTCCGTCTTGTAAGGTGACTCTATGTCCAATACGAACAGTATCTGATTGTTGGTTTGAAGGAATAATTATTGCTTGTTGCAATTGGTTGTCGATAGTCAAGATCGAATTATTTATCCCTCTCAATTTCCACTTTGCCATCTGGTACTCAGTATTTTCCGAAAAATCTCCCAGTTCGGCCAGGCGACTTACTTCAGACGCCGCTTTTGGTTGGCTGATTTTTTTCAACCTTTCCAATTTGTTTTTGAGTTCGTCAAATTTCTCTTGAGTCATCATTGGATCAAAAGTAGTTTGAGTAAACTTACCAGGTTTTCTATCTAAAGTGCGCATTATCTGAGTTTTTTGGCACTCAAATGTCTGGTAGTTTTGCGAAGATATTTGCCAACCTTAGTATTTTTTTTGGCTTGTTCGAGTCTAGCTCTTAAGGCTCCGTTCATATAAATATTGTTAATGTATAAGTGATTGGCTTACTATATACCAATTTTAAAGAAAAAGCAAGGGTGGGGACTGGAAAAACATTGAATTTGTGCTATACTCTATAAATAAACAACTCTAATCTCCAATTTTTATGAAAGTAGCAGTGATTGGCGCAGGAGCGGCCGGCATGATGTGTGCCGCTACTATCAACGAACTAAACCCGGATATCGAGGTTGTTTTGATTGAAAAAAATGATACGCTTGGAAAAAAGGTGCTTATTTCCGGCGGTGGACGTTGTAATGTTACCACAGGAATCGAAGACCCCAAAACCGTATTAGAAAATTATCCACGTGGTAGTAAATTTCTGATCTCAGCCATACACAACTTTTCTCCGCTAGCTGTGCGCGGGTGGTTTGAATCACACGGCGTTCCATTAAAATGTGAAAAAGATCTACGTGTTTTCCCCGTATCCAACAATAGTCAGGATGTGGTGGATGTTTTTAAAAAAATTTTTGTAAAAAATAATACTAAAATACTTTTTAAACACACTGCCGACAGTATTGAAAAAACCGCGACTGGTTTTATTATAAATTTTGACAACAAGACATCTTTGTTGGTAGATAAAATTGTGTTGGCATTGGGTGGTCAAGCTTATCGCAAAACAGGTTCAAATGGAGACGGTTATTCATTGGCCGAATCTCTCGGTCATACAATCACCCAGTTGGCGCCGAGTCTCCATTCATTTATTACCGCCGAAAAATGGCCCGGTACTTTGGCTGGTATGTCTTTTGCCAAAGCGACCATTACCGCCGATTGCGCAAAACCAAATAGTCGCACCGGATCTTTTTTATTTACTCATTCCGGCATTAGTGGTCCGGCCGTTTTTGCTCTTTCAGCATTAGTCGCCTTTACTTTTGTTGGTCAAAAAAAACCACTCAAAATTTTTATTGATTTTCTTCCGGATAATACTGTCGAAGAAGTTAAAAAAACATTACAAACCATCGCCATGGCCAATCCAAAAAAGATTTTCAAAAACACCTTGCATCATTTTTTACCCCTCAATCTTTGTGAAGCTCTCTGTGAATATTCAAAGCTTTTTGGCAACAAAAGAAATGCTGAGGTGAGTAAAACAGACATTTCTTTGGCGGCGACTTTATTAAAGAAAGTACCGCTGGTAGCCATTGGTCGTGGCTCAGCCGATGAATTTGTCACCGCCGGGGGAGTGGAATTAAAGGAAATCGACCCAAAAACAATGGAATCAAAAATCTGCCTCGGACTGTATTTTGCCGGTGAAATTATGGATATTGATGGCTTTACAGGCGGTTTTAATTTGCAAGCGGCTTGGGCGACCGGACATGCGGTTGGCGAAAAAATCGTACACAGCTATTGACTTTTTCTCATTTATATGCTATCATGTGCCATATACAGATCCCAGCTAGAAATATAGTCGAATTTCAGCGGTGATACACAATTGTATTTTATTCATCCTATATTTCTTTCTATGAACGGAACTATAAAAAGTTTGATCGTTGACAAGAACTTTGGCTTCATTACTCCAGAAGATGGCAGTAAAGATGTATTTTTTCACGCTACCGGTCTTACTGGTGGTGTAGAATTTAGCCAATTACACATCGGCGACAAAGTTTCATTTGATGTCGAGCAGTCTGACAAAGGCCCTCGTGCTATCAATGTTGTATTGGCTTAATACCAATCTCAATAATAAAATCCCCCTTATTATTTAAGGGGGATTTTGTTTGAAAATTTAATCCCTATCTTTGGTCTGTTATAGTATATTTACTACCACCGAACAGCTTGAAGACTTTTATTTCGGTGGTGCTAAATAGACTATATGTCACATAATCCTCAACCGGTTTCTTCCGGTTTTCAAGGTTTGGGTATTTCACCTAGACTGCTTGAAGTTTTAGAACAAATCAAATTTACCCAACCAACTCCAATTCAACGCCAATCCATCCCGGCTGGTTTAGAGGGTAAAGATATTATCGGGATCGCTCAAACAGGTACAGGCAAGACCTTGGCTTTTGGTATTCCTATGGTTCAACGCCTCGGGCTTATGCCTGGAGCGCAAGGTTTGGTTTTGTTGCCAACTCGTGAACTTGCTTTGCAGGTAGGCGAGACTTTACAAAAAATCGGTAGAAGCAGTGGTTTGAAAACTGCCGTGCTGATTGGTGGTGCTTCAATGTTTATGCAGGTACAGGCTTTACGCCGTGGTCCTCATGTTATTATTGCTACTCCAGGACGCTTGGCCGACCATCTCAAACAAGGCAACGTTAGATTAAATAATGTAAAAATTGCTGTGTTGGACGAAGCCGATCGTATGCTTGATATTGGTTTCGCTGTACAAATTCAACAAATTCTTGGATTGATTTCCAGAGAACGTCAAATCATGTTATTTTCTGCGACTATACCACAAGAAATTATGCGTATAGCTGCCAATCACATGAAATTACCTATTCGCATCGAAGTAGCTCCATCTGGAACGGCCGCTTCAAAAGTAGAGCAGGAAATTTACATGGTGAATAGAGAAGTAAAAATTCAATTACTTGAAAAAATACTTTCTGATTACAAAGGAATAATTTTAGTTTTTTGTCGCACCAAACATAGCGCCAAAAAAATAGCCGCTACTGTTCGACAGATGGGACACAAAGCTGCTGAAATTCATTCCAACCGTTCGCTTGCTCAACGTCGTGAAGCCTTGGATGGTTTCAAATCCGGTAAATACAGAGTGCTGGTAGCTACTGACATTGCCGCTCGTGGTATTGATGTATCTGGAATTGAAGTAGTTATCAACTTTGATCTACCGGAAAATTCTGAAGATTATGTACACCG
The DNA here is from genome assembly GCA_041666745.1 of Candidatus Magasanikiibacteriota bacterium. Classification (GTDB taxonomy): domain Bacteria; phylum Patescibacteriota; class Patescibacteriia; order Magasanikbacterales; family GWA2-37-8; genus CAIOJG01. The sequence goes on from JBAYGI010000007.1 coordinate 15,178, forward strand.
TATTGGTCGTACTGGTCGAGCCGGATATTCAGGACGGGCAATTTCTTTTGCCACCCCTGACCAACGCAACGATGTACGCAGTATCGAAAGATTGATTCGCAAAGCTTTGCCTATCAAAACAATCTTACCGGAACTCCCACCTAGACGCGTGGCGCTCAATGTGAGCAGAGACGACGACAGAGGATTTCGCACCCCGGATCGTGGATTTAGATCACGAGGCAAAAGCCGTCCGGGCTTCCGTCGTTCTCGTTAAAAAATAATTTCAAAAACAAAGCTTTAATCGGCTTTGTTTTTTTTGTTTGCCAAACCGCCATTTTTTTTGTATAATTAAAGACGGAGATGATTATTTTTATGTCTGAAAAATTAAAAAAACTGCTAGATGATTTAAAAACGCAGGCCAACCCGCAACAAGCAACTATCTTGCGTCGTTTTTTTAAAACTGAAAAAGGACAATATGGTCATGGAGATATTTTTTTAGGCATAAAAGTTCCGATTCAACGTAAAATTGCCAAAAATTTCCTCAATCTACCTTTTCCGGATCTCACCATTTTATTAAATAGCAAAGTACACGAACATCGACTGGTCGCAATTTTGATCATGATTGACCAATTTAAAAAAGGTGATTACTCTCAAAAAAATAAAATCTACAAATTTTATTTAAAAAATTACAAAAACATTAACAACTGGGATTTGGTAGACATCTCGGCTCCGAGTATAGTAGGGCAGTGGCTCAAAGATAAACCAAAGGATGTTTTGTACAAACTCGCCCGATCAAAAAATCTATGGCAAAAACGTGTAGCGATTATTTCCACCTTTAATTTTATTAGAAACGGTGACTTCGATGAAGCGTTTAAAATTATAGAGATATTGATAAAGGATGACCATGATTTAATTCACAAAGCCATCGGCTGGATGTTGAGAGAAATAGGCAAACGTGATGAGAAAAAAGAAAAAGATTTTTTAAATAAGCATTGCAAGCAAATGGCGCGTACGACATTGCGTTATGCAATTGAAAAGTTTAATAAAAAAGAACGTAATTATTATTTATTATGCAGTCGATAACTCCCAAAAAACGCAACCACTTTATTTCCTATATCAAAGGATATGCTATTTTGAGCGTGATGCTCATACATTTGATTGACTGGTCAAATATCAATGTGAATGTTACTGGCAATTGGCTAAAAGAACTACTTTATCCGGGGGTTTTCTTTTTTATGTCTACAGCTGGCAGTGTAGTGTATATCGCTTATGGCAAAGCGGAAACTTGGTCCAAACCGGCTTGGAAATTATTCAAACGCGGTTGGCAATTGATCGGAATGTATTATTTGTACAATATAATAAAATTATTTATTTACGATTTTTCCAAAGAGCCGTTTTATTGGCAGTATACCGAACATGGAAAAATGAATTGGCAAAATATTTTGACTTTACACGTCTTTTCTTCGCCGATTGGAATTTTGTTGACAATTGGAGCACTTATTATTCTTTCGCCAATATTATTGTTTATTACCAAAAAAATAAAATGGTCAAACCTTTTTATCTCACTTATCTTGTTAGGAATTATTATCAATGCTTATTTTATACCAACCAGTGGATTGATAAGTGATTTTGTTTTTTCACAAAATAACATTTCTTTCCCGTTAGCTCTATGGTCGATTCCTTTTGTCGCCGGTTATCTGATTGCTTCCCTCGGTTTTGAAGAAAGAAAACATTGGTGGTTGGCGATTTTTTTACCGTTAGCCATCGTTTCGTATTTTTATCAGACAAAACACGGTCTTTCCATCATACCATCCCACTCTATGTATCCTCTACAGGCCTATTATCTCTTTGTTTCACTGTTGTTTACGGCTCTACTTTTTTACATCTTTTTTATACTGGAAAAAATACCTTGTTCAATCATGAAAAAAGTGTTAAGTCTGATTCGTTTTTGGGGAGATTCTACTTTGGCTATTTATGTCTATCATTGGATTGTGGTTGATTTGGTAATGTGGGCGTTTTTTCCACAAACCAAGTTGATCTGGGTTGCCGTTCCGATATTTTTATTACTTTACACCATTGTCAAACGCGCCAAGTTTAAAGAATACTTATTAAACCAAGTTTAATTTTATGGATTTTTTAGCAATTTTTACCGCTCAATATTTAGTTTTTATAATTATTATTTTAGGAATTGCATTTTTCTTGCACCGTCCCATTCACGAAAAAAAAGAAATCTTGATTTTTTCTTTAATCACTTTACCGATTATTTTTATAATTTCTCGAATCTGCGCGACGCTATATTTTAATCCACGACCATTTGTTGTCGATCAATTTATTTCTTTAATTCCACACAAACCAAACAATGGTTTTCCGTCGGATCACACTCTGGTATCTAGCGCGGTAGCGGTGATAATTTGGCATTTTAATAAGAAAATTGGGTGGTTTTTATTTGTATTAGCTTTATTGGTTGGATTGGCTAGAGTATATGTCGGAGTACATCATTATGTCGATATCTTTGCTAGTTTAATCATCAGTTTTGTTGTAGTTGTCGTTGTAGAAAAATTCATCTGGCCAAAAATAAAAATACAAAAAATATTTTCTTCTAATAAAAAAACCTCAGAAAATATCTGAGGCTCTAAAAAATGGAATGGGCCCGCCTTTGCAGATCCCCACTCGTGCTACCGATTTGGTATTATGAGGGAATGAGCCGTGTTTGTGCGGCTAGGTGGGCTTTTAAGATGCCGAAGAAGTTCCTGTTTTGAGAGATCCACTCGAGTGTCTTCTCTCCGGAAAAACGAAACGTGTTTCGCGTGTCGTTTCCCCAATCTACGTGTATCAACAGCATTACACGGTTGTTGGTGAACTTCTTCTTGATCCTCTTCTTGGCGCCGATGACCAGCTTGAACTGTTCGACAACGTCAAGGTGGTAGTCTCCCGCGATGGCGCACGGAACGTGCATCATGAGGATGACCACCAACATCATCTTCTTTGTGATGCCGAGGAAAATCTGTACGAGCAAGAACAGATCGATCCGCATCAGATGTCCGATGAGTGTGAGTAGGGGGCGGAGGAGGCGCATGAACCACCCGATCTTGCGATCCTTGGTGGTGTAGATCACGAATTCGGCGAACAGACTGTTCAGCGACCGCGCGGGAGATCCTGGGCCAAGTGCCAGAGGACCACCGGCAACGAGAATCGTATGCCGACGATGCAGACCCTTGCGATGCAAGTGATCTTCCATATCGTCGTGCTGATCCCCATCGCTACACGCAATCAACTGCCCTTCGCCGTTGATATCATGCACGATTTTCTCTCCGTCGACTTTTTCCAGAATCCCGTCTCGAACGGCCTTCTCTAGAACAGTGCGATCAAATTCTGTCATCTTTAACATTACTTCCTCTCCTATAGAGGTCAAGTTGAAGAAACTTCTTTCACCCTTGCACCGTGCATGGGTGACTTACTGTCAATCTGTTTCACTAGATAGACAATATACAACCCACGACGATGCGTTTTAAAAGAACGAAACATCATTATACATTTATTATTTTGGAAAATCAAGTCTTTTTTGACAATTATCCACAATTTTACTATAATATTAGCATATTTTTAATCTAAACTATGTTATATTCAAAATTATTCGGAAAAACCAACAAAAACGTGTCAGCAGACGAGGAAAGCATCAATGCCCAGTATTTGATTAAAGGTGGGTTTATTAGCAAACAAATGGCTGGTGTGTACAACTACTTACCGTTAGGACTACGGGTTTTAACCAAAATTCAAAACGTGATTCGTGAAGAAATGTTCGCGGTTGGCGCCAATGAGATTCTGATGCCGACGTTAACTCAAGAAGAAAGTTACAAAACTACCGGCCGTGATAATATGGACGTATTGTTTCGTTCCGAAGGACACGGTGGCACAAAATATGTACTCAACCCAACTCACGAAGAAGTGGTGACTCCGTTGGTTCAAAAATTTGTTTTTTCCTACCAAGATATGCCACTCGGAGTATTTCAAATTCAAAACAAATACCGCAATGAAGCACGCGCGAAATCCGGAATTTTGCGAGGTCGCGAATTTAATATGAAAGATCTTTATTCATTTCATACTGATGAAAATAGTTTAAATGAGTATTATGAGATGATTAAAAAAACTTATCACAAAATATTTGCTCGTTTAGGGTTGGGGGGTTCGACTGTTGTTGCTTATGCTTCCGGCGGGGCTTTTAGTCGTTATTCTCATGAATTTCAAACCCTCTGTGCCACCGGAGAAGACACTGTGTACGTATGTGAAAAATGTAAAGTGGGTGTAAATAAAGAAATTATTACTGAACAAACATCTTGTCCTGAGTGTGGCAATGTGGATTTGGTAGAAAAAAATGGTATCGAAGTAGGAAATATTTTTAAATTGCGCACCAAATTTTCCGAAGCGTTTGGATTCAAATATTCTGATGCCAATGGACAAGAACAAACAGTGGAAATGGGATGTTATGGCATTGGACCATCACGAATCATGGGCACGCTAGTAGAAGTTTTTCACGACGACAAAGGAATAATTTGGCCGGAAAATATTGCTCCATTCAAGTACCATCTAGTGGCTTTGGGTAAAGAAGAGGAAACTTATGAAATGGCGCAAAAAATTTATCAGAAAATGACTGCAAATGGTGTCGAAGTTTTGTTTGACGATCGACGTGATGTGACCGCTGGAGTAAAATTTGCCGACGCTGATTTGATCGGTCTGCCAATTCGCTTGATTATTAGTAAAAAAACTATTGAAAAACAATCAGTAGAAGTAAAAAAACGCAATAGTGATCAATCTGAACTGGAACCAATTGAAAATTACTTATGAATCTAGTTGTTCATTTTGACGAAATTTTTCTCAAGGGCAACAACCAAAAAACTTTCATTGACTGCTTGAAAAAAAATATTTGCGATTTATTTGTTGGTGTTAAAGTCACCCGAATAGAAAGCGGTCTTTGGGTAGAAAATTTTAAACAACCGGAAATTGCGCGCTTGGCTTTGGTGCCGGGGATTGCCAATTTTGCGATTGCTTTCAAAAGCGAATTAAATATTGAAAAAATTAGCAAAGCGGTGACTGGCTATGAGTGGGGTAGCAACATAACTTCTTTTAGAATTAAGGCGGAACGTTCAGACAAGCGTTATCCTCTAAATTCAATACAAATTGAAACACAGATCGGATCAGTGGTAAACAAAAAATTTGGTTACAAAGTAAAATTACAAAATCCGGAATTAACTATCCATGTCGATATCGCCAGTGAACATGCTTTGATTTATGGAAATGTATATGCCGGTGCCAGTGGTTTGCCGGTGGGAAGTTCAGGAAAAGTAATGTGCTTGCTATCCGGTGGAATAGATAGTCCGGTAGCGGCTTATAAAATGATGTGCCGAGGGGCGGAAATAGAATTGGTGCATTTCCAAAACCAAACGCAAGTCACGCAGGAAGTATCTCAAAAAATAATGGACTTGACGGCGGTGTTGGCGCGCTATCATGGAAAAATAAATTTGCACATTGTACCGTTCGCGGAATGGCAAAAACAAATCGTGATAAATATTCCGGCTGATTATCGTATGTTGACCACTAGACGTTTGATGTTTAAGATCGCCAACCAAATTGCCAAAAAACAAAAATGTCTGGCACTGGTAACAGGGGATTCGCTTGGTCAAGTAGCTTCGCAAACATTGGAAAATTTGTCTGCCGTCTACCAATCAGTCGACATGCTAAAATTAGCCCCATTGATAGGTGAAAACAAAAGCAGCATTACCTCACTGGCACGCACATTGGAAACTTTGGATATATCCAATCGTCCGTATGAAGATTGTTGCAGTTTGTTTGTCGCCAAGCACCCCCAAACCAGAGCACACCTGGAAGATGTGTTGAAACTTGAAAATAAACTGAATTTATCCACAATTGACAAAACTGAATATATATCATACCATATAGGTATGTAATTTACACTATTGAAATATGCCCTACGAAGTTGTTTTTGATATCGAAACCCAAAATACTTTTGCCGAGGTTGATAATGATTTTAAAAAGTTAAAAGTGTCGGTTATTTCTCTGTATCGCACCGATACGGATACCTATCACAGTTTTTTGGAAAGTGAATTGAATCAAGTGTGGCCAATTTTCGAAAAAGCCGAGCGAATTATCGGTTTCAACAGCGAACATTTTGATCTGCCGGTTCTAAACAATTATTATCTGGGAGATCTGTTGTTGTTACCACACCTTGACCTTATTAAAAAAGTAAAAGACAGTTTGGGAATACGACTGAAATTATCTACTCTGGCCGAAGCGACCTTGGACAATGTGACCAAAAGCGCCGATGGTTTACAAGCCGTTCGTTGGTGGCGTGAAGGCAAGTTGGATGAAATTAAAAAATACTGCGAACAAGATGTGAGAGTAACCAAAGAATTGTATGATTTCGGACGTCAAAATAAGCAATTGTTTTATAAAAATTTAGTCGGTGAAATTTTACCGTTTGCTGTCAATTTTGACCCGACAGACAAACCGGTGACTGCCAATGGGGATTTGGCTATAAAAAATATTAATTATACGTTACCATTTTAATATGCTTACTATTCGCAAAGAAACCGACTACGCCCTGCAGATGTTAAAGGTTTTGAGCAAATCAAAAGATAAAGTGCTATCTCTAAACGAAATTGCCAAAAAAACCAGAGTGTCATTTTTGTTTTTACAAAAAATTGCTCGAAAATTGCGAATAGCAAAAATTATCAAAGCCCACCAAGGAGTGGCGGGTGGCTACCAACTGGCGATAGATCCAAAAAAACTTTCTCTCACAAAAATAGTAGAGTCGATGGAAGGAAAATGCTGTGTATTGAAGTGTTTGAATGACTCCAAGAAAAATAGTTGCTGTGAATTTGCAAAAACCTGCGAGTTAAAAAATAAAATGTCCAAATTAAACAAACAAATTGTAACAATTTTAGACAAAGTTAAATTGACCGATATTTAATTATGTTTACAAAACCAAAAATTAAACGAGAGATTTATTTGGATCATGCCGCCACTACTTATTGTGATCCTAGTGTGGTAAAAGCAATGTCGCCATATTTTTCTGATATTTACGGTAACCCATCATCGCTTTATCACAAAGGCAGAGAAGCCAACGGCGCCCTAAACGATAGTCGCCGAACAGTAGCCAAGCTGATAAGTGCTTTACCGGAAAATATAATTTTTACCGGTGGTGGTAGTGAATCGGACAACATGGCGATTTATGGTATTGCTCGAGCTCACAAAAACCAAGGCAAACATATCATCACTTCAGCTATAGAACATCACGCGGTAATACACCCTCTCGAAGATTTACAAAAAGAAGGCTGGGAAATAACCTATTTAAAAGTGGACAAACAAGGTTTTGTAAATATCGATGAATTAATCAAAGCGATTCGACCGGATACAGTGCTAGTATCGATAATGCATGCCAACAATGAAGTTGGAACTATCGAACCAATCGCAGATATTGGCAGAGAAATTTTGAAATATCGCAAGGAGCACAATTCTGTCTATCCGTATTTTCATTCCGATGCCTGCCAAGCGGCCGGTTATATAAATTTAAATGTAGAAAAATTACACGTTGATTTGATGACGGTGAATGGAAGCAAAATGTATGGTCCAAAAGGAGTGGGCATGCTCTACGTGCGCCGTGGTGTGCGTTTGAAACCGCTCATCGTTGGCGGTGGACAAGAACATCGTTTGCGGGCTGGTACAGAAAATATTCCGGCAATTGTTGGTTTTGCCAAAGCGTTTGAACTGGCTCAACAAAACATAGAATCAGAATCAAAACGCGTTGGACAATTAACCGCCTATTTTTGGAATGAATTACAAAATAAAATTCCAAAAATAAAATTGAACGGTCCGGATTTGAGTGAAAAACGTCTACCAAACAATTTAAACGTTACTTTTATTGATGTGGAAGGAGAGGCGATGTTGTTGTATTTGGATGAATATGGCATCATGTGTTCAACCGGCAGTGCTTGTACCAGTGAATCACTCGACCCGTCACATGTATTATTGGCGATGGGATTGTCTTATGAATATTCTCACGGAAGTTTGCGGTTTACATTTGGACACTGCAATACCAAAAAAGATATCGACTATATTATGAAATATTTACCGGACATCATTAACCAATTACGTGAAATTAGCCCAGTGAATATGGGAAAAACCAAACACGCCAAATATAAATAATATGCCAAAAAAAGTTATCAAAAAAGAAAATTTAAAAGAAGCCGTAGATATCCGCAGTCAAGATGGTGGGGGATGGTTGTATTCAGATATTGTCAAAGACCACTTCTTCAATCCGCGCAATTTTATGAAATACGGTGAGGAAGAAAAATTCAAATTTAACGGTATGGGCCGAGTGGGTTCACCCGCTTGTGGAGATGAAATGGTTTTGTGGTTGAGCATTGATCCAAAAACAGAAAAAATTATTGACTGTCGTTGGCGTACCTTTGGTTGTGGTAGTGCTATCGCTTCCACGTCTGTCTTGAGTGAAATGATCACGGAAAAAGGCGGTATGAAATTGGATGACGCCTTAAAAATTAAGCCTCAAGATATTTTGGCTCGCCTTGGTGGCCTACCGGATAGAAAAGTGCATTGTTCGGTGTTGGGAGACAAAGCCTTGCAGGCCGCGGTAAATGATTATTTCCGCCAATCCGGACAACATACTCGAGTGATGACCGCGGGCTCCAAAATTATCGACAAAGAATTAAATATTACCGACAAAGATATCGAGGAAGCAGTTTTGGAAGGCGCTCAAACATTGGAAGATTTGCAAAAAAAATTAAAAATCGGGGTAGTTCACAAAGAAAATATTCCGGCAATAGAAGAACTATTAAAATTTTATCAAGAAAAATATTACGGAGTTTAAAATTAAAAATATATGAATCCAAGAGTAGATAAAGAAAAATGTATTGGCTGTGGTACTTGTGTGGCTTTGGCCGGAAACACCTTTAAAATGGAAGACGATGGCAAGGCAGTTTGTTTTGACCCAAAAGGCGACGACGAAGAAACAATAAAAATGGCTTCTGATTCCTGTCCGACACAGGCGATACCGTTGGAATAAATTTATTGCAGTTTTAATGTTTTCTTGCTAAAATACAGCTAGTTATGAACAACGGAAAACTATACATCGTAGCCACGCCCATCGGTAATTTGGGCGATATTACTTTACGCGCGCTTGAAACATTGCGAAGCGTGGATTTTATTTTGTGCGAAGACACGCGTGTTACCAAAAAATTATTGGATAAATACGAAATTGTTAAGCCGACTATTAGTTACCACCACCATAGTGACGCAAAAAAGGTGAAAGAAATAAGAAACTTACTAACTGAAGGAAAAAACTTGGCTCTAGTCACCGATGCCGGCACGCCGGGCATTTCCGACCCGGGAAATATTTTGGTCAGTGATTTAATAAAAAATAACATTTTGGATATTGTGCCCATTCCGGGTGCTTCGGCCATCACCTCCGCACTTTCCATCTGTGGTTTCCCAACCGACAAATTTGTTTTCTTCGGTTTCCCTCCACACAAAAACAAAAGACAAAAGTTTTTCAAAGAATTGGCCGTTTGCGAACACACTGCTGTATTTTATGAATCAGGCCACCGCATCACCAAATGCCTAAAAGAACTCCAAGAATTTTTAAACCCCAAACAACAAATAATGATCGGCCGTGAACTCACCAAACAATTTGAAACCATCTATCGTGGCACGATTAACGATATTTCCACAATGAAAATGGACGAAAGAGGGGAGTTTGTAATTGTAATTAACAAATGAATATGAAGAATTATTACCTCACCACCACTTTACCCTACGTCAACGCCGATCCGCATATCGGATTTGCTTTGGAAATTGTGCAGGCGGATGTTTTGGCGCGTTACCATACTTTGTTGGGTGAAAAGGTTATTTTCAATACTGGTACCGATGAACACGGGTTGAAAATCTATCGCAAAGCAGAGGAAAATAAACAGGATCCACAAGCGTATTGCGACGAATACGCGGCCAAATTTGACGCTTTGAAAAAGTCGCTGAATTTGAGTTATACCAATTTTATCCGCACCACCGATCCGCATCATATCAAAGCGGCGCAAGAATTTTGGTTGCGTTGTTTGGCCAATGGAGATATATACAAAAAAAATTACCAAGTAAAATATTGCGTTGGTTGTGAATTGGAAAAAACCGATTCGGAATTGGTGGATGACAAATGTCCGGTGCATCCGAATTTAGAAATTGAATTGATCAATGAAGAAAATTATTTTTTCAAATTTTCCAAATATCAAAAACCACTTTTGGATTTATATGAAAAAAATAAAGATTTTGTGGTGCCGGCTAATCGTCTTTTGGAAATTAAAAATTTTGTCACCAAAGGTTTGGAAGATTTTAGTATTTCTCGTTTGAAAACCAAAATGCCTTGGGGTGTAGAAGTGCCAAATGATAAAGATCATGTGATGTATGTTTGGTTTGATGCTTTAATAAATTATATCTCCACTTTGGGCTGGCCGGAAGATGAGAAAAATTTTGAAGCATTTTGGCCAGGGTACCAAGTGGCCGGCAAAGACAATCTGCGCCAACAAAGCGCGATGTGGCAGGCGATGTTGCTTTCGGCAAAATTACCAACCTCTAAACAGGTATTTATCCATGGGTTTATTACTTCCGACGGACAGAAAATGAGCAAGAGCGCGGGAAATGTGGTTGAACCATATACTTTGATTGAAAAATATGGCACTGATGCGGTGAGATATTTTTTGTTGGGTGCTTTGCCTTCTTATGATGATGGTGATTTTACCATAAAACGATTTGAGGATTTTTATACCGCGCATTTGGTGAATGGAATAGGCAATTGCACTTCGCGTATTATTACTATGTTAGAAAAATATTGTGACGATAATCCATGGATTAATAAAAATAACAAGAAAAATGTATTTGGTGATAATAAATTTTTATTTCGAGAATGTTTAGAAAAATATGATTTTTATGGAGCTGTTAATACAATAGATGGAATGGTTAGTTATTTAGACGGGGCTATTTCATCTTCCAAACCATGGGAAAAAGCCAAAGCTGGTGAAGATATTTCTGATTTATTATATTTACTAGCCGAAGGACTGTATCAGGTAGCTTTAGCCTTACTCCCAATCATTCCCGACACCGCCAAAAAAATACTCACCCAACTTGGCCAAGAAATTCCAACCGAATACGGCAACCTAACCGAATGGGGCACATTAAAACCAGATACCAAAATTAATAAAGGGGAAATTTTATTCCCTAGACTTTAAATTTTAAATAATTTTTATGCCTATATCATATTTTGATTTAGCATTAATTTTAATCATCGCTGGATTTGGGCTATTTGGTTTGTGGTTTGGACTGGTCCACACTATTGGATCTTTGGTAGGGACAGTGGCCGGTGTTTATTTGGCTGGAATTTATTATGAACCGGTAGCCAACTGGCTTATCAAAACAACCGGTTGGGGAGCAAATTTTTCCAAGGTTTTGATGTTCATAATTGTTTTCTTTATAATCAACCGCCTAGTCGGTTTGGTATTTTGGATAGTAGATAAATTTTTAAGTTTCTTTACTCATTTGCCATTCATTAATTCTATTGACCGATTACTTGGAACCGTATTTGGATTATTGGAAGGTGCTTTGATGTTGGGAATTATTTTTTATTTTATCGGCAAATTTCCAGTTGGTGAAAGTTTTATGGGTTGGGTAACAGCTTCCAAAATAGTGCCTTACTTGGTCAAAATGGCCTCAATCCTTTGGCCATTACTACCAGATGCTATCAAAACAATCGAGGGTGTAATACCAGGATTTAAATAAAATGAAAAAATCGTCATTATTAATAATATCTTTATTTTTACTGGCTCTAATAATAGTCTCCGGTTTGTTGTTTGGTCAGAAAAAAATCGATGCCAAAATAGCGACCGGTGAAATTTCTGCAAACAATAATTTTCCGGTAGTTTCCAGCAGTACTAGTCCAACCGCATTACATTTTGAAAGTTTGCCACCTGATACTTACCAAGCTTTTTATAACAACACCAAAACTGTTCCGAATATTGGAGAAATAAAAGGCGCGATTGTTCCTCATCATCTTTTGGCCGGATATATTCCCGCCACTCTTTTTTCGTATTTGGAAAAACAAAAACCGAGTGTGGTGGTTTTGTTTGGTCCGAATCATTTTTTTAAAGGACAGGGCAAAGCCGTGGCCACCGATTTGGATTGGCAGACAGATTTTGGCGTAGTGCCAACTGACAAAAATATTATTAAAAAATTAGCAGAAAAAAATGTAATCACAATAGACAACGAAGCAATTCAAACAGAACATGCTTTGGGTGGCGAGATGCCATTTTTGGCAAAAAGTTTGCCTGGCACAAAAGTGATTTCGTTTATGTTGCGTTATGGCACTTCAGATGAAGTTACCAACCAATTGGCGCAGGAGTTAAAAGAAATTTTACCAAAAGACGCGGTGATAGTTGCATCAGTGGATTTTTCCCATTATCAAACATTACCGTCGTCCAATTTTCATGATGAATTATCTCGTGCCATCATAAATAATTTTGATTTTCCTCGCATAAAAAAATTAGAAATAGATTCTCAACCAAGCGTTAATTTATTTTTGAAACTGATGGAAAGTTACGGCACGCAAAAAATGGCGTATGAACTGCATAATAATTCCGCAAATTTAATAAACAACCCAGCTGTAGCAGAAGGCACTAGTTATTATTCACCATATTTTGTTAAAGGTGAACCGCAAAAAGTAAAAATCGCTTCCATTTTAAATTTTGGCGATATGATGTTGGATAGAAGTGTGAAAAAACAAATTGACGCCAATGGTGGGGGAGAATATATTTTTAAAACGCTGGCTGGACAAGAAGATAGATTTTTTCAGGGTATGGATATTGTAATGGCGAATTTGGAAGGCCCATTTGCCAACTCGCGTCGTGCCACCACCAAATCTATCGCTTTTCGTTTTGATCCGGCATTAATCTCCACTTTAAAAAAATATAATTTTTCATTATTTAATTTGGCAAATAATCATAGTTTGGATATGTCGGCGAGAGGTTTTGAAGAATCCAAAACAAATCTAAAAAATGCCAACATAGATTTTTACGGACAACAATATACTGTCGGAGATAATTCGCTTTTAATAAAACAAGTGGGGGATTTCAAATTTGGTTTTATTGGTTTGGATGATACGGTGAATAAAATTAAAATTTCCGAAGTAAAAAAATTGATGGACAAAACCAAAACAAATGGCGCGGATTTTGTGGTCGTCAATGTGCATTGGGGTGAAGAATACAAAGAAATTTCCAACACACGCCAACGACAACTCGGGCACAGCTTGATCGACCTCGGTGCAGATGTGATCATCGGCCACCACCCACATGTGGTAGAGGAAATGGAGATATACAAAAACCGCCCGATTTATTATTCACTGGGTAATTTTGTGTTTGACCAATATTTCTCCGTCCCAACACAACAGGGTTTGGGTGTTGGTTTGGTTTTTGAAGAAAAGAACGGACAAAAAAGTATTTCCAATTATGTTTTTCCGTTGGAAGGAATAAAAAGCCAAGTACGCCAAATGAAATATACTCCAGCAATGAAATATTTTGCCGATTGGACCACCAAAAGCCGACTGGGTAGTTTTAAATTTAATAATTTTAATTTGATTATAAATTTTTAATCTATGAAAGTAAGTAAAATTTGGGTTATTATTCCTTTAGTCATAGTTCTCGGCATCGGAACATTGGTTGGGTGTTTATATTTACAAAAAAATATAGCCGAAAAAAAAAATAATACTGCAAATCAACCGATCGAACAAGTAGAAACAACCACTGAGACTGCCGACCAAACTGTCATTTCAGAAAATCTCCCTACCAGCACCCTATTGGCCGGCGAAGACATGTCACTCAAAGCGGTAAAATATACTGAATTGCCAAAAGATTTGTTTAGCCAAAACTTCCAATGGCAAGTAAAAGAAAAGGTGGCAAACTTGGGTGTCTTTGTAAATTATTTTGATCAGTGTCTTGCAGATACAGGCCCTGGATGTATTATAATCCAAGAATCACAAAAGGATTACTATAAAATTGCAAATTTTATTTATAATAATAAGCAAGGCGACGTAATCTCTGTAAAAGCAGATTCGGGAATGGGGTATGGTGAATCTGACTATAATTATTATTTTATAAAGTATGATGGAAAAATTATTTTATTAAAAAATGCGAACGAAGGAACAGAAATGTATGAGGGAGATGGATTAAACAAAAATAAATTCTTAATTAACAAGGTATTATATCTCCCGACATTTAATTATCCTAAAACAATCTTACATAACAAAGAAAATTTATACTTTGAAAGCATATCACCAAAAGAAGTTACCGATGAAGTAAAAAAAGTTTTTGATCCAAAAGATAATACAACTGTGTTTCAAACTGGTGAAAATTTTACCATATATATAGATGGTATCCATCCAGTACACTACAATATTCGCTTACCGGCATACCTTCAGCTAAATAATGGCAAAAGAATACCTTGCAATATATATGAAACAGGGCACGTTGGAGAGGGGGCGTGCAACGGCGGAATAAAAGGATTGGAAATTAAAAATTATTCGGCAACAGATTTGTTAGAAATAGGTGTTTCAGAAAATGACAACAAGGTATTTGTATTAAAAAATAATAATGATCCTGATATAAAAAAGATATTTGAAGACTATAATAATAATTTAGCCATAGCTATCGGAAAGCCAACCACTACCTATGATAAATTTTTATCAGAATATCCGCTTCTTGTTGTACAAGATGGCTTTGGTAGATTTATTAAGTTTAAAAATAAAAATTATTACTTTCAATATGCCGAATGTGGCAAACCAGTAATTTATCTCTACCCAACCAAAGACACAAATATAAATGTAAAAGTACAACCCAATGGCGGATTCAGCAAAACCGAACCAACCTATTTAGACAACGGCTGGAATGTCCGCGCCACACCGCAAAGCGATATCTTTAATTATGCCGACAACACCAGCTACCCGTATTTATTTTGGGAAGGCAAGGCCTACGACATGACATTTCCCGATGCCGGTTTTGTGATGAAAAAAGAAAATGTCGGCACCCAAATGCGCGCGATTTTATCCAATCTCGGTTTGGTGGAAAAAGAAATAAATGATTTTCTAGAATTCTGGCAACCAAAGTTGGAAGTCAAGCCGTATGTATATGTAACATTCTTGCCACAAAAAGATTTTGACCGTTTGGCTCCGCTCACCATCACACCAAAACCGGATAAAACAATCCGCGTGTTTATGGATTACCAACCATTGGAAAATTCTATTACAGTTCGACCGCTTCACATCATCACACCCACTCGCACCGGTTTTACAGTAGTGGAATGGGGTGGCAGATTGCATAAATAATTATGATCGACTCACACTGCCATATCCAATTCAACGCCTACAAAGACGATTACGAACAGGTGATCGCGACTTGTCGCGCCAAAGGTGTTGTTTTAAACGCGGTCGGGTCGCAGATAGATACCAGTCGGCGCGCCGTAGAATTCGCGGAAAAATATGATGATATCTATGCCACCATCGGTTTGCATCCGGTACATCTGTCTTCCACCGAAGTCAGCGAAGATGAAATTCAATTCAAATCACGCGAAGAAAAATTTGATTACGCCGAATACAAAAAATTGGCGCAACATCCAAAAGTGATTGGGATAGGGGAATGTGGGCTGGAACTTTTTCATTTGCCAAAAGACGCGAACAAAGAAGAAATTATCAAAACGCAAACCGAAGGATTTTTGGAACAATATAAATTGGCGCAAGAATTTGATTTGCCACTCGTGATTCATGTTCGCGACGCGCACACCGAAATGATTAATTTATTAAAAACTTTGCCAACACCTACCAAAGGCGTGGTGCATTGTTTTACCGGCAACTGGCAACAAGCGCAGGAATATTTAAATTTGGGTTTGTATCTTGGTTTTACCGGGGTGATAACATTCCCACCCAAAAAAACCGACCCGCAACCGCAGATAGATTTGATTGAAGTGGCCAAAAAAGCCCCGCTTGATCGTATTCTAATAGAAACCGACGCCCCATACCTCGCCCCACAGGCCTATCGCGGAAAACGCTGTGAACCGTGGATGGTGATAGAAGTCGCTAAACAATTGGCCATATTTCGCAATAAAGAATTGGCGGAGATAGATGAGATTACTACTGCGAATGCTAAAAAATTATTTAGGATAAAATAAATTAAAAAACCCGCTGAATATAATTCAAACGGGAAAGTAAAAATATGTAGTTGTAGGAACCGAGAGGTCTTGGGTCTTTCAACCCTTGACCTCTCGGTTCCTATTGCCGTCGAAGTTACGTGCAGCGACGCAGGACGACAGTCGAGCATGGCCACAGACCGCCGTAGCCAGGCTCCCCATACCACGACCCGTCGCTGGCCTTGCTGAGACAATAGAGAATCGCGCTGCCGTCGGAATAACGCTCCTTCACGACGCCAACACTACACCGAGCAACTTCCGCTGGAAGTGGCGTGCCTGATGAAAGCAAGAGCTTCCATTCTGCCATGTCGATGATATCGGGTACGCGTCGGAGCAACTCCTCTTCTGTGACATATGGCTCGTCCTCGTTGAGAAACCCCACGGCCTCGAAACGACGCCCGCCGGCTTCAAACGAAATCCGGTTATTCTTGTGTACGTATGATGCCACGGTGCACCTCCTCTGTCGGTCGCTTCGTTGCGACATTGAAACACGACGTTTAGTCAGACATACCTTGCCCACCAAAAATCGTAGTTTAGTGAAAAGAGCAATAGAACACTGTATTGAAACATACCATACTGCAAAATTACGCTTGTGTCAATGATCAAAATAGTTACTGCGTCCAACTCATTTTAATGATATAATAGGGTTATTCACATCAAAATCAAAATAACTCTTGACCTTTTCCCAATAAACTTGTATAATAATGCCGTTCGTAAAATATGGTTGAAGATCCTAAAAAACCCAGTAAAAACGACAGAAAATACTACATGTTCGCCTTGCGAATTATGGGGGATTTTGGGGTAACGCTGGCCGTGCCAATAGTCATTTTGGCTGTATTGGGCCAAAAGATTGATGAAAAATACAACACCGGATCAGTTTTTATGATTATTGGCTTTGCAGTAGCGGCCATATTATCCGGAATGATGATATATAAAAAAGCAAAAAAATACGGGGAGGAATACCAACAACTCTAAATATGCATATTCCCACATTAGCACCAGAGGTAATATTTCACATCCACGGCTTGGCGGTGACCAACACCATGATCAATGCTTGGATTGCAATAATATTTTTTTTGGTAGTTGGAATTTTGGTGAAAAAAAGCATCTCTCTGCGCCCTGGAAAACTACAAAACTTCATAGAATACATTTTGGAACTATTGATGGGCTATTTTGATCAAGTCACAGGGGACCGAAAAAAGACATTGCGCTTTATGCCAGTTGTCGGATCGGTCTTCTTTTTTATTTTACTTTCCAATTGGCTCGGACTTTTGCCCGGCACCGGTAGTTTGATGTGGAACCACAAAATGATTTTGCGTCCAGCCAACACCGATTTGAATCTCACTATCGTGATGGCGCTATTTGCGGTTGCGTCTTCTCATTTGTATGGTTTAGTTACAGTGGGCTTTTTTACATATATCAACAAATTTATTCAGATTGGCACTTTGATAAAAAGTTTTAAAAAAGGACCAATCGGAATTTTCACCGCGGCGATTGAAATGGGTGTAGGTTTGATTGAAATAGTCAGTGAACTGTCCAAGGTTTTGTCCCTGTCTCTGCGTTTATTTGGAAATATTTTCGCCGGTGAAGTTTTGATTTCTGTTATTGCTAGTTTGGTAAGTTTCCTGATTCCTACTCCGTTTATGATGTTGGAATTGTTGGTTGGCCTGATTCAAGCCAGTGTATTTACTATGTTAACAATAGTATATCTCACGATTGCTACGAGTGAACCGCACGGAGAAGAAGAACATTAATTAATTTATTAATTTAAAGATGTTATCCACGAGGTAAATTTATTTCCAAAAAAAAACAAATCCTCCGTCGGCAATGATATCTAAGAAAGGTCAAAATTATGTTGGATCACGAATCAATCGTGACTATTATGAAGGGATGCACCATGATGATTGGTGGTATCTTCCCTGCATTAGCCATCGGTAAAATCGTAGCCAAAGCCATGGAAGCCATCGGCCGAAATCCGGAATCTGCCGGAAAGTCCTTTGTTCCAATGCTTTTGGGTGCCGCTTTCGCGGAAGCTATCGCCATCTATTCTTTGGTGGTAGTATTCACTTTGAAATAGTTCGACAAGCCCGATGACTGTCATTCCCATGAAAATGGGAATCTATCGTCGGGCAAGATTGAAAAATTTCACAATAATAAATATATGAATTTTATAGATATTGCACACGCCAGCGAAGAAGCGGAAACAACTCAAACCACCGAGGGTGCCGGCGGAGGAAATGTACTTTCTGACCTCGGTATCAATGGTCAACTTTTTGTCGCCCAACTTATTAACTTTGCTTTGGTAGCAATGGTTTTGTGGTTTTTAATTTTAAAACCTTTGACCAAAAAAATGACTGAGCGCCAAAAAATGATTGACGAAAGTATAGATAATGCCAAGAAAATTGGAGATAATCTAAATAAAAGCGAAAAAGATTATCAACACCGAGTAAATCAGGCAAAGGTGGAAGCTAGTAAAGTAGTTGAACAGGCAGTCGATGATGCAAAAACCGCAGCTGAAAATACCAAGATCAGCGCTCGTAAAGAAATAGAGAGCTTGGTAATTTCCGCTCGCAAAAGTATTCAAAACGAAAAAGAAACAATGCAAGCCGAGCTCAAAGCAGAAACCGCCAATTTTATTGTCTTGGCTCTAGAAAAAATTCTCAATGAAAAAATGGACGGAACCAAAGATAAAAAAATGATTGAAGAAGTTTTGCAGAAACTAAAATAATTATGAAGACCACTACGCGACAATACGCTATTGCCCTTTACGAAGCTACCAAAGACCTATCCGGCGCCAAGTTGGAGAAGGTTTTGTCTGCGTTTGTTGGTATTTTATCGCGTGACAGAAAATTAAAACAAGCGAATGAAATTATAAAAGATTTTATTCATTACAGTAAAAAGCAACAGGGGATTGTAGAGATAGAAATCACCTCCGCACGTGAACTGGAAAAAAAGGTAATAGACAAAATCGGAAAAATTTTTGGAGAAAACACCGAAGCGAATATCAAAATAGATGAAACGATTATCGGCGGGATAAAAATCAAAACCGAAGATAAAATTTTAGACGGATCAATTAAAACACAATTATTAAAATTAAAAGAACAAATAATCTAAATATTATGTCAATAAATTCCATTGTGGCAGAATTGAAAAAAAATATTTCTGCTTTTGAAAAACAGGTAGAGGTAGAAGAAGTTGGCGCTGTGATCGAAGTCGGTGATGGCATCGCGCGCTTATCCGGACTTTCCAAATGTCAGGCCAATGAGATGTTGGAGTTTACTGGCGGAACTTTTGGTGTAGCTTTAAATTTGGAAGAAGAAACCGTCGGCGCGGTATTGCTTGGAGACTTTGAACATATCAAAGAAGGCGACACAGTGAAACGCACCGGTCGTATTCTTTCCGTACCGGTCGGCGAACAGCTCATCGGTCGCGTGGTCAATCCACTTGGCCAATTCATAGATGGTGGTGCCGAAATTAAACCAGAAAAATTTTATCCAATAGAAAAAATCGCTCCGGGCGTAATGACTCGCCAACCAGTAACTCAGCCAATGCAAACTGGTATCAAAGCGATTGATGCCATGATCCCGATCGGCAGAGGTCAGCGCGAACTTATTATCGGTGACCGTCAGACCGGTAAAACAGCTATTGCCATAGACACCATTATCAACCAAAAAGGTAAAGACATGATTTGTGTATATGTAGCTATTGGTCAAAAAGAATCTAAAATTGCTCGTATTGTGGCGAAACTAAAAGAAGCTGGTGCGATGGAATACACTATTGTCGTCGTAGCCGGTGCTTCCGCTCCTGCAGCGCTTTCATACATAGCGCCTTACTCCGGCGTAGCCATGGCCGAATATTTTATGGATCAAGGCAAAGATGTGTTGTGCGTGTACGATGACCTTTCCAAACAGGCCTGGGCTTACCGCGAAATATCATTGCTCTTACGCCGTCCACCAGGTCGCGAGGCCTATCCGGGTGATGTATTTTATCTCCATTCTCGTCTTTTGGAACGCGCTTGCCGTCGCAGTAAAGAAGCCGGTGGTGGTTCTATCACCGCTTTGCCTATCATTGAGACCCAGGCCGGTGATGTGACCGCATACATTCCAACCAATGTAATTTCCATTACCGATGGTCAAATTTTCTTGGAAACCGACTTGTTCTTCCGCGGTATTCGCCCGGCATTAAATGTCGGCATCTCCGTATCTCGTGTCGGTGGTGCTGCTCAAACCAAACCAATGAAAAAAGTTGCCGGTAAATTAAAATTGAACATGGCGCAATTCCGTGAGTTGGAGGCCTTCGCTCAATTTGCTTCCGATCTTGATCCGGAAACAAAAAAACAATTGGATTTGGGTCAACGCTTGATTGAAATTTTGAAACAACCACAATATTCCCCAATGCCGGTAGCCAACCAGGTTGCTGTGATTTATGCCGTGTCCAATGGCTACGCCAACCATGTTGCGCCAAAAGAAATCGCCGCTTGGGAAATTAAATTCCACGAATTCTTGAACAAAAGCAAAACTGCGTTGTTGGAAAAAATCGGAGCAAATAATTGGGATGCGGATATTGAAAAAGGACTAAAAGAGGCGATTGAAGAATTCAACCAGAAATAAATTGTATGGCAGTAAACACAAAGGCAATCAAACGCCGTATCAAATCGGTTACCAGCACCAAAAAAATTACCAAAGCGATGGAGATGGTGTCGGCCGCCAAGATGCGCAAAGCGGTAGAAAACGCTTTGAAAACTCGCACCTACGCCAAATTGGCTTGGGATATTTTGGTTGATCTTTCCAAAACCGAAAAAAGCAATCTGCCTTTGTTGGCCATTCGTCCGGTGAAAAAGGTTTTGCTGATTTTGATCACCTCCAACAGGGGATTGTGTGGCAGTTTTAATTCCAATATTATCAAAAAAACCGCCGAACAAATTAAAAACTCACAGCAAGATGTCGCGATAGAAGTACTCGGAATCGGAAAAAAAGGCGCGGAGTTTTCCAAAAAAATGAATTACAATTTGATCGCCTCGTTTACTGACCTTTCCGATACTCCCAACCAAAAAGATATTTCCCCGATATGCAAAATGGTGATTGAAGAATATACCAAAGAAAATTACGACAAAATCGTGGTGGCCTATACCGATTTCAAATCCGCCATCGCGCAGATCGCCAAAATAAAACAGGTGTTGCCGATTTCCGAACACGACTTGGAAACAATGGTTGGTGATCTCAAAGAAATTAAAACCGAGAAAATTAGTGATTATTTATTTGAACCGGATAAAGAAAAAGTTTTGGAATATGTTTTACCAAAATTGGTAGAGACACAGATTTTGCAAGCCGCGTTGGAATCTGCCGCCAGCGAACAAAGCGCGCGTATGATGGCCATGCGCAGTGCTAGTGATGCCGCGACAGATATGATCACCGAATTAAATTTGAACTTTAACAAAGCCAGACAGGCGGGTATTACCCAAGAGATTGCGGAGATTGCCGGTGGGGCGGCGGCGTTGGAATAGTTTGCTACACGATTGTGTTTTATTGAACATAGTCGCGTGGCAAACTAACGAGGAGGCAACATGACGAAGGGGTACTTGCCAGACGACACCCGTCCAGTGGTGCGACCAGTAGCACCACCAGTGGTGCCGAAAAAGACGAAGAAAGTGTACTTCTCCGCGGAGGATATGTACCAAAACTTTCTCACAGCATCAGCGTTCGGACAAGTGCTTGACGCAAAAATCCAAGCCGCGTTTCATGCGTCAAGACCGCCTAAAGAGCGGCGAGAATTCGCAGAAAGATTCTGGCCAGTTATGAATGTGGCCTTTGAAATGCTCTGCGAACACAATGAAGAGTTTCTCTCTGAGGCGATCCGCGCACTACAAGCTTTGGAGGATGAAGGAGGAAAGTAACGAAGGAGGACAAAGGGGGGACGGATGATCGAAACTGCCACGGCGTTCATCCATTCTCTATTGCATACAAAAAATTGTATTTAATAGAGAATAAAAATAATTTTAAAAATAAAAATAAACATAATCATACACATATGAACACAGGAAAAATATCACAGATCATCGGCGTGGTGGTGGATGTCAAATTTGAAAAAGATCTACCAGGGATTTACAACGCCTTGGAAGTTACCAAACCAGACGGCAGTAAATTGATTTTGGAAACTCAACAGCACCGTGGCGCCAATATCGTGCGCACCGTGGCGATGAGCACTACCGATGGTTTGGAACGCGGTATGGAAGTATTAGACACCGGCGCGGCCATCCAAGTACCGGTCGGCCCGGAGACATTGGGACGCATGTTTAATGTTGTCGGAGAACCAATAGACAACAAAGGCGTTGCCAAAACAAAAAAGAAATATCCAATCCACCGCAAAGCCCCAACTTTTAAAGAACAATCTACCAAAACCGAAATTTTGGAAACCGGCATCAAAGTTATTGACCTGATCTGCCCATTTTTGAAAGGTGGAAAAATCGGTTTGTTCGGTGGCGCTGGTGTAGGCAAGACCGTCGTTATCCAAGAATTGATCCGCAACATCGCGCAAGAACACGGTGGCTATTCCATGTTTGCCGGTGTCGGTGAACGCACTCGCGAAGGCAACGACCTATATCGCGAAATGGAAAGCAGTGGTGTGTTGGACAAAACCGCCTTGGTCTTCGGCCAAATGAACGAACCACCGGGTGCCCGCGCTCGCGTGGCTTTGACCGCTTTGGCCATGGCCGAATATTTCCGCGACGAAGAAGGCAAAGATTTGCTTTTGTTTATTGATAACATTTTCCGTTTCACTCAAGCCGGCTCCGAGGTGTCCGCTTTGCTTGGTCGTATGCCTTCCGCTGTGGGCTACCAGCCGACCTTGGCCTCCGAGATGGGCGCTTTGCAAGAACGCATCACTTCTACCGACAAGGGTTCCATCACCTCTGTACAAGCGGTATATGTGCCTGCCGATGACTTGACCGACCCGGCTCCGGCCACCACTTTCGCGCATTTGGATTCTACCGTCGTTTTGAACCGCTCACTGACCGAGCTTGGTATTTATCCGGCCGTTGACCCACTGGATTCTTCTTCTACCGTGCTTGATCCAAATATGGTGGGTGAAGAACATTACCGCACCGCTTTGGAAGTCCAGCGCATTTTACAGAAATACAAAGATTTGCAAGACATCATCGCCATCTTGGGTATGGAAGAATTATCCGATGAAGATAAATTGACCGTATCACGCGCGCGCAAAGTGCAGAAATTCTTGTCCCAACCATTCTTCGTCGCCGAAACCTTTACCGGCACCGAAGGAAAATATGTAAAATTGACCGACACCATCCGTGGCTTCCGCGAAATTCTTGATGGCAAACATGATCACAAAAATGAGCAGGCGTTTTATATGAAAGGAAATATTGAGGAAGTGGTTTAACACAGGGTATTATCATTCCGAGCGAAGCCGAGGAATCCCTTTTCAATAAAAAATAAATTATGTCAAAAATAAATTTCAAAGTCGTCACACCGGAAAAAGTAATTTACGAAAACGCTGAATTAGACCAAATCACCGTGCCAACCACCACCGGTGAAATTACTATTCTTCCAAACCACATTCCGCTCGTCACTTTGATCAACGCCGGAGAATTACTTTTCAAAGACAAAACCGGCGACCATCACTTTGCCGTGGCCGGTGGATTTTTGGAAGTAAAAGAAAACAACGAAGTGGTCTTGCTGGCCGACAACGCCGAATCTGCCACCGACATTGATTTGCTACGAGCAGAACAAGCCATAGCCAAAGCGCAACAACAAATGAGCGAGCTGAAAAATAAAGAGGATGTGGATTATACGCGTTTGCAGGCGGTGATAGACAGAGAGACGAATAGGATGAGGGTAGGGAAGAAGTACAAACACTTGCCGAAACCGAAAGAGGAGTAAAACAAACCGGCCATTGAGCCGGTTTTTTTAATCTGGTATAATATTCAATAGTAGATTATAATACATTTATATGAGCAAATGTGTTAACTGCGGAACAGCACTTGAACACGAAGATGACAGCTGTCTGTGCAACACCAGCATCTGTCCAAAGTGTTGTGATTGCAACCCGGAATGTGGTTGCAACTGTGCTGAACAACGCAAACAATCGGTTTAAGTTCAAAAATTGTTTTAGTGAGTCATAACCAACTCTAGTTTTAGATATGTCAAATCTTAATGAAAGTCAAAAGCAAGCGGTGCAATACAATGATGGTCCGCTTTTAATTATTGCCGGTGCCGGAACCGGCAAAACAACTGTAATCACTGAAAAAGTAGCCAACATAGTAAACAACCAACTCGCCAAAGCTGAAGAAATTTTGGCGGTCACCTTTACCGACAAAGCGACCAAGGAAATGGAAAATCGCGTTACTGATTTATTATCCACCGGTGGGTTTGATGTTTTTATTACTACTTTTCACGGACTGGCTCAACGTATTTTGGAAAGTCACGCCTTGGATATTGGTTTGCCAAACAATTTTAAATTGCTCAACGAAACTGAGACTTGGCTTTTGGTTCGTAAAAATTTAGAAAAGTTTGAATTGGATTATTATCGACCATTGGGAAATCCTACCAAATTTATCCACGCCATGATCAAACATTTTCAAAAATGCAAAGACGAATTACTTTCTCCGGAAAATTATTTGGAATACGCGCAAAGTATAAAATCGGATATAAATACCGATGAAGAAAAAGAAATGGAAATAAAAAGAATCAACGAACTAGCCAAGGCATATAAATTATACAACGAGTTATTGCTAGAAAACGATACGATGGATTTTGCGGATTTGCTTTATTATGCGGTAAAATTATTACGTGAACGTCCGAATATTTTAAAATTTTATCACCAAAAATTCAAATACATTTTGGTTGATGAATTTCAAGATACCAATTGGTCACAATATGAACTGATCAAATTATTGACTAAAAACGAAAATGTAAAATTGACGGTAGTGGGGGACGACGATCAAAGTATTTATAAATTCCGAGGCGCGTCTATTTCCAATATTTTGCAATTTAAAACTGATTACCCAAAAGCGAAAGAAATTGTCTTGACCGAAAATTACCGCTCCGGACAAAAAATTCTAGATCTGGCTTACAATTTTATCCAACTCAACAATCCGGATCGTCTGGAAGATAAATTAAAAATAAGTAAAAAATTAATTTGTAAAAAAGAAATTATCGGCGAGTTTGATCTGCTTTATGGTCAAGACGAAAGCGAAGAGGCTCATCTGTTGGTTAGTAAAATAAAAAAACTAAAAGAGACAGGTGATTTAAATTGGTCAGAATTTGCGATACTATGTCGTGTCAAAAAGTCCGCTCAACAATTTATTCCTTATCTGGAACAAGCCGGCATCCCATATGTTTTCCAAGCTACCAGCGGGCTATTTAGACAGCGGGCTATTTTGGACAGTTTGGCCTATTTGCGTTTATGTGATAACTACCACGAATCTAGCGCCGTTTACCGTTTGCTAAATACACCGGTGTTTGGATTGGACCACAGTGATATTTCCAAGATAATATTGTCTGCTCGCGAGCACGCTATTTCTTTTTTTGAAGTATTAAAAAATATTGAAAAAGAAACTTTAAAAATTTCTCAACTGGGACAAGAAAAAGTTAAAAAACTATTGACAGTGATCACCAAAGGGTCAGAACTTTGTCAGACGAATCCAGTCGGCAAAGTACTTTATCATTTTTGGGAAGCCTCTGGATATTTGAAGCTACTTAGCGA
The DNA here is from genome assembly GCA_041666745.1 of Candidatus Magasanikiibacteriota bacterium. Classification (GTDB taxonomy): domain Bacteria; phylum Patescibacteriota; class Patescibacteriia; order Magasanikbacterales; family GWA2-37-8; genus CAIOJG01. Next base: position 41,179 of record JBAYGI010000007.1, read on the forward strand.
TAATCCGGAAAAATACCAAGGTGATATTTTTCATTTACAATCACTATTTTCCAAAATAGAAAATTTTCAAAATACCAATATAGACACCACGGTTCACGCCTGGATAAATTATTTTGATTATATTCTGGAATCCGGTGATGATGGTGAAGACCTACAAGTTGATACGAGCGAAGACGCGGTTCAAATTTTGAGTATTCACAAATCCAAAGGTTTGGAATTTGATTATGTGTTTGTGCCAAATTTGGTAGACAAAAGATTTCCAACTGTCGCACATAATACTGATATTGATTTACCGGACGCACTGGTGCGTGAGGGAGCCTTACCAAGTGGCGATGTTCATTTGCAAGAAGAAAGACGTTTGTTGTATGTAGCGATAACTCGCGCCAAAAAAGGAATATTTTTTACCGCGGCCAAAGATTATGGTGGCGAACGCGAGAAAAAACTTTCCAAATTTATTTTGGAAATGGAAGCAACCAACCAAACCGCTTTGAGTCGTGAGTCGGTATCTGCCCACAAAAATATTGCGTTTAATTCTTCCAAGCAAAATGACGAGAAACCGGTTTTGAATTTGCCGATTCCAAATGAATTTTCTTTCTCCCAACTTCAAGCCTACGACAAATGTCCTTGGCAATATCGTTTTCAATTTATTTTAAAAATTCCAACTTTTGGAAAAGGTGTCTTTGTGTTTGGCAAAACAATGCATCGCACTTTACAGAAGTTTTATCAAAAAATAACAGAATTGAATCCTGAGGCCAATAAAACAAATAATTTAAATCCGGAAATAAAAGTTCCGACCAAAGATGAGCTATACGATTTTTATCAATCTTCTTGGCAAGATACTTGGTATTATTCGGCTGAACAAAAAAAAGAATACAAACAAATGGGAATAAAAATTCTTGATGAATTTTATCGACAAGGTGAACAAGCTGGCTGGACCGTACCGATTACTGTTGAAAACAATTTCAAATTCAGACTTGGTGATCATATAATAAAAGGGGCGATAGATCGTATCGATCGGATGGCGGATGGAAAAATTGCAATTATCGATTACAAAACCGGCAAACCAAAAGACAAATTAAAACCCGAAGACAAACGTCAACTTTTAATTTACCAGATTGCCAGCGAAAGCGTGATGGAGCTACGAGATTTTGGGGAGGTAGGGGAGTTGCGTTATTATTTCCTCAATGACAATTCTACCAAAACCTTTAAAGGCAAAGACAAAGAAATCGAAAAAGAAAAAGAAAAGCTTATCGGCCTAATATCCGAAATCAAAAAACAAAACTTTTCACCAAAACCAAGCAAAGAAAACTGTCAACATTGTGATTTTAAAGATATTTGTGATTTTCGCGTATGATGAAATCGCTGGGAGAAATTTTAAAAGACAAGGGAAGAAAGTCGCCGTTTATGCAGGGCGTATTATCAGCGGGCGCCATTGATATGGTCAATATTTTTATTGAAGAAATGTGGGGTGAAAATGGCAAAAAATTGGCCAAAGCGATGTATATTAAAAATGGGATTTTGGTAATTGCTTGTCTCAGCTCCATAATGGCTCAAGAACTAAGAATGAGAGAAGCCGATCTGATAAATAAAGTGAATTCCAAGTGTGGCGGTTCGATGATAAAAAAGATAAGATATTTGTCTTAAATTAGCCAAGAACAACTGCTTGCCAAACCATTATTTTTGGGATATAATTAACTCACTATGCCTCTAAAACAATACCTACTACTTATGGCCACAGGCACAATCATGTGTTGGGTCGCATGGTTGTTTATTTTATTTAATATCTCCCCTGAACAAGCCGGTTGGGTTGGTTTTATATTTTTTTATGCCAGTTTATTTTTGGGGACGGTGGGAATTTTTTCAGTTACCGGTTTATTTTTAAAAAAACAATCAACCAACAAAGATGAAATAATTTTCCGCCAAGTCAAAAGGACTTTCAAACAAGGCATCCTATTTGGAATATTTATAATTTTATCTTTAATCCTTTTACAATTTAATTTATTGTTTTGGTGGAATGCCATTTTGTTGGCGTTACTTTATATAGTACTGGAAGGTGCGATTGTTTCCGGTCGTAAATACAACAATCGTGATTATGTTTGATTCTTTTTTCAATCGTTTTAGAAAAGATTTGGGGATTGACTTGGGAACAGCCAATACTTTGATATATGTAAAAAATCGTGGCATTGTCATCAACGAACCAAGTGTAGTGGCCATCAATACTCGTACCGAGCAGATATTGGCGGTTGGAAACCAAGCCAAAGAAATGGTTGGCAAAACTCCTCCACACATCATCACACCACGTCCACTGATGGGGGGAATTATTTCGGATTTTGAAGTTACTGAAAAAATGTTGCGCTATTTTTTGGACAAAATAAATGAAGATGAAAAAAATTTTTTATCACGCCCCAAAGTAGTAATCGGCGTACCTTTGGAAATCACCGAAGTAGAGAGAAAAGCGGTGGCTGACGTCACTACCAACGCGGGAGCAAAAGAAGTCTGGGTGGTAGAAGAACCTATGGCCGCGGCCATTGGCGCTCGCATGCCTGTGCGCGAACCGATCGGAAATTTAATCATTGAAATAGGTGGCGGTACTTCTGAAATAGCTTTGATTTCACTTAGCGGTATAGTCAATTGGAAATCCATAAAAATCGCCGGCGATGAATTAAATCGCAATATTGTTCAATACGCTCGAGATGAGTTTAATTTATTATTAGGCGAACGCCAAGCGGAAGACATCAAAACCAAAATCGGTTCGGCCATGGAATTACAAGAAGCGCTTTTGTATCCAATGCGCGGACGCGATCTGTTGAGTGGTTTACCAAAAGAAATAATGATCAACGATTCTCAAGTGCGTGAAGCAATGATCAAATCACTGCGCGCCATCGTAGACAATGTCAAATCCACCTTAGAAACATCTCCCCCAGAGCTGGTAGCCGATATTCACGAACGCGGTATTTTGATTTCCGGTGGTGGAGCTCTTTTACGTGGAATCGACCGTCTAATCGCCAGAGCTACCGAAATTCCGGTACGAATCGCCGATGACCCACTCACTTCAGTAGTGCGTGGCAACGGAATGTTGCTTGATGATCTGGAATTATTAAAAGAAGTGGCCATCTATTCGCCACTTCATAGACAATAAAATATGCGGTACTACTCATTCAAAAAAACCTATCTGATTGCCATGGGTATATTTTTTTTAATAATTATCTTTCATTATTTAGGCGCTTTAAATTTTATCGAAAACAAATTAAGAAACACAATCGTTTTATTTTTAAAACCAATCACCGCCAAGGTTCAAGGAAACAATGGTTTGGATTCTTGTGTAGGCACCGCCACTTCATCCACTGCCGATCAGTTGTCAATTAGAAATAAAATTCTTGAACAAGAAAACTTTGAATTAAAAAACCAATTAAATTTTAAGACTCACAGCACCTCAAGTTTAATTACCGCGGAAATTGTCGCCAAAAATTTGGATACTACCGATCAGGTTATTGTTTTAAATAAAGGATCAGTCGATGGTGTAAAAATCGATCAACCGGTTATTTATGGTAATGGAATATTAGTTGGAAAAATTATCAAGGTAGAAGAAAAAGTATCATTTACCCGAGTACTTAGCGACAACCAAAGTAAAATCGCCGCCACAATTTTAAATAATGACCACAGCCTGGGAGTTGTCGAGGGTGGGTTTGGATTGAGTATAAAAATGAGTTTTATTCCACGTAATGAAAATATTATCACCGGTGACCAAATCATTACATCAGGATTGGAAATTGGTATGCCGCGGGGGTTAATTATCGGAAAAGTGGCCGCAATTGAAAATGAATCTTATCAACCTTTTCAAGAAGCGGTTATTACCCCGGCGATCAATTATGAGAAGGTAAATTTTGTTGGAATATTATCTGTCCAATAATATGCAGATCAAAGATATCGTTAGAAAAATCTCAACTTTCTTTTTAGCCAATTTATTAATATTGTTGCATTTATCTTGGCGCATTATTTTTCACCAACCAATTGATCTACTGAACATTATTATGGCTGTTTTTCTTTGGTTGATTATTTTAAACCCTCGTCAATCATATAATTTGGCGATTATTTACATTTTATTAGTTTGTGAGTTATTTTATACTTCACCTTTTGGGTTAGAGGGTCTTTCTCAAATTTTAGCTCTATTGCTTGCCAATTGGTTGCTGTTAAATGTTTTTACAAACCGCTCTTTGATTATCGTGTTCTTTACCGGCTTAATAACTATGGCCGCTTATCGAATAGTGTTTATATTACTACTATATTTAAATTCACTGATTCAAAACCATCCTATCTCAATTTCAGCAACCTTAATTAATATCTTTTTAAACGAAACTTTGGTCACTACCATTACGCTCTCGCTATTTTATTTAATATCTTCTATTTTTGTAAAGCGTTTGCGCCCGGAATATATATTGGAAACTTCACGAATCATATGAGTGATGGACTATTTGAAATTCAATCCGATAACCACGATTGGCAAAAATTGGATGGTAAATTTAAACATAATTGGGTAGAAGAAAATCTCCATTTGGAAAATCCTTCTTCCAAACACACGACTACTATTGGCACACGTAAATATTTGGGAAAGAGCATATTAAATAAGCGTTTAATATTATTTATTATAATTTTATCACTGGGATTGGTAACTATATTATCCAGAAGTTTTTATGCTCAAATTTTGAGAGGGGACTATTATCGAGACCTAGCAGAAAGCAATCGTATTCGTATCAGACCAATCGTCGCTGAAAGAGGAATTATTTTTGATCGCTTTGGCAAACAATTGGTGCAAAATATTCCAAATTTTTCATTATCTATCGTACCTCAAGATTTACCCGCCGACAAAACTAAAAGACAAGAAGTGCTGGTCAAACTTGCGTCCATCTCCGGTTTGACAGAAGATTATATCCAAAATCTGCTTTTAAAATACAAAAATTACAGTTATGAATCTCTAATTTTAAAAGATAACCTAGATTATGAAACTTCTCTAAAGATATACATTGAGAGTTCCAAAATGCCAGGGGTGCTAATAGAAGGTGGTACAAAACGTAATTATACTTTTTCCAATAATCAAAATTTTGCCAGCAGTACCATGTCACTGGCCCATGTGTTGGGGTATTTGGGAAAATTAAATGACCAAGAATTGGAAGAAAATCACTCTAGTGGATATTTGGTTTCAGATAATATTGGAAAAACCGGTATAGAAAAAAAATATGAAACCGAGCTCCGAGGTATTTATGGGCGTAAAAAAATAGAAGTAAATTCTACCGGTAGCGAACAGGCGGTAGTGGCGCAAGAATCACCCACCCCCGGTAAAAATCTATGGCTAACTATTGATTTGGGCGCACAAAACAAACTCGAACAATTGATAAAAAATTTTGTTGCCATCAAAGGTGAACATCGAATTTCCGCAATCGCCATGGACCCAAGAAATGGAGAAATTTTAGCATTGGTCAGTTGGCCAAGTTTTGATAATAATCTATTTTCCAACGGAATCAAACAAGGAGACTATCAAAAATATATCAACGATCCAAACAAACCCCTGTTCAACAGAGCAATCGGTGGAAATATTCCATCCGGCTCTATTGTCAAACCGGTTATAGCCGCGGCGGCACTGGAAGAAAAAATAATAGATGCTAATAAAACATTTTTAAGTAACGGCGGTTTGCAGGTAAGTAAATGGTACTTCAAAGATTGGAAAGCTGGGGGACACGGCATTACCAACGTTACCAAAGCTCTAGCTTGGTCAATTAATACTTTCTTTTATTATATTGGCGGGGGTTATGGAAATTTTACTGGTTTGGGAGTAGATAAGATATTGGAATACATGTATAAATTTAATTTAGCTCAAAAAACCGGTATTGATTTACCCGGTGAATCGGCTGGATTTTTACCAAGCAAAGAATGGAAAAAAACCACCAAAGGTGAGCAGTGGTATGTTGGAGATACTTATAATCTCTCTATCGGTCAAGGCGACTTACTGGTAACACCACTTCAAGCTGCTGTGTGGACGTCAGCCTTTGCTAACGGTGGAACAATAGTAAAACCACATGTTGCAATGCAAATTTCATCCAAAGATTCCGACATTGAAAAATTATCATTTTCACCAAACAAAACAAATGTAGTCTCATCCAAAACCATAGACATTGTCCGTCAAGGAATGCGTGAATGTGTTTTGACCGGCAGTTGTCAACTGTTGAAAACTTTGTCGTTCTCCTCAGCTGGCAAAACCGGTACCGCCCAATGGAACAGTACCAAACCTGAACATGCTTGGTTTACTGCCTTTGCCCCTTATGAAAACCCACAGATTGTGATCACAGTACTGATCGAAGAGGGTGGGCAGGGATCCACAGTGAGTATGCCGATAGCTCGCGATTTTTTGAATTGGTGGGGAAAACAATATTTGACACATTAACATTAAGTCTGATATCATAATTGTACAAACTCGTCCGAGTTTATTTTATTTTTTTATATGCATAATATACAATATTTAACTGAAGCTAGTTTAAAAAATTTAAAAGCTGAACTGGAAACAATCCGCAACAAAACTATTCCAGACATAGCCAGACGCATCGACGAAGCCAAACAACAGGGTGACCTATCAGAAAACGCTGAATATCACCAAGCCCGAGAAGACATGTCTTGGATACAAGGACGGGTCATCGAACTGGAACAACTACTGCAAAACGCCGAAATCATTCAAAAAAATTCAAACAACGATATCGTCTCCATTGGCAGTACAGTCACAGTAAAATTCAACGGCAAAACCAAAGATTACACTATTGTTGGCCCTCAAGAAATCGACCCTCTAAAAGGCTTCATATCCAACGAATCTCCGCTTGGTCAAGCCTTTCTGAAACATCAAGTCAAAGACAAAGTTGAGGTTGTGACCCCAGCCGGGAAACAGATCTACGAAATCACCGCCATCAAATAACACTTCCACCCCAGATCAAAATCTGGGGTTTTTTGACTTTTTAAGTAAAAACTGATATAATCACCCAGTTATTATTCAATTTTTATGACCGAAGAAATCAATGAATTTAAAACTCGTTTGGGGCGTTTAAATACCATCAAAACCGCTGGTATCGAACCATACCCAGCCAAAGGCGAAAAAGGGATTCCGCTAGCCCAAGCCAAAACAATGGCAGTAGATTCTCCGATTCAATCCAGTGGTCGCCTTGTCGCCAAACGTGAAATGGGTAAACTTTGTTTTTGCCACCTCAAAGACGCCTCTGGGAAAATGCAAATTGCTATTTCAGAGAAAGAACTCGGCAAGGATCAATACAAGTTTTTTGTCAAAAATTTTGATTTAGGTGATTTTATTTCGGTTGAAGGTTCTATCTTTGTCACTCATGCCGGTGAAACCTCGATTTTGGTCAAAGCATATACTTTACTTTCCAAAACACTTTTACCATTACCGGAAAAATTTCATGGTTTAAGTGATATTGAACAACGCTACCGCAAACGTTATTTGGATTTATTATCCAACGATGACTCCATGGCTATAGCCAAAATTCGCAGTAATGTTGTAAAAGAAATTCGTAATTATTTTGACAATCTCGGTTTTTATGAAGTAGAAACTCCGGTTTTACAAACTTTGTATGGAGGAGCGTTGGCCAAACCTTTTACTACTCACCACAACGCCTTAAATATTGATTTATTTTTACGCGTCGCTCCCGAATTATATTTAAAAAGATTGATAGTGGGTGGTTTTGAAAAAGTTTATGAAATTGCCAAATGTTTCCGCAACGAGGGGATTGACAACAACCACAATCCGGAATTTACCCAGATTGAATTTTACTGGGCTTATGCTGACTACACCAAGCTGATGGACTTAATGGAAGATTTATTACCACGACTATTAAAAGCTGCCAGCAAGGAACTCAAACTCACTATTGGCGGAAAAGAAGTTGATTTTACACCGCCATATCCACGAGTTTCCATGCGTGAACTGATAAGACAATATGCCAAATTTGATATCGAAGAATGTCCGGATGACCAATCGATGTACAAAAAAGCAATCGAATTAAAAATTGATGACATCAAACCTGGCACTGGACGTGGCAAACTGATCGATGAAATTTACAAAGTATATGCTCGACCACACATCGTCAATCCAATTTTCATGATTGATCATCCAATCGAGCTGTCACCTTTGGCCAAGAAAAAAAGCGACGATCCAAGATACGTAGAACGATTCCAATTGTTGTGTGTTGGTGGCAACGAACTGTGTAATGCTTTTTCAGAATTAAACGACCCACTTGACCAAGAAGAACGCTTCAAAGAACAATCACGTCTGGAAGCCGCCGGAGATGAAGAAAGTATGCCATATGACGAAGATTACATAACAGCCTTAAAACACGGCATGCCTCCAACTGGTGGGCTAGGCATGGGAATTGATCGACTGATCAAACTTTTGTCAGACACAGACAATCTCAAAGAAGTAATTTTATTTCCAACTTTAAAACCGATTAAAAATGACTAAAGTAATGGTATTTGGCACTTTTGACATCATCCACCCTGGACATCTATATCTACTTACCGAAGCCAAAAAACTTGGCGATTTTCTAACAGTAGTAATAGCTCGTGATCAAACAGTTGCTGAAGTAAAGGGTAAAACAGCCAAACACAATGAAATCGTTCGATTAAAAAATATTTCCGAATTACAAATTGCTGATAAGGTAATTTTAGGTAATGATGGCGACAAATATCAGGTGATCAAGGAAGAAAAACCAGATATTATAGCGCTTGGATATGACCAACGTGCTTTTGTCGATAAATTAGATGGTGTACTTGATAAAAAATTTACCATC
>JBAYGI010000008.1:0-39721 GCA_041666745.1 Candidatus Magasanikiibacteriota bacterium
TTGTTTTATTAGCGGCTATGTTATTCATATTTTGGCTACAATTAGAGTAAATTATACCTTTATTGTAGCATATTTTTGGTTGTTATTTAAGTGGATAAGTGGATTCATTTGGCGACATGGCCAACAAATGGGCGGCTTTTTCTTCAACCGTCGCGTAAACCGCTTTCCCACCAAAAGATTGCATGACATTACCAACAATCCCCTCAATATTTTTGAGTTGTCTTTCGGTACCAAACAAATCTGTCGCTTCTCCTTTGGCTATCAAAACTTTTTTAAATTCTATCAGAGCTTGCGTTAAATGTTGCGCGGTAAACACAACTGCACGCTTGGTAACCCCCGCGGTTGCCAATTTTTCTTTATCAAAGGCCTGAAGAGAAAACCATGTATCCGAAAACGCAGAAATTAATTCCAATACGCTTTTTTGGTCAACTTCACCACCTGGTGGCAATAAAATTTTTAAATTTTCCACCGCGCGCCTAAATTCCAAATAATTATTTTTGATGCGAGCGCGATTAATGGTATATCCCTTGGTAATGTGATCACGCAATGTCTTGGTGGCCCATTGGCGAAACAAAGTGGCTTTCTTGCTATTTACCCTATATCCAACCGACAACACCACATCTAAATTAAAGTATTCCACTTGGTAAGTTTTACCATCAGAGGCAGTTGTTGCAAAAAATGCAACAACTGAATTGCGTTTTAATTCACCATCTTTAAAAATATTTTTTATATGCCTAGAAATAACCGACTTGTCACGTTCAAAAACAGAAGCAATCTGGTCTAAACTTGCCCACATAGTATCATGTTTAGCGTCGCTTCTTAAATCTATCGCCCCATTCTTTGTCTGATACACAACAACTTCATTTTTAAATTTTTTATTTTTCATATTTTTATTATTTATACCGTATAGTATATCATTTCATGAACAACAAAACAATTCGCATTATACATAATCATTTTGATAAAGCCAATATCTCAAAAATAATTCGTTGCTCAAATCAAAAGCATTTCCATGTTTTAATAACCCCAAATACGACTGAAAAGTTTCGTTGGTTGGACTATTCTGAATTCTTCTCAACATTCTTTTTTGCGTTGTTTTTCGAAGTACGCGATGATCAGTAAAATGTTTCCACCCAAGAAAATCTATTCCCGACGCCATAGTTTGTAAAAATATTTTATTAGGGTGCAGTGTCAATTTTAATTTATCCATTAAAAAATCCCTTACTTTCGGTATTAAATTTTCCAAATATACTTTATCCGTGGATAAAAACACAAAATCATCGGCATAACGGATATAATTTTTAACCTTCAATTTATGTTTTACAAACTGGTCAAATACATTCATATATACATTGGCAAATAATTGCGAGGTTAGGTTGCCAAGTGGAAGACCGGTGCCCTTTCCGTTTATTTTACTATCATAACTCTCAATAACATTATTTAGTAAATTTAAAATATCTTTATCTGGAATATATTCGGAAAGAATATTTAAAAGTATTTTATGGTCAATGCTATCAAAAAACTTTTTAATATCACATTTTAATACCCAACAGGTACAAGTATTATTTTTACTTACTTTATAAAATAAACTTCTAAATCTATCTAATGCCTTATGCATACCTTTGTCATCTCTACAAGAAAATGAATCACCAACAAAAGTACGATCAAAAAATGGATACAAAATACGATAAATAGCATGATGAACCAAACGGTCACGCACGCAGGCCTTATGGATATGACGGCGTTTGGGATCGTTGATATAAAAACTTTCATAACCGCCATGGGCATAAATATGATTGACCAAATCACCGTGAAGTTCTACAATATTATCCATTAGATTGTTATCAAACAAAATAACATCTTTTTTCTTCTTTTTTCCAACAATAAATTCCCGCCACGCCAAACATAAATTTTCTAAACTAATAATATCTTTATAACTATGAACCAATTGAATTTTTCTAACAATACCAGCCCGTTCTTTCAAGCCCCCCCCCCTCGGGAAAACTGCTGAAATCCCAATTTTGTCTTTGCTCAAAGAGTGTTATTTGTTGTGGCATACTTTTTTACCCCATTTACCGCGTCTGACACGCTATACCATGGGAGTTAAGATAGACAATTTGTTTATTGAATTATTGGAAATTACTCTGACTGCCAAATACGCGAAAAAAGAAGATAAATTGATCTTTTTAGAAACATTAAGCCGTAAATTGGATAATCTGAAATTTTTTGTTACTTTGTTGTGGGAAGCGAAAGGATTGGAGACGAATAAATATGGTCAATTATCTCAAAAACTTGTTTCTGTTGGAAAAATGACCGGCAAATGGTTGGCGTTATTTAAAAAAGAAACTCCCGCTAATTAAAGCAGGAGTAAGAAGAAACTGGCTGCACGCGAACCGATCGTTGCTGTTGAAGTCGTTGTCGAGGTAGTAGAAGTTCAGCACCCAGCGACCACCGTTGAAGTTGAGGTACGCGATGTAGTGGTTGCCGTCCGAGTTGCGCAAAATATGCAATATGTCTTCCATAACACCACCCGTTGAATACTCTTCGGGTTGAATGGTTTTTGAAAAAGTTATCTCCCTAACATACTGCACCGAGTATCTTCATTTTCTAATTTCATCTTACGCTGTGATAAGCCGTGACCGACCACATTCTGAAGTATGAAATGGCGAGATTTTACACGCTCAAATTTTTAATCGGAGCAGTGTCTGTAAAATCTGAATAAATTATACCAAATATTTTTTAAAAACAGAAGACCCCCGCCAGTGATAAACACCGATGAGGGTCTAAGTGACCGAGGACCGGACAACCGACACCGAAGTGCCGAGAGTCCGAGTGACCAAGGTCTACTCGCTGCACGCGAACCGATCGTAGCGGAAGAAGTCGTTGCCGAGGTAGCAGAAGTCCAGCACCCAGCGACCACCGCGGAAGCCGAGGCACGCGATGTAGAGGCCGCCGCCCGAGTCGCGCAACTTCGTCCCCGGGAGCAAGATGTACTTACCCTGCAAATCGACGGGGATGGTGTCCTGCTGTGCGAGGAAGGCCGGCACGTCGGAGAGTCCGAAGTTTCCCTTGAACTCAACCGCGCGACCGCGCATCGTGTCGCCGTTGATCCAACCAGGGTCACCGTCCTTGAGGACTGGCATGAAACGGAGTTGGCTCACATCGAGGCCGACCGTTGGCTCCACATCCTCGAGCACTTCCCACTTGTCGGGGATGAGCTCAGGAGCGTGGATCTGGCACGGAAACTCGGCCACCAACTCCGTAAAAAGTGCCTTCAGACGCACTACGATTTGCGGGTGGGTGACGAGGCGCTGAGCGGCCTCTTTGCTCAGATCAAGGGAAACGAACGCGTCCTTCGCGAGCTTCCCGACCTGATTTTCCTGACCTGACGTGAACTTGCCGTTCATCGCCTTTCTCCTTGCACATATGGCTCGCCTTTATCCGAACACTTTTCGGATTGGGGTTTGCCATTCAAGCGACGGGCTAAGAGTAATTCCCAGCCTTCTTTCTGCCTTTTTTAGACTCCCGCTTGCGCGGGAATGACAATTTAAGGCAAAAAGAAAACTGGGATATATTTAAAAAGAACTGTAATTTAACAGTTCTTTATATCACAAATCGGCGTCTATGTCAAGCTAGAATACTTAAACAATATTTTAGCATCAGATGTAAAAAATTTCTTTATGGTTGGCCAAACAATAATATACGCCATAAATTTTTTGTCTTGGGCTGTAAAACACGCGATGTTTTTACAACTTTTTTTATTTTTTGTTTGGAAAAATTTTTATTCATCCAGCGCACTTCCGTGTCGTTACCAAAATCCAAAATTCGCTCAATAATATATTTTGAGTGTTTTTTTGGTTTTAGTTTCTTAACATCCGTATCCCAAAATAATGAAGGACGAAAAATCATATTTAAGCTTGTTTATATAGTTATTGTATCACATTTTGAAGAAAAATACAACTTGAGTGAATTTATAAAAACCCCTTGATTTTTCTTCTTTATTAATATAATATGACCTTAAACAGGTGGCGATGTCCACTTGTGCAAGGAGAATACCATGGCGACGACAAGCAACCCAAACGAGATCATGTCGGCTCTATTGGGCGCACGCAGAGACCCAGAACCGATCATTTCACAGCTTCCTGCTCATCTTCGCGATCTCGCTCGAAATTACGTTCGGAAGTGTGGAACACCACTCAAAGATCTTGTGGCTCCACCACTATTTCACACGGACACGGAGAAGGCGGCGACCAACGCCCTGCGCACTGCACTTTCGGCTGGGGTACCCATCAGCATCTATGATGAACTGCCCGATGACTAATTGCTCTCGTCGCACCCTCGGTTGCATCTGCACCGGGGGCGTGGTAAGAAAACACCCACTCTCCATACAAATATTTTAATAAATAGAATGTTTGTATGGTGGGTGTTTTTTATTTCATCACCCTCTTCAAATAATGCCCAGTAAAACTCGCACCCTTGCGTGCAATTTCCTCCGGTGTGCCATCGGCAACCAGCTCACCGCCTTTGTCTCCACCCTCCGGGCCAAGATCAATAATCCAATCCGCACATTTTATCACATCCAAATTGTGTTCAATCACCAACACCGAATTTCCCTGCCCAACCAAGCGTTGCAAAACCGCCAATAATTTTTTTACATCATCATAATGCAAACCGGTGGTCGGCTCATCCAACAAATACAAGGTCTTGCTGGTGCCATGTTTTGCTAGCTCGCGACTAAGTTTTATTCTCTGTGCCTCACCACCCGAAAGCGTGGTCGCGCTCTGCCCCAAAGTGAGATAGTCCAAACCAACTTCATTGAGAATTTTTAATTTATCATAAATCATCGGGATGTCTTTGAAAAATTCTTCCGCTTCTTCTATCGTCATCGCCAAAACATCCGCGATATTTTTTTCTTTGTAAAATACTTGCAATGTCTCGTGATTAAATCTCTGCCCTTTACAGATATCACAAACCACTTGCACGCTTGGTAAAAAATGCATTTCGATTTCCAAAACACCTTTACCCTCACAATGTTCGCATCTGCCACCGGGCACATTAAAACTGAACCGACCCAAACCAAAACCGCGGATGCGCGCTTCGGCTGTGGCCGCGTACAGATCGCGAATGTGATCAAACGCTTTGGTATAGGTCGCCGGATTACTGCGACTGGTGCGTCCGATAGAACCCTGATCAATGGTAATTAAATTATCCAAATATTCCGTGCCGGAAACGCCTTTGCAATTTACCGGTTTATCCAAACGAAATAGTCTGTTCACCACCGCATTGCGCAAAACACTGTTCATCAAAGTGGATTTACCCGAACCGGACACGCCGGTCAAACAAACCAAACGACGCAAAGGAAATTCTACATTAAGATTTTTCAAATTATTTTCAAACGCGCCTTTTATTTTTAATTTTGGCGTATCGTTGCCTACCGCGCGCCTGTCTTGCGGTCCTTTGATACTCAATTCACCGCGCAAATATTTTCCAGTCAAAGATTTTACCGGGTCGCCGATCACTTTACAACCAAAAAATTCTTTGGCGGTTTTTTCTTTTCCAAGCAAAACTTTGGTCGGTCCGGAAAAAACTATTTCACCGCCATGCTTACCGGCCGCTGGGCCGATATCTACCACCCAGTCGCTTTCCAAAATAGTATCTTCATCATGCTCCACAATAATAATCGTATTACCGGCATCACAAAGATTACGCAATGTACTTACCAATTGCTTATTATCTTTTTGGTGTAAACCAATCGTCGGCTCATCCAAAACATACAAGGCACCCACCAAACGCGTGCCAACCTGCGATGCCAAACGGATGCGCTGGGCTTCACCGCCACTAAGCGTGCCGGCCGTGCGATTCAAAGTGAGATAATGCAAACCGACATCAAACATAAATTGCAGACGGTTGCAAATTTCTTTTATCACCATGCCGGCGATTTCTCTTTCTTGCTCGGCCAAATTCATATCCAACTCCGCGAACCATTCACGCGCATCGGAAATATTCATCTGCACCACTTCCCAAATATTTTTTTCGTTTACTTTTATACTTAGGGCGGTATCATTTAGGCGTTTGCCCGCGCACTTGGGACAAATTTCTGTGGAAAAAACTTCTTTTGTTCCCAAACCGGTACAAGCCGGACAATATCCATACGGACTGTTGAAACTAAAAAGGCGCGGTTCAATTTCAGGAAAAGAAAAACCGTCTTTGGGACAAGAATATTCAGTAGAAAAAATCTGCTCGTGCTTATCCGCAAAAATTACTGTACACAAACCATTGCTCAAATCCACCGCTTTGGCGATGGCTTCACTCAAACGCTGATCATCCAAATTCGCCAACGGAATTTTATCTACCACCACCTCAATAGTGTGTTTGTTATTTTTAGACAAAATAATTCGTTCTTTGAGCGAATGCATTTCTCCATCCACGCGTACTTCCAAAAATCCGGAATTGTAAACATCATAGAGCATTTGGTAATATTCACCTTTGCGTCCGCGTACAATGGGAGACAAAAGCAACAGCTCCCCTTTGGAATGTTTTCCGCCCGAGGCGGATCTGCCTTGGGCAGAAATTTTTTTCAAAATCTGTTCTTTCATTTCATCCACCGTCATTTTCTCTATCTTGGTTCCGCAAAGCGGACAATGCGGTCGCCCCACGCGCGCGAACAAAACACGGAGATAATCATAAATCTCGGTGATGGTTGCGACCGTTGAGCGCGGATTGGCGCTGTGCGCTTTTTGGTCAATGGAAATAGCCGGCGACAAACCTTCGATCTCGTCCACATCCGGTTTTTGCATTCCGCCCAAAAACTGGCGAGCATAAGCCGACAAAGATTCAATATATCTGCGTTGTCCTTCGGCAAAAATGGTATCAAAAGCCAAAGACGATTTGCCCGAACCGGACAGTCCGGTAAAAACTATCATCTTGTTGCGTGGCAATTCCAAAGAAATGTTTTTGAGATTGTGTTCCCGAGCTCCTTTAATTATAATCTTGTCCTGCATGTTATTTTTTTAACGCGCTTGTCCGCCGTAGCTTTAGCGGAGGAGGACGCCTTTGATTATTATTTTTTCTTGCATATTTTTTGGTGAAAACGACAAAATCCCTCGGAACTGCTTTCCTAGGGGGTATGTAAAATTATTGTGTAGATAATATACCAAAATTGTATGTGTTTGTCAATCAAAACCTATTAACCAAAAACTGGGGATAAAAAATTGACAAAATTCCAAATCAATGATATTGTATATTCATCAAATGGCTTAGGCCTCCGAGACCCTTGATCTTCTTTGAAGAACTTGGGTCGTTTTTTTTTATATTATATCTTTGACTAATTTCTTTATCTCATTAAATTCCCTTTCTGACAACATGCGTATTTTTCTTAACAGACGCTTACTGCTTATCAATCTAACCTGGGACAAAATTACCGCGAATGTTTTGTCATGATATTCAAAACCATAATAATACTTATTTTCCTTATATTTACTGGTAATTGGCAAAATGAGCAAAACATCATTATTAAATCTTTTCAATATCAAAACCGGTCGTTCAAAATTTTGATGTTTCCCATCTTGTTCAAAACCAATATTCACTCCCAAGCTTGCCCACCAAATATCCCTCTCGTTAAAAAACTTTTTTACTTCTGAAAGATGCAACTTTATTTTTAATTTTGTCCAGTCAACAAAATTTTGCAATTTTTCCCCCTCCAACATAAATTATAATATTTTAAATAAATAACGGATATATTATACCACAAAAATTGGCTTATTAACCCACTCATCCCCGGTCGCGGCATTTGGCCCAAAAGAAAATCATGAAGGAAACCTGCTTTCGCTAAAACTACAGCGGGATAAAATAAAAACCGCATGCACATATCTAAGCGTTCAAACATTTGAACTTTTAGACGACAGGCGGTTTTTCTTTGCCCACCATAGCATTTGCGACGGCGGGTTGTTTTATCATTCAAACAAATCTGAATGTGAACCGGTGGCAACTAACTTTAACACCAAAATATCTTCGTATTTTTTATATATTAAAAGCCAATCAAATAATATATGACATTCAAAACAATCTTGCATCTCTCCTGTTAATTTATGATTACGATATTTTTCTTCCAAATTTTCTCCCATTGATAATCTGTATATTACATCATCTAATTCTTCCAAGGCCCTCTTATTCCCGGATCTTACTAACTTTTTATATTGCTTTCTAAAATCTTTAGTAGACCTCAAGTGATATTTCATATTAATCCTTCTCACTTAAAATATCTTTTTTCATTTCATCCCAACTGTCAAAAGTTTTTAACTTTCCGGCTTTATATAAAGCTTCGGTTTCCTTTATGATAGCCGACAGTTTCGCTTCCTGTTCATATGTAAAACCGTTTTCTGTCAACAACGGAAAGCTTACCTTCTTTTGTTTTAAAATATGTCTAAAATACATCTTCACTCCTGAACTCAAATCCAACCCCGAAGATTCAAAAATCTTGGCAACCGCGTTTTTAGTTTTACTATCAATCCGAACTTGTAAAGTAGTGTTCATATATAATTAAGTTAAATATAATAACAAACCTATTATACCACACTGTCATTACATTGTCAATACATATCAGTTGATTCCAAAATGGAACCAACTAACCACTATCCAAGGATTCCTCGACAACTAATTTAGACCGATTATTAGACCTATTTTAGACCAATACCTATGCCAACATTTGGCTAATAACAAACAAAACAAGCTACTTACATTATTAATACCATACAAAAAATATTGCCAATTTTTATTTTTTCTGGCATATAATTTCCTCCACATCCCTTGTCTTAGCCCAGATTTTCTTTCTTTGTTCTATAGTACACTTATTAACAGCCAAATATTTGATCCCCTTGACGCCCCCCCCCAGTTTGATAAAATGTATATACAGAGAAAATTTTATTTCTCAAAATGTATAATTTATATGCAACAACCAATGGATGACACCCAAGAGAGTCACGAAACCCCAAACATACTATGGGCTGAAGATCTTAATTTGGCACACGGCGATACATGGACGAGATTTTCTTTGCTCCCTGCCGGAGAAAAAATTAAACCAACTTATATACAGGAGAAAACTGGCCGTCCCCATCTTAATAGCAGAGGAGTTTTTAGCGAAGATGGAGGTAAAACATGGAAAAATTACGATGGTGAAGAATTAAGTCAAGGTAGAAATGATGAATATGTCAATATGTATAAAGGTTATCTACAAGAAGCAAAATTAGGAGAAGAAAAAAGAAAAATTTGGTAAACAGTCGTGAAAGATCCGCGTCTTTCAGTGTTGGTACTAGGAGGTGTGTGGGAGAGCGTTCGATTTATGAATACCAACAATTATGAACCTAAAAAAATAACCTCGATTAAAATCGAGGTTATTTTTATAAATTACATTATTTCCCCCTCTTCAACTCCCTTACCTCATCCCTCAAAATCGCCGCCAACTCAAATTCCAAATTCTTGGCCGCGTCTTTCATTTGTTTTTCTTTTTCGGAAATTATCTGTTCCAGCGGTCGCGCATCTCCCAAAGTATCCAACTGCGCCACGGACATTTTTTCACCGCGCGCTTTTTTGGTTTTTTTGGAACCGCTAATACCAAATTCTTCCAAAATATTTCTAATGGTTTTCTCAATCGTCTTGGGCGTGATGCCGTGCTCTTTATTATATGCCAACTGAATTTTGCGACGGCGATCGGTCTCGGCCACCGCTTGTTTGATGGAACCGGTAATTTTATCCGCGTACAAAATCACTTGACCGTTAATATTTCTCGCCGCGCGTCCGATGGTCTGCACCAAACTGGTAACATTGCGCAAAAATCCTTCTTTGTCCGCATCCAAAATGGCCACGAGCGAAACCTCGGGCATATCCAAACCCTCGCGTAGCAAATTCACACCGACAATCACATCTATCTCTCCCCGGCGCAATGCGGTAATTATTTCTATGCGTTCTATGGTTTCAATATCGCTGTGAATATAGCGTGTCTTTACTTTGCGCTCGCGCAAATATTCATCCAAATCTTCGGCCATCTTCTTGGTTAGCGTCGTCACCAACACACGCTCATTTTTTACCACGCGTTCATCAATGCGCACTAACAAATCTTCTATTTGAGATTTTTGTTTGTCCTTACCGACAATCGGGCGAATAATCACCTCGGGATCCACCAAACCGGTCGGGCGCACTACCTGTTCCACCACTTGCTCGCTATTTTTTATTTCATAATCACTCGGGGTCGCCGAAACATATATCACCTGCTTGGTACGCTCTTCAAATTCTTCGTATTTCAGCGGGCGGTTATCACTGGCGCTCGGCAGGCGAAAACCATGTTCAATCAAAGTATCTTTGCGTGCTTTGTCGCCAAAATACATTCCACGAACCTGCGGAATAGTGACATGCGATTCGTCTATCACCGTCAAAAACTTGTCATCACAATGCAAAAAATAATCCAACAAAGTAAAAGCCGGTTGCCCCGGTTCTCGACCGTCAAAATGGCGCGAATAATTTTCTATCCCACTGCAATATCCCAAATTTTTTATCAATTCCAAATCATAATTCACTCGACGTTTCAAACGCTCGGCTTCCAATAATTTTCCTTGTTCTTCAAATTCTTTCAAACGCTTTTGCAAATCAAATTCAATTTCCTTAAACGCTCTTTCCTTCACCATCGGGCTCGCCACATAATGTTTGGCCGGAAATAACCAAATATATTCCTGCTCTCTTTCCATCTTGCGCGACACCGGATCCAGTCGCTCAATTTTTTCTATTCTGTTGGTAATTTCAAAACGATAAATTTTTTCTTCATTCACCGGAATAATTTCAAACACCGGTCCGGTCATACGAAAAGTCCCACGTGTCAAATCCGAATTGGTGCGTTCAAATTGCATCTCAATTAATTTTTCCATCATTCCCCGGCGATCCAGATCTTCACCCACGCGCAGATGCAAAACCGTCGCCTCATATTCTTTGGGCGAACCCAAATTGTAAATCGCCGACACCGACGCCACGATAATCACATCTTTACGCGTCAACAACGCCTGCGTGCAAGCGTGGCGCAACCGATCTATCTCTTCGTTTATCGTCGCTTCCTTCTCTATATATGTATCCGTATGGGGCATGTACGCCTCGGGCTGGTAATAGTCATAAAAAGAAACAAAATATTCCACCGCATTTTCCGGAAACAATTCACGAAATTCATTGCAAAGTTGCGCCGCCAAAGTTTTATTGTGCGCGATAACCAAAGTCGGCCGTTGAACTTTTTCAATAGCGTTGGCAATGGTAAATGTTTTCCCCGAACCGGTAACACCAAGCAAGGTTTGTTTGCGCAAACCTTTTTTGATACCGTCAACCAACTTCGCAATCGCTTGTGGTTGGTCGCCAGCCGGTTTCATTTTGGAAATTATTTTGAATTTCATTTTTATTTTTTATTTATACTTTCCCAAACAGCTCGGCGTTTTGCATCGTCAGCCGCTTTTTTGTCTTGTCTCATTTTCCTTAAAGAATTAGAATCCACATGCGGACCCATTCTCTCCAACGTCTCCCTTTTGCGCCGTGCTTCGTTTTCTTTTGCCCTAACCCTCTCGTCATGCGAGCTCATATTGTCATGTCTTTTGCCTGTAAGTTGCATATATTTTAAAAATTATTTTATTTTTTCAATTTTGATTCTACTAGGTAGATAAAATACCACCCCTACAAATACTACCAAAAATAATGACAAATAAAAAGGATAGATCATTCCTTTGGCAACCAATATGCCAGCCAAAAATAACATGGGGGTGTTTAAAATATTTTGCGTTAAATTGGACAAAGATAATGTAGTGGCTCGATTAAAAGAATTGCTATGTTTGTTGAATAGATGGGAAAAAAACGGCCAACGAGCAGTTTCAGCCAAACCATAAAGCAAAAACATGACAAACAACCAATAAACATTCGTTTTAAAATACCAATCGACCAGAAAAACAATCGCAAACAAAACCTGCAAAAAATTAAGAATGTTGATAGTTGCTTCTGTGCTGGTCTTCGACCAAAATCGGTTGCAAAAATAGCTGAGTATAAACGCGAAAAAATGATAAACTGACCAACCGATGCCCAGCATTAATACTGACAATCCCCAATCTGTAAACAAAACTTGATGATAGCGCCAAGTAATAAAAGAAGCAATAAATATCAACGACTGATTTATGATAGCCCGAATTAAATGTGGATTATTTTTTATTAATTTCAACGCATCACGCATGACGCCCGCTTCAATTTTTTCTACTTCCAAATAATGATGTTTTGGCTCTACTAATTTGAAGGACAAAACTACGCCGACCAAAGCAAACACCACATCAATCATCAATAATAAAACAAATTGCGCGTTGTTTAAATCTCGAGCCAAAAACGCGCCAACAAATGGAGCGAGTATTTTAAAAACGCGCTGGCTGGAATAATATTGGCCCAAACGACGCAGACTATCTTCGTGTTGGCCTAGCTCGCGGTTGGTGTCGTAGATTATCGCGTCATCGGTTCCACTGAAACAAGCAAAAGACAAGGCGTACAAAAATATACTAATTGCAAATAATAAAAACGAGTGAGCAAAAATCGGTATAATACAACTGAAAAAATACAACAATGTTCCAAAAATGATCGTCTTTTTTCTTCCCCACCGATCAGCCAAATAACTGGATGGCACCTCAAATATAATATTGGTGATCGACCAAATAATCGATAAGTAAAAAACTTGCGTCAAATTTAACCCACGAAAAACATAAAACAATGTCACCACAACATTGATCATCCGAATATTTTGAAACGCTTGTATAAAAAACATTCGGCGAAAATTTCCGGATAATTTTTTTCTAAGTTCTTGAGTAATTTTCGTATTCATAGTTAATATCGTCTTACAACCATACTTTCCGCCACCCCAACCAAAACCAAATTGATTATCAAAGATGAACCGCCATAACTTACAAACGGCAGGGTTACTCCAGTCACCGGTAACAACCCCAAATTGGCACCGACATTAATAAACATTTGACTCGCAATCAAAACTGTAATACCACTTACTACCACCGAGGCAAAATCATCATCACTGTTACTGGCCAATACGATTAGTCGCCATACCATTATACTAAACAAAACCAGCATTACCAACACTCCGGCAAAACCAAGCTCTTCACCAATCACCGAAAACACAAAGTCGGTTTGGGCTTCCGGTAAAAAACGCAGTTGACTCTGCGAACCAAAACCCAAACCTTTACCAAATAATTGTCCGGAACCAACCGCAATGATCGCCTGAGTGGTATTGTATCCCGCTCCCAGTGAATCGCGCGTGGGATTTACAAACGTCAACACGCGTTCTTTTTGGTAACTCTGCAATAGAAAAAACCAAGCAAAAATAGAAAATATTATCATCACACTCACAAAAGATATGACCAACATCCGCCTAGCTCCGGTAAGCAACATCAAAGAGAACCAAATAATACCCAGCAAAACCGCCGAGCCCAAATCCGGTTGCAACATAGTCAGACCAATCGCCGTCAAAGTAATAGCGAGTGTCCCAAAAAAATACAACGGGCGTTCAAACCGCCGACCAAAATTGGAAATGGAATAAGCCAATATTAAAATCAGAGCCGCCTTGGCTAACTCGACTGGCTGAAAAGAAAATCCACTCAGTACAAACCAACCACGAGTACCTCGAATAGTATTACCAAACACCAAAACCACCACCAACAACACCAATGAAAAAAAATACAACGGTTTAGATAAAGTTCGGAAAAAACTAACCTGCATTAAACTGGCAAAAAATAATCCAAACAATCCAATACCCAAAGCAATCAATTGTTTGCGAACATAACCAACTTCGAGACCGCGAGATAATTCAACACTATAAATGGCCGCCAACCCCAAAGCACACAAAAGCAAGGCTGAAAAAAACAACAACCAATCGAAATTGCGAGGAGAAAATTTGGCTAAACTAATCATAATTATCGTTCCGGGGGAAGATACACTTCTTGACTGTAAATGTCAATCAGCGGAAATAACTGCACATCTGAAATTTGTAAATTATCAGAAAAATTACGCAAGTCAACCGAACGTGTTTCTAATGATTTAAAATCCTTCAAAATCAAAGGCATAACCCCGGCCAAACTCCCACCTTGCATCAAACCAACCACAAACAACCCATCGCGATAACCAAAAGCCGAATTGTTGGTCAAATTAAATTTAACGACATTGGCTGTAATACTATCGGCGTTTTCCGGAGCTGAAAAAGAAAAATCTTTCACGCTAAAATTTAGACGATTGTTTTGCCAAGCGACCGGATCCGACACGGTGTGAGCGGTAATACGTTTCCAAACTACATTTTCCATAATCAAATTTACTCCGTTTGGATAACCATCTTTGAAACCAAAATATACCAATGGACGACTTTCGTTGGCCAACAAAAACCCTTTTTGAGTCGGAGTTTTTTGATCACCGGTAATAAAATAATAATCAAAATGAACAATAAAATTTTTGTTTGGGTTACCAACTTCTGCCACCAAATCATATGTTTTGGATCCACCCGCATAGGCATTGACACCGGCAATTTGAATCGGTTGCGGAGCATAATGTTCTTGAATACCAGTATAGTTTGGAAAAACAACCAGATTGTTGTGTAAAGCGACATCTGAACTAATACCATTGATAATATAATCACCCCATCGCCACAAACTAAACGCCCAAAATATAACCGACAAAGCAACCAACACTCCAACCGCGATTTTATATAACAAAACTTTGTGAGTAACAAACCAATAACTGCGCTTAAATTGAGAAGTGGTAAACTCCCCTGTCACATCTTCAAAACGACCGGCGTCAACTTTGGTTTTTTTGGTTGCAACAACATCGGCGACTACATCGCCATTATGATTGTTGTTTTGTTGATTGTAAATATTAAGCATATTTTAAAAGCTACATATATAGTATACCGCATTTTTCACATTTTTCCAAACCTTGTAGAAAATGTATGTATATGGTAAAATATCATATGTAAATTTAGTTAAAAAAATAGTATTAATTTATGCCAAAAAGCACACAACGCGGGAGGATTGAAGAAGAAAAACCAAAATTACCAAAACCTGAAAAAATGGCCAAAGCACCCAAAGATGACAGTAGTTACAGCGCCAAAAATATCACTGTTCTCGAGGGTCTTGAGGCCGTCCGACGTCGTCCCGGTATGTATATCGGCAGTACTGGTCCAACCGGTTTACACCACCTGATTTGGGAGGTTGTGGACAACGCCATCGACGAAGCCATGGCTGGATATTGCAATGAAATTCATATCACCCTTTTGCCGGATCACAAAGTAGAAGTAAAAGACAACGGTCGTGGCATCCCGGTAGATATCCATCCTACCCAAAAAATTTCCGCCTTAGAAGTTGTACTTACCATTTTGCATGCCGGTGGAAAATTTGGTGATAGCGGATACAAGATTTCCGGTGGTTTACACGGTGTAGGTGTATCCGTAGTCAACGCCCTCTCTACCCTACTCCACGCCGAGGTACATCGCGATGGTCAAATTTGGGTACAGGATTACAAAATCGGTAAACCACAAGGCAAAGTCAAAGCCGTTGGCAAATGTAAAGACACTGGCACTACTATTACTTTTCATCCCGATGATAGTATTTTCGAAACTTTAGATTTTGAATGGAAAATTATCGTTGATCATTTACGCCAATATGCTTATTTATCCAAAGGTGTAAAATTAATTTTAAAAGATCGCCGTAGCGCCGAAGAAAAATCCAAAGACAAAAGTTCCATCCCATTTCCTGAACCAACCTACAAATTTTTCTTTGAAGGTGGTATCGCCTCTTTTGTTAGATATTTAAACCAACACAAAGAGATCAGAAACGAAAATATTTTTTATGTAGAAAAAGAAGCTGAAGGTGTAAAAGTAGAATTGGCTTTGCAATACAGCGACGAATATACCGAATCACTTTTTGCTTTTGCCAACAATATTCACAATCCGGATGGTGGTACTCATGTACAGGGTTTTCGCACTGCGTTAACACGTTGTCTCAACACCTATGCCCGCAACAAAGGTTATTTAAAAGAAAAAGATCCGAATTTGACCGGTGAAGATGTGCGCGAAGGTCTCAATGCGGTTATTTCTATCAAAATTCGTGAACCTCAATTTGAAGGTCAAACCAAATCCAAACTCGGCAACACCGAAGCCAAAACCGCCGTTGAAACTGTAATGGGCGAAGAATTTACAATCTTTTTGGAAGAAAATCCAAAAGATGGCGAAGGAATAATCAACAAATGTCTATTGGCTTCACGCGCACGCAACGCCGCCAAAATCGCTCGTGATGCTATCTTGCGCAAAGGCGCCCTCGAAGGGTTTACTCTACCGGGCAAACTCGCTGACTGTTCTTCACGCGATGCTGAATCATCTGAGCTGTATATTGTAGAGGGTGATTCCGCTGGAGGCTGTTTTCTTGGCTCAACCCAGCTAAATTTAGCAGATGGACGCAAATTGTCTTTCATAGATTTGGTTAAGGAGGATAAAGAAGGAAAAAAGAATTATTGTTATACAATTAAAGATGATGGAAATATTGGTATTGAATTAATAAAAAATCCAAGAAAAACAAAAACTAACGCTGAAGTGATAAAAATAACATTAGATAATAATGAGGAAATAGTTTGTACACCGGATCATAAATTTATGACACGTGACGGTGTTTATATTGAAGCGCAAAAACTAAACGTCAAAACAGAATTAAAAATTAAAGATGACAAAAATTTAAAAATAGAAAAGATAGAAAAATTATCACAAAGGGTTGATGTCTATGATATTGAAGTGCCAAACACCCATAACTTTGCTTTAGCTTCCGGAATATTTGTTCACAACAGCGCCAAACAAGGTCGTGATCGTGAATTTCAGGCTATCTTGCCTTTACGCGGTAAAGTATTAAACGTTGAGCGCGCTCGCATCGATAAAATTCTCGGCAACAATGAATTAAAATCTTTGATCATTGCTATAGGCACCAACATCGGCGAGCAGTTTGATATCACCAAACTTCGTTATCATCGTATTATTATTATGACCGATGCCGACGTGGACGGTGCCCATATCCGCACATTATTATTAACTTTTTTCTATCGCCATTTTCCACAGCTTATTGCCGGCGGACATATTTATATTGCCCAACCACCACTTTATGGCGTAAAAGTTGGTAAAGAAATTCGCTATGCTTTTGACGAAGAAGAAAGAGACAAGCTCATCGCCGAAGTTACCAATCAAAAAACTGACAAAGCCGAAGCCAAAGGTAAAAAGAAAAAAGAAGAAGCTGTAGCCGTAGTGGCTGAGGCCGAAGGTGGTGGCGAGGGTGCTGAGGGTGAAAGCGAAGTAGAAACCTTTACTGTTGGTGGAGTAAAAATCAACATACAACGCTACAAAGGTTTGGGTGAAATGAATCCTGAACAACTTTGGACTACTACTATGGATCCCAAAAATCGCATCATGAAAGTTATAAATGTGGAAGATGCTGAGCTGGCCAATGAAACTTTTGAAATTCTTATGGGCGACGAAGTGGAGCCACGCAAAAAATTCATTCAGACACAAGCGAAGTATGTAAAAAATCTGGATATCTAAAAATTATTCAAATAAAAAATCCCGAAGTTAATCGGGATTTTTTATTTTCCTAAATTTCCATACAAAATAGAAACTTGGGGGATTGGACTTTTTAAGGAAAAAGTCCGGAAAACCCCCACCCCCTCTGGGACTATCATCGAACGCGATCGCGGCTCTGCCGAGATGGACGCTTTCTCGGCTTGCGCTTGCGCTTGCGAGGCGGAGACATGTCGGCCATGATGTCCGTCATCGCGTCACGCATGACCTTTCGGCCACGAGGTGTCTTTTTCGCCTCGTCTCGAAGTCTGCCATTCTCCATCTTCAGAGTCTGTGAGACCAGACACTCAGCGGAAAGTTCTGTCTTATAGTCGCGAACGCGCCGTTGAAGCGCTTCAACGCGACCGCCCATTGCAGACAGCTCACCCTCGAGACCTCGTGCCTCTCTGAGTTGCTTGTTCCGCTCAAGGAGCACTTTGTAGATCTGAAGGGCGCTATCTTCGGCTCGAACACGTGCGGCGTGCTCGCGGTTGAGTGTCAGCTCGAGGTCGAGAATGATGTCCCGGCGTTCGTTGAAGCCGAGACTTCGCCATGTCTTCACACACCATGCGATCGCCCGATTGATCTTCGAACCAACAAAGCGTCTCCACTGCTTTGCGGTCCAGTCGAACACGATGCCAAAGACCATGAGACTTAGCAACATGAGGAGGGCGAAATTCTCCTCCATGCGCCTCAACCACCATTTGCCTTTCATCACACTCTCCTCTCCGCCATAAAGACGGAAACGCACAGCACCAAACTACAGCACAAAACGACCGCTTGGCCGTCGCACCGATAGTGGTACTGCCAGTATTACTATCATTACATCACTTTTGGCTGTTTTGTCAATAAGAAAAGATAAACAAAAAATCACTCCCTAGAGAAGAGTGATGTTTTTGTTTTGAAAAAAACCATAAAATGATTTTCTTCACTCAATATCCAAAATTATTTTAGCTACTAAGTGAAGGACTTTAGTTTGAGCGATACCGGGCGGTATCGTTTTTTCTCAAACTGGGTGTCCATAAACCCGGGAACCTTTCTTCGACACTATACCGCGAAAAAATGCGGTACTGTGTATCCTGAACGATTCTCTATCTACACCTGCGGGGGGCGATCGTCATTCGACTTCGACGGTGGAGGTGGTGGCATCTTCACCATCCACAAAGACATGGCGACCAACCACAGTACTAGGGTGATGAACGACGGCAAGAGGCCGTCCAACTTCACCGCTGCGATCAAGCAACCAATCCCCGCCAACGCCGCACAGCCGGAAATCATACGCTGTGGCGTACTCAGCACCAACTTCCCTTCAAACGTCATGGAGACGGCCAGCGCAACTGACAGGCCGTATAGTACCCATGACAGAATGTCACAGAACCAAGCGATGTTCTGCTCATCCTGATGGGAACAATTACAACCGTCGCTACCGCCACCGCCTCCCGTGAGAAACAAGACGATGATGTAGCACATGGCCAGCGTTCGAAAATATTTACGAAACATGGGAACCTCCTCACTTTTGGATACGTCGTGCCCACCCTACGCAGGGCAGGCCTGTTGGATTTTCGACATGCCACTTGGCTCCTCGCTTTTTCAGCGGTAGGCATTCATACCACCGACGAGTATTCTGCTG
Organism: Candidatus Magasanikiibacteriota bacterium; assembly: GCA_041666745.1. Classification (GTDB taxonomy): domain Bacteria; phylum Patescibacteriota; class Patescibacteriia; order Magasanikbacterales; family GWA2-37-8; genus CAIOJG01. The sequence goes on from JBAYGI010000008.1 coordinate 19,272, forward strand.
TACGATGCAGATCTGTGACTGTGACTCTGACACAGAGGCAACGATGGCCACATGGCCCGGATTGTTGTCGTCGCCTTCTGGGTCAAAGACCACTACATCACCAGATCGAGGAGATTCAACGCCGTCGTTGTAGTACGGCATCAATCCTTTTCCTCGCGCCTGGTAGAAATAGCTGTCTGCGTCGCCTGTTCGTGTCAGGTTTCGGTGTCCAAGAGCTTCCACGAGGAATCTGTTGGCGAGCTCCACACACTGGAACTCAAGCCCATACTCACCACGTTGACTTGCGCCAGCGTGCTGATATACAGACACACCTCGGAAAAACCCGAGCACCTGACCGTGACTGGCCTTTTCCCCCGGTTTCACTATCTCAACCACTTCTTTATCCAAATCCACTACCGTAGGAAAGTTATCCCCCGAAGTGAACAAGTATGCAGAAATGGAATCAACAGCTCTGCCAAGAGAATTGTTGCCGAACAGTCCTGTCCAACGCGCCACATTTTTGTATGGCGGGCTATTTTGGACCATCAGCAAGTTTTTTGGAGTCCCGCCCTTGCGTACACCGAGAACTTCCCAAATGTACACAATGTCGAACTTCTTGGGGATATCATCTCCAAGATTATCAACTTTGAACGGGCTGTCGTTCGGGCGATCTGGGTCATGGAAAAGGTGGTAGCCCCACCATGACCCGTCGTATCGTCCAAGAAGGAGCATAACGTGGGAGTTGATTGTTCCTCCCGACTTGAGCCCCTCCACGATTCTTGGTACCGCCAACGTCTCATGGTAGCGGTAACCAACGACATAAATTCTGTCCGACTGCAAGCCGAGACGGCTCAGCCAGACAGGCCGATCGTACGTTTCCAGGATTTTGTCCTCCTGAACGACGAAGTCGGCACTGCGGTCGTAGACCAGCCCCAACCGCTCCCGGTTGGTTGCGTAAAACTTCCACGCGGCGCTGGTCTTGAGTGACTCACCACCGCTGATGAAACTCACCGCATTAACAACCGTTGCGGAACAAAATTCCTTGTCCCAAAGGGACTTCGGAACAAAGGCCGGTGTGGTAATCGCGCGATATTTCACCATGTTGGCAACGATCCCATCTATCTCTTCGGGGGATCGTTGAGTGGTGGACAATTTCTCCTTCCACTCTTTCTCAACCGCTCGCACGGCCAAGAAATGAATTGCAATTGCAATCATCATGAGGACCACCCCCACAATGATCACAGCCGCGAACTTCCTCAGTTTTGCCACCTGCGCCAAAAGCGCAAGCATGACTTTCGCGAACTTTTCCATTGTAGGTACTCCTCTGAAACGATGACTGCGCGGCGTCTCCTTGACTCCGCTGTTCATATTTTCTGCGAACAAAAAATACAAACAGCGGAGCCATTATTTAGCGTAGATATATATTGTAAAGAACAATCATTGTAATAAAAAACTCTCCATTTATAGAGAGTTCGCAATATATAATTTAACATCTGCCAATTTACCCCTCTCTAGAAGGCAAACCGGAAATAAAACAACATTTTTGTTATTATTACAATAACCGCACACATTACCACAAAAACACGCTCTTGTCAATGACCGAACCGCTAACCTAAGCTATTTTGCCCCAAGTTAGCCAAAACGATATGTGCATAATCTGCTATTGACAAAATCCATATAAATTGATATCTTAATATCATAAATAACAGCCACAGGGCTGTTTTAAAAACCAAAAATACTAACTTTGGTTAATTTTAAAAATTATGAACATTTTTGAAAAAATCAAAAATTACTTTATCGGTTCTTATACCGAAATGAGAAAGGTCACTTGGCCAACCAAACAACAGACTATCAACTATAGCTTGTTGGTTGTCGGTTTGAGTGTTGGTATCGCAGTTTTTTTTAGTGTATTAGACTACATCTTTAGTTGGGGCATTACCCAAATTATTACTCGTTAATTTTAGGAGGAACATATGGCAAAACAAACCCTTAATCTCGGACGCCGTTGGTATGTATTACATACTTATAGCGGTTACGAAGAAAATGTAAAACGCAATTTGGAACAACGCGTGGAATCTTTCATGATGCAAGACAAAATTTTTAATGTCTTGGTTCCAAAAGAACAAAAAATTAAAATAAAAAATGGCAAACGCACAACTTTGGAAGAAAAAATCTTTCCGGGTTATGTGTTGGTAGAAATGGTTGTGACCGATGACAGTTGGTATGTTGTACGCAACACTCCAAATGTGACTGGTTTTATTGGCTCCGGTACCACTCCAACTCCAATCGATCAAAAAGAAATTGAAAAACTTTTGAAACGCACTTCGGCTGAAGCATCTCAACACAAGATTGATGTGGAAGTAAACGATGTGGTTCGCATCGTGGATGGTCCATTCAAAAACTTTGAAGGAAAAGTTTCTCATGTCGATTCCGAACGCGGTAAAATCAAAGTGATGGTCACTATGTTTGGCCGTGAGACACCGGTTGAGCTCGACGCTTTACAAGTTAAAAAAATATAATAAATTTAAACGGTGGTTCATCGCGAACGCTTCTCACCGATTAAAAATAATTTAATATTTATATGGCAAAAAAAGTTTTAACACAAATCAAATTACAAATCTCGGGTGGCGCTGCTAACCCAGCACCTCCAGTTGGTCCGGCTTTGGGTCAACATGGTGTGAACATCCAAGGTTTTTGTAAAGAATTCAACGAAAAAACTCAGGATAGAAAAGGTGAGGTCGTACCAGTAATCATTACTGTCTATGCTGATCACAGTTTCAGCTTCATAATGAAGATCGCTCCAATGTCGGAATTGATCAAAAAAGAAGCCAAGATCGCCAAGGGTTCAGCCAAACCTTTACAAGAAAAAGTTGGTAAACTTACCAAGGCACAAGTGAAATCCATCGCTGAAAAAAAGATGCCGGATTTAAATGCCAACAGTTTGGAAGCGGCCATGAGATTGGTTGAAGGGACTGCTCAACAAATGGGTGTGACTATCGAAGGTTAACCAACAACAAACAACAGCCTAAAAAACAAAAACGCCGGTCGTAATAACATTTCGCTTTTTTCAGCCGCGAGGCTGAAAGGATGAGCCTCGGCTCATAACCCGCTCAATTGTTATTACGACCGGCGTTTTTTTATTATTCCAAATTACATTTTATTTTATCAACATGGCATCGCCGAAACTAAAAAAATGGTATTTTTCTTTTACTGCTTCTTTGTAGCACCTTAACATAAATTCTTTATCGCCCGCGAAAGCACTTACCAACATTAATAGTGTAGATTTTGGGAGATGAAAATTTGTGATTAGCGCATCAACTATTTTAAATTTGAAACCCGGGGCAATAAAAATATTCACATCTCCTTGCCACGTGCAAACCACACCACCTTCCAGACCTTGAGCGATACCTTCGAGTGTGCGCACGGTGGTAGTGCCGACGGCCACCACTCGCCGACCTTCGGCTTTGGCGTTGTTTATGATATGGGCATTTTTGTCCGACAACTCCACCCACTCGCTGTGCATTTTATGCTCCTCGATATTTTCAGTTTTAACCGGTAAAAAAGTTCCCAAACCAACATGCAAAGTAATCTCAGCGAATTCCACTCCTTTATTTTTTAATTTTTCAATCAGTTCCGGTGTAAAATGAAAACCGGCGGTTGGCGCGGCCACTGATCCTTCGGTTTTGGCATACACCGTCTGATAACGATTTTCTAAATCCGCGAATTTTTTTGTTTTGATATATGGAGGGGTTGGCACATCGCCATATTTGTTAGCTTTGGCACGCACCTCGACATCGTTGCTATTAAATTGCATCAAAAATGTTCCGTCGGTTTCTTTGGTAATCACCTCGGCAGAAAAATCTTCCGCGAAAACCACCCTCATACCCAAACGTAATTTTTTACCCGGCTTAGCCAGCACTTTCCAAACTCCCAAATTTTCCATCGGTCGCACCAAAAATATTTCCACCACCGAAGTATTTAATATTTTATCTGTTACCACTTTTGGTAATTTAATCCCCGCAGTTTTTTCATCCAACATTATCGTTCCATGCAATCTCGCCTTAAACACTTTCGAATTATTCCAAACCAACACATCACCCGCTTGCAAGTAATTTAAAATATCGTAAAAATGCTCATGTTTAAAAGTTTTGTTGGTTTTGTCAATCACCATCAAACGCGAAGAATCCCGCGGTTCCGCCGGAACTTGCGCAATCAATTCAACAGGCAAATCGTAATCAAATTCAGAAGTTTTCATAAAAAAAGTTTGATTTAAAAATCAATATCTATTTGGCGTAAAAAAACAATTAACGCAAATATCTCAACACATTATGATTATGCTCATCCAAAGTTTTCGCATAATGCATCACCCCGTCAGCACCACTCATAAAATACCAATAGTCATTTTTGATTGGATAAACCACCGCTTTGATTGCATTGATACTTGGATTGCTAATTGGACCCAAAGGTAAACCAGGATATTTATAAGTATTAAATAACGAATCGATTGACCTGTCTTTGTCGGTGACCCCTGGATCGCTTTTCCCAGTAACATAATTTACCGTAGCGCAAGATTGCAAAGCCCATCCCTTTTGATACCGCCTCCAAAAAATATCCGCCACCATACTCATACTATCCGATGTTGGAGCTTCTTTTTCCACCACCGAAGCCATATTCAAAACCTCGCCGATACTTTTATTTTGTTTAACAATTTCCACCCGCATTTCCGGAGTTATTTTTTCATCTAAATTGGTAAATATTTTTTTAAAAATATCTTCCGGCTTGGCATCGGCATACACCCGATAAGTATCTGGAAAAAAATAACCTTCATATGACAAATAATTTGATTTATCCTTAAAAAAATAATCCCAAGAAGATGTAGAAAAAGAAAAGAGTTTTGGCGCCAATTCACCGTGCGCCTTATAATTATACGCCGGCTTACCAACCAAATCATAAAATTCTTCCGGCGATTTTATTATTTTTTTATCCACCCAATCCAAAGCAATCTGACGCAAATTCCAACCGGGAATAATAGTAATATTCATTTCCGCCCGAGGTGGAATCGGCACATGTTTTGAACGACCAAAATACCGATACCCAAGCGCACCGCCCAAAACGACTAAAAATATAAAAAATAAAGCTATTAAAAATTTTTGCATAAATATAGAGTTGGGTGGAAGAATAGTAACTATTGAGCGGGTTATGAGCCGAGGCTCATCCTTTTGCCCTCGCGGGCAAAAAAAGCGAAAAGTTACTATTCTTCCACACAACGAAAACTAAAGCTCAAACAAAGGTTTAAAATTCCTATCCGCATGAGTATATTTTTCAATCGTATCCGTCGGATACCACTGCCCCCCATGATGATGTGCAAACACCACCCCCAGCGCCGCCATTTTTTCAAAACAATCTCTTTCAATCATACAAAAACCTTCCGGCAAAACATCCAACACCTCAACTTCCAAAATATACCCACCGGCATTATTTAAATTTGAGGGCGCCTGTTCCACGGTTGGTTTTTCAATAAACTCCACAATTTTACCATTATCCAAACGCGCGATTCCATATTTGGTCACATCTTCCACTGGAAATAATTGTAAAGTTATTTTTGCGCCAGTTGCCTGATGTGTTTTTATTGCCTCACTCCAATCAAAATCAGCCAAATTATCTCCATTGATCGCCAAAAATGTTTCCGCTATTCCTTGAGCGGCTTTTTTCAATGCCCCACCGGTACCGAGTGGTGTATCTTCGATACAATATTCGATCTTCACCCCCCATTTACTTCCGTCATCAAAATATTCTTTTATTTTTTCAGCGCGATACCCAATAGATAAAATTATTTCATCGATGCCATGTTTTTTAAAATTCAAAATCGCGTGTTCGATGATTGGTTTTCCACTAATTGTCAGCAATGGTTTTGGAATCTCATCGGTCAACGGACGCAACCTAGTTCCCAGTCCTCCCGCTAAAATTATGGCTTTCATAATTTTTAAAAGTTATATCAGATGAATAAAAGATAAAACAAAATAACTAACGATAGACATCAAACCGGCTAAAAACACCCCACCCACCACATCAAGCGGAAAATGCACTCCAGAAAAAATTCTCCCCCAGCCTACCCAAACAGCCAACGGCAACAAACCCCAAGCGGTCGGAAAATTAAAAATCAAAGCTAAAAAAAATATTAAAAATGCCCCAAAGGTATGGTCCGATGGAAAAGATTTCCAACTGGACATCGGCGAAAACAATATTCGAATTTCAGGAAAACGCAAACGCGGGCGCACTTCTTGTACAAAAAAACCGGTGGCATTACTAACCAACAAACCAACACAGCCACACACAAAAAAAGTCATTATCGGCAAATACATAGCAAACTCTTTGCCAAAATTCAAAATAAGACTAATCGCCACATACCAACCAGCCATCCCGAGCACCACCCACTCCGCGCCAGCCCGCGCAAAAGCATCCAACCAGCGGTTCTGACCGGTTTTGGCATTTATCTTCAAAAATAACTCATAGTTCAAGTTCATAGTGCTATAATTCTACCAATTTTTTTGCTAACTTGCAACCCTAAATAAAAAATCTCTCCGTTTTGGAAAGATTTCATATTTTCTTCTGTTGCCATTTTACGAATAGTAACAAAAGGGATCTGCTTCTCGACTTGGTCGAGATTATAGCCAGCAGATGGCGTATTGGTAAATAGTTGTGGTCGCGCGAAAAACTGCGCGAACCTACAAACCGAACGAAGGAAGAGTGAAGGGGCGAGAGCTAAACTGCGGAACGAGTACGCAGACTGTTATGGGCGTGGTGAGGCCCGTAGTGGTCGAGATGGAAGTATCTATTATCCCAGCGGCAGGCCAACAGCTGGCCGCCGAGAATACGAGAACCGGAACACAGTGTCCAGTTCAGCATGTCCAAATGACCACCACCAGTACGCCAGTGATACCACAGCTCGAGCAACATGCGTTCGAGCAGGGTGATGCCCCGGACCCTCTGCTTCTCCAGCGTGTCGGCCGAGAGATTCATATTCTCCTCGTCGGCCTCTACACGGTTACGAAAACGAACGGTGTAGGCGATCTTCACGGCGTTCCACAGTACGTACCTGTCAAGATCATCACCGTGGCATACAGACGACGGGAACCGGTCGCGGCACTTGGCCCACACTTGATTAAGGGTGGTGAGAGCCGAAACGAGGACAACCCAGCCGAAACCACCAGGATCGTCCTTGATCTCCACTCCAGAGAAATCCTCTTTGAGGCCGAAGACCTCATAGTAGAAACACGTCCACTCCGCACGCCAGTCGGCGGGCGAGGTATTGACGTTGGCAGTCGTCGGACGATCGAGGATGGAGATGAAGTCCTTCCTGGTGATGATGACCTGCAACCAGCGCAAGACATCCTCCAATTTACGACTGCCACTCCCGACCATTTCGGAAATCGACGCCCACACCGCAAACAGACTTTTCTGCAAGTCGCCACTTGGCATGGCAACCTCCTACTGGCCACTATTCATGGCCGCTATGCCCCTCCTTCTCCGATACGCCGACACGGCACACCATAAGAAGAAGTTTCTATTACCATTTTGGTCGCAAAAACTTCTTCTTATGTTATTTTTACCCTTATTTTTTATCAAAGAGCTAACGAATTACACTACTACAAAATTTATAAAATGTCAACATGTCCCCTTGAATTTTTCAATTGATACAGGTATAATGCCAATACTGTCACTAATGAGATGAACGCGCCCATAGCTCAGTGGTTAGAGCATTACGCTTATAACGTAGGGGTCGATGGTTCAAGTCCATCTGGGCGCACTAATTTAAGCTTTATACATAACATGACTACTACCTCAAAAAAAATCACTTTCAAAGAATCGGCCGGCAAACGGTTGGACATATTTTTTGCTGAAAAATTCAAAATTTCCAGATCGCAAGCTCAAAAAATGATTGAGGGCAATAATATTTTAATCAACCACAAACTCTCGACCAAAACCGGTCACCCTCTAAAAACCGGTGACCAAATTGTTATAGAAGCAAAACCGGTCATCAAACCTACCAAAATAGAGGTTCAAAAAGAAAATAAAAAAACAAAGGCCAAACTAAAAATAAAAATACTGGCCACAACCAAAGATTATATCGTGACTGAAAAACCAAACGGCCTACTCACCCACTCCACCGACAAAAACGAAACGGATTCGTTGGCATCTATTCTAGCCAAAAAATATCCGGAATTAAAAAAAGTTGGCGACATGCAAGATAGCAAAGAAACAACCAACAAACGCCCGGGCATAGTTCATCGTCTAGACAAAGAAGCTTCCGGCTTGTTGGTAGTCGCTCGCACTCAAAAAATGTTTGACCACTTAAAAAATCAATTCAAAAATCACACCGTGGACAAGGAATATATGGTTTTGGTTCACGGCAAAGTTCACAAAGATTGGGATGAAATCAAATTTCCAATTGAGCGTTCGCGCAACAAAGATCGCATGGCGGCTCTACCGACCACTTTACGCGGTTCAGCTACTCTGGAAGGAAAAACTGCCCTGACTGAATTTTGGGTAGAAAAACGTTTTGTAAATTTCACTCTCTTGCGTGTCAAAATTCATACCGGCCGTATGCACCAAATTCGTGTTCATATGCTGGCCTATGATCATCCGGTAGTTGGTGATCCGCTATATTTTCAAAAAAAACAAAAAAATAAATGGGATAAAGTATGTGGTAGATTATTCTTGCATTGTACTTATCTAGCTTTTGTCGATCTAGACAACAAGCTCCAAGAATTCCGATCTGAGTTGCCACCGGAACTAACAAACTTCTTACCATTATTAAAATAATATGCCCAAAGAAGGCGCTTTAATAATTATTTCTTCTCCGTCCGGCGGTGGCAAAGATGTTATCATTTCCGCTTTGTTAAAGAAATTTAACAACAGTGCCAAACTGATCACCACCACCACTCGCGCACCAAGATCCGAAGACCAAGACGGCGTTACCTATTATTTTATCAGTAAAGAAAATTTTGAGGAAAAAATAAAAAATAACGAATTCGTTGAATACAATTTTTATACAGGCAATTATTACGGCACTACCAAAACCGAACTAAGCGATAAGATAAAAAACTTTGATATTGTTTTTACTAATATCGATGTAAATGGAAGACGTAATCTGGCCAAGGCCAATATCAAAAATATTTCGATTTTCCTCATGCCGGAAAACTTGGAAGACCTCAAAATTCGCATCAGTCGCCGGGGAGGACTAACCGCAACCGAAGTTGAGCAACGGCTGGAAACCGCCAAACAAGAAATAACCCGCGCTAACGAATATGATTTTCAGGTAATCAACAAGACCGGAAAACTGGAAGAAACTATCGATAACGTAGCCAAAATTATTACCAAACACCTGTCCACCTAAACTCAAAACCGGAGATATTGACAAAACCAACGAAATCGGCTAAAATAAGCCCATTGTTTAAAAAGATAATAAATTTTTATGACCGAAGATACCAAACAAGCAATCCTTTACAAGCCGGGCATGATAGTAAAAGTGCACCAAAAAATTAAAGAAATGAATACCAAAGGCGAAGAAAAAGAACGTATTCAGATCTATGAGGGCACTGTTATCGCCGCCAAACACGGCAAAGAAGCCGGCGCTACCATCACCGTTCGTAAAATTTCCGAGGGTGTGGGTGTAGAAAAAATCTTCCCAATCTATTCACCGGTGGTAGACAAAATAGAAATTGTCAAACAACTTGAAGTACGCCGTTCCAAATTGACTTACTTGCGCAACAAAGATTTCAAACGCAAGATGAAGGACACAAAAAAAGAAGTAAAAAAATAAATCAAAAAGACTCTCGTATAGAGAGTCTTTTTTTGTCTATAAATATTTTCCAGTCCAACTCTTTTTATTCTTGGCCAAATCTTCCGGTATTCCCGTAAAGACAATCTCTCCCCCGCCCTTGCCACCCTCCGGACCAAGTTCCACCACCCAATCACAAGATTTTATCACATCCAAATTGTGTTCAATCACCAACACGGTATTCCCTTTTTCCACCAATTGTTTTAATACCACCAATAATCTTTTGATATCTTCAAAATGCAAACCGGTTGTCGGCTCATCCAAAATATACAAAGTATTTCCGGTAGAAACACGCGCCAATTCAGTCGCAAGTTTGATACGTTGCGCCTCACCGCCGGACAGTGTCGTAGCCGGTTGTCCCAAAGTAAGATAGCCCAAACCAACATTACGCAAAACATTTAATTTTTCCGACAGTGTAGGCACATTACTAAAAAATTTGTATGCCTCTTCCACTGTCATATTCAAAACCTCAGCAATATTCTTGTCCAAATAATGTACCTCCAAAACTTCTTGATTGTATCTAGTACCATTACATTCATTACAAGTCACAAACACATCCGCCAAAAATTGCATCGGGATACGCACATAACCTTCACCGGCACAGGCTTCACAACGCCCGCCACCTTTCACGTTGAAACTAAATTTGCCGGCATCATACAAGCGCATTCTAGATTCCGGCAGACCGGAAAACAAATCACGAATCAAAGTAAATATACCCGTATAGGTCGCCGGATTACTACGTGGCGTACGACCAATCGGAGATTGATTGATAGAAATAACTTTGTCCAAATTTTCTAATCCGGTTATTTCCTTATAAGCTCCCGGTTCTTCTTTGGATCGAAAGAAATGTTTACTTAGCGCAGTTGCCAAAATATGAATAACCAAAGCGGATTTTCCGGAACCGGACACACCGGTAACACACACCATTTTGTTGAGTGGGATATCCACTGAAACGTTTTTTAAATTAAAAGCACTGGCACCAATTAAAGATAAAATGTTATTTTTCTTTTTTTCTTTTTTAATTTCTTTTTTTGGTTTTTCATAAATACTTTCCCGTCCGCTCAAATATGCTCCCGTAATAGAGTCTTTATTTTTCTTAATCTCCTCGTAAGTACCGGCGGCCACAATATGACCACCATAAATACCGGCACCAGGACCGACATCAATCAGATAATCCGCCGCTTCCATCATCGCGCTGTCATGTTCAACTACCAAAACACTATTTCCCAAATCACGCAAATATTTCAAAGTAGAAATCAATTTATCATTATCACGCGAATGCAAACCGACTGACGGCTCATCCAAAATATAAATTACTCCAGTCAAACCTGATGACAGTTGAGTTGCCAAACGAACACGCGTCACTTCACCGCCGGACAAGGTATTCATCGAACGATCCAGACTTAAATAATTCAAACCAACTTGTGATAAATTTTGTAAGCGTGGTTTTAATTCTTTCAAAATCGTATCAGTCACTTTGGCTTTGACGTCCTTGGAATTTTTTTCGACCGTAATATCGATTTTTTTAAAAAAATCCAAACTTTCTTCCACGCTCATACCGGCGATATCGGCAATATTAAAATCATTCAATTTCACCCACAAAGATTCTTGACGCAAACGCTTGCCCTCACAAACCGGACAAGTTTTTTCGCGCATATATTGTTCGATCTCTTTGCGCACATATTCTGAGTTGGTTTCCAGATGACGTTTGAGCAAATCCGACACCACCCCGCTAAAAGTTACTTTTTTATTTTCTACTTCATATATATCACTACCGGTACCATACAACACCAAATCCAAAACCCGAGACGGCAAATCCGCCACCGGAATATCCAATGAAAAATTGTTGTGTTCCGCGACAGCCTGCAATAATTTTTGGTACCATGTCTGGTTACCGGTAATGCGCATCCACGGTTGAATCGCCCCTTCAGACAATGACAAGCGAGTGTTTGGCATCACCATTTCCGCATCCACTTCCATAGTCACTCCCAGACCGGTACAACGAGGACAAGCGCCAAATGGACTATTGAAACTAAAACTACGCACATCCAATTCAGGCATTTTACGACCACATTTTTTACAATAAGAAAAAGTGGTCAAATAAAAATCTTCAGAATTTGATGCAATCACACAAGCACCGTTGCTCAATTCCAAGGCAATATTGACCGCTTTAAACGGATCATCTTTTTTAATATCATTAATTTTACCAATCATGATTTCCAAATCGTGCTTTTCTGCCGGTTCAAAATGACATTTTACCAAATCATGAATTTTCATGAGTTTACCATCGAGTCGAATGGTATCATAACCACTACGCTCGATGGTCTCCAATATGTCTTCCAATTTGATAACATCCTGATGAATCAAGGGAGATAAAATCAAAACCGGAACACTTTTACGCGCCAATTTTCGAACTTGTTCGACAATTTCTCCCGACGAACTGGAAAATGCCGGCACATGACACTCCGGACAATTTTGGGTGCCCACTCGCGCAAAAAGCAAGCGCAGATAATCATAAATTTCTGTGACCGTACCAACCGTGGAACGCGGATTTTGAGTGGAAATTTTTTGATCAATCGCGATAGTCGGCGATAAACCTTCGATAGCATCGACATCCGGTTTGTCCTGCACATCCATAAATTGTCGCGCATAGGCGGACAATGATTCCGCGTAGCGACGTTGCCCCTCGGCATAAATAGTATCAAAAGCCAGCGAAGATTTTCCCGAACCGGACAAACCGGTGATCACCACCAATTTATTTTTGGGAATTTCCAGACTGACATTTTTTAGATTGTGGACACGCGCGCCACGGATTTTGAGCTTGTCTATCATAATAATTTATTTACATTTTTCTGGATGACATTTACATTTTACCTTATTTAATTTTGCGGCAAACGCACCGTCCGCACGATCATAAGCCGGACAACTATAATTTCCTCCAAAACCGGATACTAATTGTTCGCCACTAAGAAAAGTATTTTCAGCTGCTTTTTTTAATTTTGGAAAGTGCACTTCTATTACACCAGCTGCAATAGTCTGTAACACTCCTTTGCCAACTTGAGGCATTGCGGAGGTTCCTACATTTAAATTACACAAAAACCCTTTTTTGGCATTAACATATGGTATTAGTTGACCATTTTGTGCAAGGGCCAAAGTAGACAAATCAACATACGACTGATTGTAATGATTTGCCCCAATAAAACCACAACTAGGGGCACCGGTAATATTTTGACATAACGATGTTCCCCCATACCAAATATCATTAAACCCGCCCCAATTATCTTTAATTTCTACAGCAAAAAAGAAACCGTCAACAGCACTCTCTGAACCACAAGAAGCAACAGCTTTCTGAATTGTTTCCGGAGAAAACATATAATCCTTTGTATCATGCTCTGTATTAATTTTTTCCAATTCATAATTATTTGGACCACAGGTGGCATACAAATAAATATTTTCTGTCCATTGATTATTGGACCAGACAATCGTTCCACCAATTCCACCCTCTTTACCGGCACCAAACAACACACATTTGTTGTCGCATACATAACCCTCATCACATACACTTCCCATACACGTCGCCCCACCACCATCTTTTACTAAATATTTTTGACCACATTTGGTTTTGTCTTCCCTGAGCGGATTTAAAGATTTAAAAGTACTCGCCTCATCTGAACATAATTTTTCCGGTTCTATTTCTTTAAACGGATCAATAAAATCCCCTTCTTTTGGTGTATCAGTTTCCTTGGCTACAGGCGCCACTTTGATAAGCTTTTCCAAATCCACACAATAATTACCTATAACTAAATTATTTGGTCGAATCATAAATGTCTGTGGCAGTCGCAAATTTACCAAAGCCGGATTAATTGTGTTTAAAATAGTATAAGACAGATAAGCAATCAGTAAACCAATCAACGCCCCACTGATTCTTTTTTTGGAACTCGTAATCATCTCGCTATTACCACCAGATGTCGTCCATTGTACACCAGCCACTATGATCATTATTACAGCCAAAATACCCGCTATGGTGAGCGCTAAATTAAAATTAGTTTTTAAAAAATCACCAATATTAGAAAATTCTTTTTTACCACCAAAAGCAATCTCGGTATTAGTTTTTCCAGCTGGCAAACATTTACCCCAATCACCGGTACAAGGATCCTCTTGCAACCAACCACCGTCTCCTGGGGAAACATTGAGTTTCGTTCTTGCCTCAATACAATCTTTCTGTCGCCAGCAAAGCGGATTGAGCTCCGGCAACACATCACCACCCGCCGCCAAAGACACCTTTGGCACCAACAAAGAAAAAAACATCAACCCAACTAAAATTTTTGCCCTCATAAAATTTTATTACTAAAAATGAGTTTGAAAAATTATTTTACATTATTTAAAAACAATTCCCAGGCGCTAAACGGCACAACCCCTTCTATCTTTTCACCGTTGATAAAAAATGTCGGCGTACCACCTACCCCAAACCGATAACCATCCGCAAAATCTTTGTTGACCGTCACTTTGACATTGGGATTGGCCAAACAAGTTTTCATTTTACCTGCCTCCCAACCAAATTGACCGGCCAGAGAATCTATTTCTTCATCACTCAAATTTTCAGCCAAATTGTCCTGTTGCTCATACGCCCAATCATAAAATGGCCAATAATATCCCTGCTCATAGGCGCACATCGCGATATCGGCCAGCTGGTTTGCGCCCGGATGGGTACTTTCGGCTGGAAAATTACGAATGATCAATTTTACCTTGTTGCCATACTTCTGCATCACCTGACGTAAAATCGGCGCTTCTGCTTTACAGTTTGAACATTTAAAATCCACAAACTCCACAATAGTCACTTTGGGATTATTACTTCCCAAAAACGGGGCGCTTGGTATCTCCAACTCAGCTCGATTTATTTTACCGGCAGTATTGCTATTTTTTACATCGGCACTAAAACCGCCATAAAATTTATCAAAAAGAGCTTGTCCGTTTCCTTGTCGAATTTGCCAATAGTAATATCCTGTGGTACCGGCTATTGATAAAATTAAAACAATTACCGCCGCGAAAATACCCACCAATATAACACCACTAAAACGCTGATACCAACGCAAAGGTTGCCCCAAGTTATTATTCGCCATAAAAAATTATTAAGTAACCATATTATACCACAACTTAATATAAATCAATACCGCCATTGACATTTTTAGTATTTTAATGGTATACTGAATCATATTTCCGTAAATTACTTCCAATTAATTTGTTATGAAAGAAATAATCTTAAACTCAATTCAGCTAATCTTAGCCATTGTTCTGATCATTGCGGTACTCTTACAGCAAAAAGGCACCGGCTTAAGTGGTGTATTTGGTGGTTCTGGCAATGTGTATAGCACCAAACGCGGTCTGGACAAAATCCTACATTATATTACAATTGGCACAGTAGTCATCTTTTTGGCTATTTCTATCGTGCGTTTAGTCATCTAAAAACCACGCAACTTCACAACCAAATTTTAATTTTTTCTTCATGAGCTGGAATTTTTCCTCTTTGTTTGCGCGTTTCAAACGCTCAAAAAAGTCCGGCCCGAGCAGTCATTTGGACATCAAACTTCTCAGGCAAATCAAATCAAACACTTTTCCTAGCTTTTCCCAGCTAAAATATTTGGGGAGTTTTTTAAACTCAACTGAAAAAAGAGTTATCTGGTCCGCTATCGGAATTCTTCTTTTAACTCTTGTCAGCTGGTCAGTTTACGCCATCTCGATGCATTCTTTACTCACTCCAAAATCCGGTGGTGAATATTCAGAAGCTCTAATCGGACAACCAAAGTACATCAATCCTCTTTTTGCTTCCACCAACGACATTGACGCGGATTTATCTTCACTGATGTATTCCGGTTTATTCAAATATAGTGACAACAAAAAAATAGTTCCCGATTTGGCAGAAAAATTTACGATTGCCTCTGATCAAAAGACTTACGACATCGAATTAAAGAAAAATTTAAAATGGTCCGATGGCGAACCGATCACTACCGACGATATTTTGTTCACTTTTGAAACTTTACAAAACGCTGAAACCGGCAGTCCTTTGATTACTTCGTTTCAAGGTGTGCGGGTTGAAAAAACCGACGACAACACGATCCGTTTTACTCTGAAAACTCCTTACGCTCCATTTTTGGATGCTTTAACACTAGGAATTTTACCGGAACATGTTTGGGCGGAAATTCCACCAGCCAATATTCGATTGGCCAAATTCAATATCCAACCAGTCGGATCCGGTGCTTGGAAATTTGAAAAAATGGTCAAAGACAATACCGGCAATATTCAAAGTTACAGCCTGATCAACAATGAAAATTTTTATAATAAAAAACCATACTTAAAAAATTTAACTTTCAAATTTTTTAACAACCAAACCGAAGCAGTCGCGGCACTGCGCGGTCAAAATGTATCAGCGTTGAGTTTTGTACCACACGACCTAAAAGATAAAGTCAGTGGCAAAAATCTAAATATTTTCAATCTGCAACTCCCTCAATATACCGCTTTGTTTTTTAACAAAGGCGCGATGACCGAATTAAAAGACTCGGATCTGAGACTCGCGTTAGCACAAGCTATTGATAAAAATATTCTTGTAAAAGAAGCTCTCGATGGTGATGGTACAACAATTGATGGGCCGATTTTAGCTGGCAACCTGGGATATTACAACGACATCAAAAGAATTCCATTCAACAGTGCCGGCGCCAACCAATTGCTGGACAAAGGCTGGCCGAGATTACAACCGGAAGAATATTTTAAAATTCGTCATGAACAAATTTTAAAAAGTTTGAATACAAATACTCAAACAACCAAAACCGAAACCCCAACCGTATCGGCTGAGGACGAACAAAAAATCGGCGACATGATTCGCGCCGAAATGACCTCCGGCCAAAGTTTTTATCGCAAACTTGGAAAAACTGATATTTTGAGATTGACCATTACCACGGCTGATACTCCGGAATATGTAAAAACCGCCCAACAGATTGCCAAAATGTGGCAAGCTGTCGGCATCCAAACCAATATTGTGACAGTTGGCAGTCGTCAAATAGTCCGCGATACCCTCAAAGATAGAACCTACCAAGTTTTGATTTACGGTGAAATGATTGGCGCTGATCCGGATTTGTATTCTTTCTGGCATTCATCCCAAAGTGAATATCCGGGATTAAACTTGGCCAAATTTTCTGATCGCGATGCGGACAAACTATTGGAAGATGCTCGCACTACTCTCGACTCCGATTTACGCGCGAAACTTTATCAAAAATTTCAAGATATTTTAGCCAAAGATTTACCGGCAATATTTTTATATTCTCCAACCTACATCATGGCAGTTAGCAAAGATATTCACGGCATCGATCTCAAAAATATAGTGAACCCTTCCGATCGTTTCAGCACAATCAACGACTGGTACATCAAAACAAAACGACAAATCAAATAAAGCCCTGGGCGAGTGGCGGAACTGGTAGACGCACAGGTCTCAGAAGCCTGTGGGAGCGATCCCGTGGAGGTTCAAGTCCTCTCTCGCCCACAAATTTAATTCAACTCTTATTTTTTCTGCACCACTGCAGAAGCCTCTTCTATTTTATTATTTAATCTAAATTTAATTATGATAACACAACAAAAACCAAATACGCCGGCAACGTCAATGCCACCGCGACGACCTTTTGTCGCGCGTCCACCGATGAGTGGTAACCAACGCAATAACCAACCTCGTGTTTTTCGCGCTCCCACTCCAAATTTACGCCCTTCATTTCCTCGTTTGCGTGAAACTACTTATGGAAACAAACTACGCGTGATGGTAGTTGGCGGTCTCGAAGAAGTCGGCCGCAATTGTACTTTCATGGAGTACGGCAATGATATTATTATTATCGACATGGGCCTGCAATTTCCAGAGGAAGACATGCCGGGTATTGATTATATTATTCCCAATATCAATTATCTCAAGGGTAAAGAAAAAAATATCCGCGGGGTAATTATTACTCATGCCCACATGGATCATATCGGTGCTATACCACATGTGATTCCCGCTCTTGGCTATCCGCCAATTTATGCTCTTCCACTTACCAATGCGATTATCAAAAAACGTCAGGAAGATTATAAAAATCTCCGACCTTTGAATATTCATAATGTAAAACTTGAAGACAAACTACATTTGGGTGCTTTTGAATTGGAATTTTTCCACCTCAATCACAACATTCCAGACACTATGGGTATCGTAGTTCGCACTCCGGACGCTACCATCGTACATACTGGCGATTGGAAATTTGACTACCAACCAGTTGGCGAAGCTCCAGCCGATTTACAACATATCGCTAGTATTGGCGCCAAAGGAGTGACTGCTCTTTTGACTGACTCCACCAATGCTCTGCAACCGGGACACCAAATGTCTGAATCAGAAATCAGCACCAACTTGGTAGACTTAATAGAAAAAGCGCCAGGTCGTATTATTCTCGGCACTTTCGCTTCTCTTCTTTCTCGTATCAAACAAATTATTGAGATCTCAGAAAAATTGGGGAAAGTTGTGGCTTTGGATGGTTTTAGTATGAAAAGCAATGTAGAAATTGCCAAAGAATTGGGCTATATGAAATTTAGTTCAAAACTTTTAATCGATCTAAAAAATACCAAAAATTATCCTGACAACAAAGTTGTTATCGTCTGTACCGGCGCGCAAGGAGAAAAAAATGCTTCGCTGATGCGTATTGCCAACGGCGAACATCGTTTTATACAACTTGTTCAAGGCGACACTGTCGTATTTTCTTCTTCAATTGTTCCGGGCAATGAACGCACGGTACAAAGATTAAAAGATACACTTTTCCGCAAAGGTGCCGAGGTAGTACACTACCAAATGATGGACGTGCACGCCGGCGGTCATGCCAAAGCCGATGATGTCAAACTGATGATTCGTCTTTTGAATCCAAAATATTTTGTACCAATTGAAGGCAATCATTTCTTATTGCATTACAATGCCAAAGTAGCCTTGTCTATGGGCTTCGCCAAAGAAAATGTCTTTATTGCAGACAATGGTCAAGTGATGGAATTCAAAAACAATGTTGGCACTTTAACCAAAGAAAAAATTCCAGCTGACTATGTATTCGTGGACGGTTTGGGAGTATCTGATGAAACCAATATAGTAATGCGTGATCGACAATTGTTGGCGGAGGATGGCATGGTGGTGATTATCGCTACCGTAGATTCCAAAACCGGCAAACTAATTCAGAATCCGGATATTATTTCTCGCGGTTTTGTTTTCCTCAAAGAACACAAGGAGCTCATCGAAGATTTGCGCCACCGAGTGAAAAAAGTAGTGATCGACAGCGACCCACTTTCTTGGGCCGATACCAATTATATTCGCAATAAAATCCGTGACTATGTCGGACAATTTCTTTACACCAAAACCGAAAAACGTCCGATGGTTTTGCCGGTGATTATCGAGGTATAAAATATCACAAAAACAAAACACCAGTGCAAAATACACTGGTGTTTTTTAATAAGGGAATGGGTCGTCGACGCAAGCATCGACGACCCGTGTTCCCGCGTGTTGAGCCCCGTTAGGGCTCTTCTTCATGTTTCACCTCCTTTGGCGTGTCTCGACCGAGACGTGCCTTGAGCTCGGCCCGCGAGACGCCCAGATCGGACGTCAGCACGAGCTTTTGTTGCATTTCCATCCTCCCTGACATTTCCAACCGCATGGACTGGCCTCGAGACTCCTTAGTAGGTGGAGGCCAAGAAGCACGTACCGCCATGGGCGGATACGAGGTGGAAAACGACTTCTTTTTCTTTGGCGGATCTGCCATGGCCCCTCCTTAGTGGGGTGGTGAATTGTCAAACACTTATTACACGAGGAAACATTTGATAATAACACAATTTTACCCATTTGTCAACATCGGCCTCATCATCCCAAACCTTTCACTTTCTTCAATAATTTACTTGCCTTTTCTTTACCCAATACCCTCTCCAACTCGTCTCTTCTGTTTTCATAAAAATTAGACAAACTCATTCTGGTATAATACATACAAGATGCCGTAATCGCAAAATTTCGACGCGCTTTTTTTACATCTTGATTTAATACGACATACTTTTCAAAAAATGCGCGCAAATTTTTCATCTGCTTTTCCTTCCCATCTTTGGGATGTTCAAAATCTGCCAACGCCAAATCCAAATATTTTTTATCTCCGGTTTCTTGATATTTGAAAAAATTATAATCACTATCGGCCACACCTTTTGTGGTGGCCAAACACTGTCGTGCGGTATCATCAATCATTTCTTTATCCCTCAACAACAAACCCAACCGATGTTTGGTATTCAAAAAAGAAAAGTTTTGCGGATCAATTGCTATTGCCTTATCTGCGAAATCTTTCCAGCTTTTTATTTCCTCAGCTTCCGCACTCAAATCTTTTGAATCAATTTTTTTATCAATCTCTTTGTGCAACCGTGCTACATACAAATACCCTATTAAATTATCAAAAGATGACGGCTCTATTTTGTCCGCTTCAGCGGTACTAAATGGCCATGTCGCCAAATGAATCCACTTATCCACTTAAATAACAACCAAAAATATGCTACAATAAAGGTATAATTTACTCTAATTGTAGCCAAAATATGAATAACATAGCCGCTAATAAAACAA
>JBAYGI010000009.1:0-35610 GCA_041666745.1 Candidatus Magasanikiibacteriota bacterium
GACAATATTTTTGCACGGAGTTCTGGTGTGATTGGGTTTGGCATATATTTATATGTTTCTATATATTAAAACTTAAAACACAGCGCTGGTCAACGCTGTGTCTATTATACAGGGGTCATGTCAAGCTGCAGAGAAGGCGTACAAGATACTTCAACAAAGGGGGAACATTGCGTTGAACGACATCTGATCTTAATGTCGCTCCGCCCGCCACCCGTCGGTTAACGGGTTCCTACTATGTTTCGGTTTTACACGGAGATATACAGGAAAAACGACCAATTAAGTTTGGTCGTTTTTTATTATTAAAATTTAAAATATAAAATTTATTTCATTAAATCATCAATACTAACGCCCAGCGCACTCGCTATTTTTTGTAATGTGTCAACTCGCGGATACGGCGTCGCTCCAGATTCTATTTTGGCAATAGTATGAAAAGTGGTATCAGCAATTTTGGACAATTTATCTTGGGAAATTTTCATTTTTTCACGATATTTTTTTAAATTTTTTCCAACCATTGACAGTCCTTTTGACATAGTAAATATTTAGTAGTATAATTTTAGTATATAATATCAGCACCTATATTTAATAATACTAAAATTAACCAACTCCGTCAAATAGGGACAACAGCCTGAGTGCGTATGTGCACGGGGACAAGAGTGGATCGCTTTGGTGGCGCATTCGCCACAGCGAATACAAAAAATCACCATTCACCAAAAAAAGCCCCCCAATTTTACAAAATCGCGACAACGGGCGGGTAAAAATTCCCTCCCCCAACCCCTTCCTTTTTACCCGCCCGTTGGCCGTTCGTTCACCGTTTCGCCCCCCCCCGTATCGTTTCGTTACTTGTCCCGAAAAATCGTCCGAACTTGTTCGTATATACAGCTCGAAACGGTAATTGAGGAATTTTCGGCGATAATCGCCCACGAATTTTCCCACAACCACGACACTTTTTGCCCCGCGAGGCGGAAGTCCGGCACGCGAAGCGTGCGTGCCCGCAGGCACAGCCAATTTTTTGCACCGCCGTTAGGCGGCTTCCAAATTGGTGGGGTAAAGAAAACGACAATTACCAAAAGCGATATAAATAATTTTTTATCGTATGAAATATTTTCTCTACGCGCGAAAATCCACTGACGAGGATGATCGCCAAGTGTTATCCATTGAATCGCAAATCACGGAATTGCGGGAATTTGGAGAAAAAGAAAAACTGGAAATAGTGGATGAATTTATTGAAAGCAAGACAGCTAAAATTCCGGGACGGCCAATTTTTAATAAAATGATGGAAAGAATTGAAAATAATGACGGCTATGGAATTTTAGCGTGGCATCCAGATAGATTGGCCCGCAATTCCGTGGATGGTGGAAAAATTATTTATCTTGTTGATACTGGTAAAATTTTAGGACTAAAATTTCCTACTTTTTGGTTTGATAGTACTCCACAAGGCAAATTTATGTTGAATATTGCTTTTGGGCAAAGTAAATACTACATTGATAATTTAAGCGAAAATATTAAGCGTGGACTGCGACAAAAGCTACGACGCGGTGAAATGCCAGGGAAAGCTCCAGTAGGTTATCTAAACGAGTTACGCCATCATACAATAGTCAGGGATCCCGTTCGCGCTCCATTAGTAGCTAAATTGTTTGAGGAGTACGCCACTGGAATATATACTTTGATGGGTATTGAAGAATTGTCATTTTCTCTGGGCTTGATTAGTCGTCAGACCAATGGACCAATAAAGTTTTCAAAACTACAAGAAATGCTAAAAAATCCATTTTATTACGGAGTATTTGTCTACCACGGCGAAATGTACCAAGGTGTCCACGAGCCAATTATTTCCAAGCAACTTTTTGATAAAGTGCAAACCGTAATAACTAGCAAGGCCAAACCTCGTAAACAGAAAAAGACCATTGACTTTGCTTTTCGCGGGCTTATGACCTGTGGCGAATGCGGCCGTGCGATAACTTCAGAAAAGAAAATTAAACCCTCTGGCAAAATGTATGTTTATTATCGCTGTACTAAAAAACGCCGCATTTGTAGTCAAAAATATGTAGAGGAAAAAGAGCTGGTAAAACAAATTAATGAACAAATTAAAAAAGTTGCACTATCCGACGAAATTAAAGATAATTTTTTACGACAGTGGGAAATAGATAATACAAAATATTCTACGAAATCAAACGCAGACAAAACAAAGTTAAAAACTGAATTAAAAACGCTGGACGAAAAACAAATGACTTTGCTTGATGCTTACCTTGACCGTACTATTACGAATGAAGAATACACCGCCGTAAAACAAAAAATCATCAATCGCAAGATTGAGATTAATGAGAGTTTGAAGGACAAGGGAAATAATTGGCTCGGACTCTTCCACGAATGGATTTTACTGGCCAACCAAGCCAAAAATATCGCTGTCGGCGAAAATTTGGAAGAGAAGCGAAGCTTCTTGCAAAAAATCGGCTCGGACTTCCGCCTCGCGGGGCAAAAAGTGTCGTGGTTGTGGGAAAATTCGTGGGCGATTATCGCCGAAAATTCCTCAATTACCGTTTCGAGCGGGTGACGGGAGTCGAACCCGTGTTACCAGTTTGGAAAACTGGAATAATAGCCGTTATATGACACCCGCAACGTATATGGGCATATATTACAAAATTATCAACAAAAAGTCAATCCCAAGCATTGACTAAATATTTAAAAAATAATAAAATTAATATAATCAATTAATATATTAATTTTCAATATGCCACAAATACCTACACTCGACATCGAAGAAAAAGAGCTCTCAAAGAGCGTGGAAGATTTACGCGAGGATGAATTTGAAGAAAATCTCGATGAATATGGCGACGGCAACCAAGAAACCGCTTGGCCAGACAAGGGATCAAAGGCAGATGAGGAAGATGATGAAGAAATTTAGTCAAAAAAACAAGCCTACGATTTGTAGGCTTGTTTTGTTTTAGGCTCTGGCACTATATTCTCCGGTTTCAGTATTGACCAATATTTCTTCACCCTCTTTGATAAATATCGGCGCGTGTACAGTCATTCCATTGTCCAATTTTATTTCTTTGGTAACATTTCCCGAAGCGCTGTCACCTCTCACCGCTGGTGGAGCTTCTACTACTGTGTATTGAATCTTTTTTGGTAGTTGAATACTCACCGGTCTGTCTTCATATATCCCCACAATTACCACCAAACCTTCTTTCAAAAATTTCGCATCATCTCCAACCAAATCTCCGTCCATCTCCACCTGTTCATAACTGCTCATATCCATAAAAGCGTAATCATTACCACTTTTATACAAATATTGCATATTTTGAAACTGAACATTCACAATCTCAACAGTTTCACTGGTTTTATAAGTAATTTCGATCACCTTGCCACTGGCAATACTTTTCATGCGAGTACGCACAAAAGCCGATCCCTTCCCAGGATTGATATGCTGAAATTCCACCACCACATACAAATCATTTTGATGTTTAATCACCACTCCCTTACGAACGTCAGATGTAGATGCCATATATTTAAGTGTTTTACAAGTTAAATGAAGTTTGGTGGTGTGCCTTTTGGCGGGTTATGAGCCGAAGCTCATCCTAGATCCCGACTAAGTCGGGAGAAGAAAGCCAAAAGGCACACCACCAAACGATAATATACAGAACTAAAAATTAATTACCCAACTGGTCGGCAACACTCTGAAAAATCACTTCGTCAATATCTCGCGCCTCAGTAAACAATACTACCATACGATCCACCCCCAAAGCAATACCCCCTTGCCTCGCCGAAGCTTCAGCGAAGGCGGGCTTTAATGAATCCAAAGCTTTTATAAAATCTTCATCAATCGGCCAAACTTCTTTTCCCAACTGCCCACGTAACGCTTGATCTTTTTCTAAATTAAATCTTTGCATTTTGGAATCAGTCAATTCACCAAACCCATTCGCCAACTCCAACCCACCAATATACAACTCCGCTCTCTGCGCGTAACGAGGGTCATGTTCACACAATTTGGACAATGAACACATTTGAGCCGGATAATCACAAATAAATATCGGTCGATCAATCCCCAAATTTGGTTCAATTTTATTTAAAAATAATTTGTAAAACAAATCTTCATATTCATCTTTCACCTCAACCGCCAAACCATTCGCCTGAACTAATTTCCTCATTGATTCCACTGACAAATAATCATCCAAATTTACCTGCAAATATTTTTGCCACAAATCTTTGACAGACAACCTATCCCAAGTATTTAAATATTCGATTTCTAAATTGCGATATTTTAATTTTTCTACTTTCAGTTTTTGACCAACATATTTAAATAAATTTTCCGTATCATCCATGAAATCTAGGTACGTTCCGGGGGCGCGATACCATTCGATCATAGTAAATTCCGGATTGTGTGTGCCACCAAAACTTTCTTCATTGCGAAAACATTTTCCAATCTCAAATACTTTTTGATATCCGACCGCTAACAATTTTTTTAAAGCGTATTCAGGTGAAGTGCGCAAATAAAATTTATAAGAAACTTTTTGTGGGTCAACAAATTCCACCGGCATCGGATTGAGATATGGCTCTTGTCCGGGTAAGTGCAACGCAATCGGCGTTTCCGCTTCCACAAAATTTTGCGACCAAAAAAACTCACGCGTAAAACGCAAAATTTGCAAGCGCTGTTCATAAATTTCTTTCAAACGCGGATTGTTTTTTAATTCACTGAAATTAGACATAATAAAAAAAGCCGACTAAGTCTGCCTGCTGGCAAGCTTGGTCGGCTTTGATCTTTTTATTTTGGTATGAATGGCATCAAACTGGCTTGGCGAGCGCGTTTTATAGCGTTGGCCACGTGACGTTGATGTTTGGCGCAAAGACCACTGCGACGTTGTGGAGCAATCTTCATATAAGAAGATACGAAACGACGCAAATTCATAATATCTTTGTAATCTATAGCGACTTTATTATTGACGCAATAGAAACAACTTTTAATTTCTGTTTTACGATTGTTGTTACTATTCGATAGCATAATTTATTTTTTTAAAATGGAATATCTTCAACTTTGATTTCTTCTTCGATGATTGGTTGTTGTTCCTCGGACGATTCGGAATTTTGATTATTGGAATTTGCGGGACTTGATGGAGATGTACCACTGCGAGCCGGGCCATCCAACATAATCATGTTGTCACCGACAATCTCAGTGCGATATCTTTTGACACCATCTTGTCCTACCCAGTCGCGAGTTTTCAAACGACCCTCGACATACAGACGAGCGCCTTTGCGTAAATATTGTCCGGCGATGTCAGCTAGTTTTGCCCACATCACGACATTATGGAACTCTGACTCCTTTTGTTTCTGACCGGCCTGATCAGTCCATGTTCTTCCTGTAGCAACAGTGATTGTAGCCACGGAACGTCCGGCGGGAGTACTGCGCACTTCAGGGTCGCGAGTCAAACGACCAATTAGAGTAACGCGATTTAAGTCCATATATTTTTCGTTTAATTATTAAACGCCACTAATTATTTCTCCGGCTAAAATTTCATCCAATTTTTTATCGATGTCTTGGATGGACACTTTTTTGTCAACAGATTTTTCAACTGGTGCTTTTGGTTTTTCTACTTCAACCATTTCTTCATTGACCATATTGGTACCACTGGTGGTGGTAAAGGTATTGGAAAAGGTACTTGTAAATGTCAATTTAGAAGCTGGGGTATAATTTGGGTTATAGACAGATATGATAGCCCTCAACAAATCGCGCATCAATCCCAATTTTTCTTGGACTGCTTTCAATTCTTTGGACTCAACACTAAAAATGATAGTGTAAAAATATCCATAACGAATTTGTTTGATAGGATAAGCTAAACGCATTTTACCAATAGAAGAAATTTCTGCTTCTCCATTGTATTCTTTTACTACTGAAAGGATTTCGTTGGAACGGTTTTCTGCTTCTTTTTCATCCAAAGTCCCTGGCAAAACCAACAGTAACTCGTATTTAGTCATAATGTATTTTAAATTTCTAAGCCAAAATTGGCTTACTTACAATAAAATTTCTTTAGATACTTCGTAGATAGGCAAAAATATAATACCATAAATACAAAAAAAGTCAATATCTGCGATTAAATTGGAAGCTTCTGACATTTTGTGGTATAATTAAACAGTAAAAAGATTAAAATCTGTGGTTTATGCTCTCAGCAAAAACTCTAAAATCCATACTGAACAAATTAGATAAAAAAATCACCCCCCTTCAGATCACTCAGGCTCAAGAAAAAGCCGATAAAACACATAAAACACTTGAAGAAGTGCTGGTTTCCGACGCTTTGGTAGATGAAAATGAGCTATATCAAAAAGCCGCTCTAGCACTAAAAGTTCCGTTAGTTAATTTAAAAGGAAAAGAAATCAATAAAGACATTTTAAACCTAATACCTGGCCCAGTTGCCGGCACCCACCAAGTCGTGGCCTTTGAAAAAGAAAATAATCAGCTGAAATTGGCCATGACCGACCCAACGGATATCCAAACCATAGAGTTTTTACGACGTAAAACCGGCCTAGAACCGGTAATATTTATCACCACCCCGAGCGATCTCAAAGATGCTATTCGACGCTACCATGCCGAATTAAAAGATGAATTCTCGGTAGTTAAGCAAGAAACCGGCGAGATTACCGCCCAAGGAGATCTAAAAAAAGCCGCGGAGGAACTGCCTATAATCAATATCGTAAACAGCGTTTTAGAGCATGCAGTCTACGAAAACGCCTCGGATATCCACATTGAACCGGAAGAAAAAGAAGTAGTTATCAGATATCGCATTGATGGCATTTTAAAAGCAGTGATGACTTTGCCAAAAAACGTTCAAAATGGCATTACGGCCAGAGTTAAGATCTTATCCAACCTAAAATTGGACGAACACATGGTTCCCCAAGATGGACGCTTCAAAATCCAAATTCAAGAAGAAAAATTGGCCTTTCGTGTATCAATTTTACCGGTTTATGATGGTGAAAAAATCGTCATGCGTCTTTTGCACGAAGGAGCAAAATCGCTAACCTTGGATGAATTGGGGTTCTTGGAAAGTTCCAAAAAGAAACTCGAATCGGCCATAAAAAAGCCCCATGGCATGGTTTTGGTCACCGGACCAACCGGATCCGGAAAAACCACCACACTATATTCAATATTAGGAATTTTAAACCAACCGGGAGTAAATATCTCGACAGTAGAAGACCCTATCGAATACCGAGTCAACGGCGTCAACCAATCCCAAATCAATCCCAAAGTCGGATTTACTTTTGCCAGTGGTTTGCGATCTCTGTTGCGCCAAGATCCAAACATCATCATGGTTGGCGAAATCCGTGATCAAGAAACGGCCGACATTTCCATCAACGCCGCCATGACCGGACATTTGGTGCTCTCCACTTTACATACCAATGATGCCCCAACTACTCTGCCCCGTCTTATTGATATGGGCATACCTCCATTTTTGGTGGCCTACACCGTAAACATAATTATCGCCCAACGTTTGGTACGTAAAATTTGTCCTTATTGTAAAAAAGAATTTATTTTAGAAGGAGCGGCACTAGATGAACTGGCCAAAATGTTTGATATTAAAAAATTATCCGGACTTTTCAAAGAAAATATCAAAGATTTTGATGAACAAGCAAACTCTTTATCATTTTATCAAGGTGTCGGTTGTGTGCGCTGTGGTCAAACCGGATACAAAGGACGCATGGGAATTTATGAAGTTATGGAAATCGACGAGGGTCTATCCAAAAAAATCAACGAACGCGCGCCGGCTGATGAAATAAAAAAATATGCCAGAGAACATGGCATGTCCACTATGTTGGAAGATGGATTAGTCAAAGCAAAACTTGGTATTACCTCAATCAATGAAATTTTGCGCGTTACCAAAGAATAAATTTATGGAGGATAAAAAAGAAAAAACATTATCACCGTTTGAACAAAAATTAAATAATTTTTTTAGTCATTTTTTTGGTCGTATTTCTTTTGTCCAAAAAATGTTATTTGTATTTCACCTGCAAATCATGACCAAGGCCGGATTATCCATCGTCGCTTCTTTAAAAATATTAAGCGAAGAAGTTGAAAATAAAAAGTTCAAACTAATCATCGGGGAAATAAAAACCGAAGTCGAAAAAGGACGTCAACTCAGCGAAGTATTGGCTGAATACCCAAAAGTTTTTCCATCAATTTATGTCAGCATGATTGCCGCCGGTGAAGCCGCCGGAAAAATGGAAGAGGCCTTGACGCAGGTGTCAAACCAAATGAAAAAAAGCCATCAGCTCACTTCGAGTATTCGTGGTGCGATGATTTATCCGGCTGTAGTATTGACGGCGATATTGGGCATCTCTATCGAAATGGTTGTATTTATTTTGCCAAAAATCATGATAATGTTCGCGGATTTTAAATCCGACTTGCCGTTGGCTACAAAAATCTTAATTAATACAGTAAAATTTACCCAAAGTTATGGTATACATTTGCTAATAGGTTTTATATTACTAATTATTTTATTTTTTTGGGCGCTCAAAAATATTAAATTTAAAAAATATGTTCACCACCTTACACTCAAGCTCCCGATTTTTGGTGGGGTAATTAAAAAAATAAATTTGGCTAAATTTACTTTGACCTTGTCTTCGTTACTTGAAAGTACTATCCCGATAGTGGAGGCGGTAAAAATTACTTCTAGCGTACAAACCAATTTGTTATATCATGATAGTTTGATAGAGGTTAGTGAGGCGCTCAAACGCGGAGACAATCTTTCCAAAATTTTGACAAGATATCCGGAAATTTTTCCACCAATGGTTACGGAAATGATTATGGTGGGCGAAGAGGCCGGGAAAATGGATGACATGTTGAAAGAATTGGCGGAATATTATGGCAACGAAGTCGACGCGACTATGAAAAATTTTTCTGTAATTATCGAACCGGTAATCATAGTAGTGCTCGGTTTGGTAGTCGCGGGTATCGCGGTGGCCGTAATTATGCCGATGTATACTTTGGCTCAAAATTTCTAAATATGTTTACAAAAAATCCATTTGAAGGAGCGTTTGGACTGGATATTGGGGATCTGTCTTTAAAATTAGTCCAATTGTCTCACGCTCCAATGTTTAGTAGAGATCACCGTTATACTATAGCAAATATGGCGACCGTTACTTTGCCACCCGGATATATTGTTAATGGTGAAATTCAACAACCGGAGTTGGTTAGACACAAACTATTGCAACTACTTGGAAAAGACGGGCATGGAAAAAAGATTCACTCACCATGGGTGGTGGCGGATTTACCAGAACCAAAAACTTTCCTCACTTCGATTGAGCTAGACATGCCACCGGAACAAATAACTCAAGAAGACATCCGCTATCAATGTCAAAAACATCTGCCGTTTGATCTAGAAGAAACCTACTTGGATTGGCAGATAGTATCACCGATATCATCACCTGATGAAAAATCACCAGCCACCAGGGTTTTGATCGGCGCCTCCCAAAAAACTATTGCTGATTCGTATACCTATTTACTGGAAAGTGCCGGCCTACAGCCTATCGCTTTGGAACTCGAATCTCTTGCCATTGCCAGATCACTGATAAATGAGGAAAATACCACTGGGGCTATTCTAGATGTTGGTGCTACCCGCTCTTCCATAATTATCTACGATGCGGGAGGTGTGCGTTTTAGTACTACGATAAATTTCTCCGGTGAGATAATTAACATGACTCTCATTCAGCAACTAAAAATTACTTATGATGAAGCTGAAGATTTAAAAATTAAAAATGGACTTAATTACACAAAAGAAAAAGGTGATTATCTAAAAATTATCAATGAACTCGTTAGCGGTTTAATAATTGAAATTAAAAAAACTATTACATACTATCAAGATCACTATCCACAAACCGCGCCAATCGAATGCATCGAACTTTGCGGAGGGATGGCTCAGATGCAAAACTTATTACCGACATTAGCTCATCGACTGAAAATACAATTCAAAAATGGAAATACTTGGAAAAAAATTAAAACCGAAAAACTGACTGCCGAACAAAAAAATCAAGAGCTGACTATGGCTTCAGCGACCGGTTTGGCTTTACGCGCCATTATCAATCCATACAACGATTAATATGTCACTATCTAGAATCAATCTTCTTCCACCTGCCAAAAAAGGACTTTTAGAAAAGTTGATTAAATTTATTTTTTTCAAAGAAATGCTGGAAATTGTGTTGCTGGTAGCGACCGTTCTATCGGTAATTCTGTTGTGGAGTTGGTTTGCCCTACAAAATCAATTCAATGATTTGTCCCAAAGCGCCATGCTGGTAAACCGTGAATACTCTCATTATAACCAAGAAATAAGAAAGTTGAATGTTTTGGTCAAACAATTTAATTCTGCCAACAAAAGCTACACACCCTTAACACCAAAAATTTTAGAGCTAGTTGAGAAATTGCCAAAAAATGTCAAAATAAATTATTTTTCCATCAACCGCAAAACAAACAGTGTGACGATTACCGGTATGGCACAAACTCGTGACGCCCTATTGACCTACCAAACGGAACTAAAAAAATATACTTGGTTGGATTCTATTTTAACACCAACTTCTCAACTGTTTCAAAAAGATAATGTCAATTTTGAAATTAAAGCCAGTCTAAAAATCAACAAACAATAGGGTCGAACAAAAATTATCATATGAAACTAAATACTGAGAAAAAAACTTTAATAATACTGGCCTTTTTTTCAATTACCACTTTGATTGTAATTTTTGGCGTAATATTTCCAACAATTCGATACATCAAGAACTTGGAACAAGAAACAAATGTCCTACGAGAATATTTGGAAAAAAAGTACGAAAACACCAAAGCCATACGCACCTCAAAGAAAAAAATAGAGGAGATCGAATCCATTGTTGCCAAATATCCTGACTATCTGTTTTATCACGGCGACGAACTCAAACTTATCACCTCTTTAGAAAATCTCGCCAACAATAACCATGTAACACAAAAACTTGTCAATTCAAACTTGGATAAATTGGGTGAAACGGTAAATCTCTCTCTAACCATAGATGGTGATTATCAAAATATCATAAAATACTTGTCGGCCTTGGAAAAAGAGAGTTTTTATTTTACTATTACCAACTTACAAATTTCTTCTGCCTTCAACCAACAAAACAACAACCTTAACGCAACGACAATGAATTTAGATTTGATACTATATGTCAACCAACACTAAATTTGACCAAATCAAAAAAACAGGGTATCTTAAACCGGCAAACAAATACACCATCTGGAAGGTGGCCGGCATATTGGTGGTGGGGCTACTGCTAGCTTGTGCCATGTTGGTGTTTTATTTTGTCTATCAATATACCTACCTAACCCTTTCCAACGCCAACGCGATCCTCTCGCTTAGCACCAGCTTGGGTCCTGATGTGATAGACAGCAAAAACTTTGCCATTTCGCAAGATATTATAAATTCAAAAAAATCATTACCCGAGATTACTGATAAAGTAAGAAATATTTTTTATTATGTCCAAACTCCTAGCTCCACACCAACTACCTCTCCAAAAAACAAATAGTTATAACCTGCTTTTTATTTTGGGCAGAGAATCCCTCCTGTCATTGGCCGAAATCAAAGCGGTTTTTTTGTTAAAAAATATTAATTTTGATATTGTTTATCACAAAGAAAACAAACTCATCTTGTCACTTGATCAAAAAATAGATTTACCGGAATTAATGAAACAATTGGGAGGGACTATTAAAATTTGTGAGATGGCCGATCAGGCGAAAACTCAAAAAGATGAATTGGCTAAATTTTTAAACAAATATATTCCAACCGGAAAAATAGAATTTTCAATAAACGGATTTAATGCGTTGGGAATAGAAACCAAAAAAGTTCTCAAACAAATGGGACGATCCGCCCGCTATATTGAAAGTAAAAATGCCGCCACTATTATCTACAATAATTTAATAAAAGGCGGAGCGGATATAGAGTTTTGCAACAATCAAGTTTTTGTTACTAAGGCGATACAATCAATCGACGATTTTTCCAAACGAGATTTTGGCCGACCGGGACGCGATGATGAAAGTGGAATGTTACCGCCAAAATTGGCTATGATGATGATAAATTTGGCCACTCAAAAAACCAAAAATATCATACTTGATCCATTTTGCGGATCCGGCACTATCATCACCGAAGCAATGTTGATGGGTTATAAAAATATTATCGGCTCAGATATTTCCGATACCGCCATCAGCGACACGATCAAAAATATCGAATGGATGAAAAATAATTATCAGCTTGGTGATGCCAATTTAAAAATTAATATATTTCAATCAGACATTTTTGATATTACTAAAAAAATAAACAACAACAGTGTTGATGCGATTGTGGCAGAGTCTTATTTGGGTAAACCATTAAAAGGTAGCGAAACAAAAATGATGATTGAATCGCAGGCAACCGAATTAAAAATGTTATACCTAAATGCCTTTACTAGATTTAAAAAAATATTAAAACCCGATGGCGTGGTAATATTTATAATTCCACGTTTTAATTATAGAGAAGACTGGATTAAAATTGATTGTGAAAATGAAATTTTAAAACTCGGATTCAAAAACGATTCATTACTGCCAGAGCACAAACATCTATTATATTGGCGTCCGGGACAACATGTTGGGAGAGAAATTTGGCGATTTAAAAAAATCTAATCATTGCAAAACAAAAACAGGTCAGGTAAAGTTATCTTTTCGCTTTTTTTGCCCGCGAGGGCAAAAGGATGAGCCTCGGCTCATAACCCGCTCAAATGATAACTTTACCTGACCTGTTTTTTTATTATTCACTATTTAGGCTATGTGGAAATATACTACATCGCCGTCTTTGACCGTATAATCTTTTCCTTCCAAACGTAACCTACCACTTGTTTTAATTCCGCTCCACCCACCGAACTCGACAAAATCCTTCCAGTCACAAACATCAGCTTTGATGAAACCCTTTATGAAGTCGGTGTGAATTACACCGGCCGCTTCCGGCGCTTTTGAACCTTGTTTTACTGTCCATGCTCTTGTTTCAGGTTCTCCGGATGTTAGAAATGTAATCAAATTTAAAAGTTTATAACTAGACAGCACCAATTTGTCCAAACCGGTTTGAGCCAATCCCAACGATTTCAAATATTCGTTTGATTCTTCTTGGCTTAACTCAGCTAATTCTGCTTCCAATTTTGCACTGATTTCCACTTGTTCACTACCTGGTGGAGCTACAAATTTTTTGCCACCACTCATATCTTCATCCACATTCACCACATACAACATTGGTTTCATGGTGAGCAGGTGCAGTTCTTTTACCATTTCCATTTCTTCTTCGTCATATTCCAATTCACGCGCTGGTCGGCCGTCCTGTAATTGTTTGTTTACTTTCTCTAAAAGTCCAATTTGTTTGGCAACTTCTTTGGCGACAACACCTTTGGCGCCTTTTTTTGTATTTTCCAAGCGCTTACTAACAGTCTGTAAATCCGCCAGAGCTAGCTCCAAATTTATTACTTCGGCATCATCAGTTGGATCCACCTTATTATTTACATGAATCACATTGCTATCAGAAAAAGCACGCACCACTTGGGCGATTGCATCCACTTCACGAATGTGTGACAAAAATTTATTTCCAAGACCTTGTCCTTCAGAAGCACCTTTGACCAATCCGGCAATATCTACAAATTCGATCACCGTCGGAATGATTTTTTTGGATTTGGAAACTTCACTTAATTTTATCAGTCGTTCATCTGGAACCTCCACCACCCCCACATTTGGGTCAATGGTACAAAAAGGATAGTTCTGTGCTTCAGCTTGTTTACTGCGTGTCAAAGCATTGAACAAGGTAGATTTTCCAACATTCGGCAAGCCAACAATTCCAATTGAAAATGACATAAATTATAATAAAGACCTCATTTGTGGACCGTACAGGATTTGAACCTGCGACCTCTTCCATGCCATGGAAGCGCTCTACCAGCTGAGCTAACGGCCCATATGAACAAACCGAATTGTAGCATAACCAAAAAAATAATTCAATACCTCCGGTGTGGTGAATTTTTTTAACTAAGATTATATCTGTGTTTCAGTTGGAACTAAATCTGAACTTGGTGGAGGTGTCACAACTGGTGTTGAGTCAGGATTTGTAGCACCTACATCCGGAACCGCAACAGGTGCATCTGGCGCTGATGCCGTTGGGATCAGTTCTGGCGACTGATTAGGAATTTCGTTTATATTTGTTGAAGTAGCTGTGCTAACAGTAGTACTGCTAGTCACAACGTCATTTAAAGTTTGACCCCCGTCAACTGGTACCGGCACATCTACTACATTCAAACTCGTCACTTCCTCTTTTCTTTTTGCCACTACCATCCAATCAAACGTTGCACTACTTGTACCACCTTCTAATTCTTTTACCGTAAATCCTTGCGAATTTTTCTCGCTAACATAAATTCCTTTTGCCTCACCGGAAGTTAGTGTTATGTTGATTTTCAAAGGTTGGTCAGAATCAATCACATCCTGCATCGTCTGATCAAACATCACTTTTACCTCACCGGCAATGAGCTGTGAAGAGCTGGAAAATACAAACTCTGAAGTTGGTGATTGCATGGCATACATGTCTTTTTCACCTTGAGAAGTATTTATTTTGGTAATAAAATGCCCGGATTCATCGATTGACCAGCGGTTGTTTTTACCACTAACAGAAGCGACGTTTAATAACATACTACCCTGCAAATTGAGGTCGCCACCGGAATAAGTCAGTTGACCCTTATTGTTTTCTACATTTAAATTAATAGTACTTGTCGCCCCCAAAACAATTCCTTGGGCAACTGCCAATTGTTGAATATTGTCTTTAATGCTAGAAATTGTTTCATAATGACTATTCACCCAACCGGTACGCACCAAAGCCATTATTTTCCCCTTACCTCCAGTGAACGGATCCAAAGCTATACCCACCACACCAACCATCTGGTTGTCGTTGTCTTTTTTGGAATCATATTTCATAGCATACCCGGTACTCGAGGCAGTTACCAGCAAATCACCACGACCAATCGCACCATTTTCATCAGACACCTTCAATGGCACACGGCCGACCATGGCCATTACTGAAGTATATTCAGTTTTTCCATTACCTACAACTATAGTTGGGTTGGTAGAAACTACACCGGCTACAGCTTGCTGATTGGCACCGCTACTACGACGATAAGTATCTGGGTTGTTCATGTCTACAACCAAAACATCACCTGGCTCAACAATATCATCAGAAGCAATATCTACTCGTTCGGCCAAATCACCTGGATTTGAAGATGTTCCAAAAACAGCGCTAGCTGCATAAATATTTCCAGAGGCGCGAACATCACCATTGGCCATTACCGAAAATCTCGGAACGCTATTTGATCGCAGTGATAATAAATATTTATCTGTTGAAGTGCCAAAATTAATCGCATTAAATATAAAGGCATGAGAATCGTTGGTGTTCGATTCAAATAGAGCTGTGGCATTAAATACCAGTTTATTCAAAACACTGTTAAACATTGTAAATTCACCACTCAATAATAAATTGTATGGTGTTATATCTGAACCGACGGTCAAAGTAGAACTATTGGTATTTACAGTCAAGGATTGATAAACTTGATTTTGCCAACCTAAATTCACAAACACTATTATTTCCCCCTCACCATTACCGGAAAAACTTTCCATTGCGATACCGACGATTGGCACCTCGCCTACTGCCTTGGCGGCTACACCATCAATACTGGAAAGAGTGAGTTTGTCCCCAGCGTTTATTTCACCATTTATTGAAGAAACTTTTGTCGGCACACGACCGGCCAAGGCTACTTTTACTATACCTAGATTTTGATTTGGATCAAACAAATCACCACCACCCAATAAGAAACCGGGGTTAGTAGAAACTATACCAATCATACGATCAGATTCACCAGCTGAACATTTTTTTACACCAGCCACTACCGTCGGATCTGTACAGACCAAATCACCGTTGATTGGACAAGTACCATTAGCCGCACACAACATGTTGATCGGATATGTTTCAGCTATATCAAGAGTGGTAGTTCCTGAGATATAAGAAGTGGCGCGAATAAAACCATTGGTGCCGATGGCCCCACTACTAGTTGCGCCGGCGTCAATCAGTAATTTATAGGAAAAACTTAAACCAAATGCCGTGGTGGTGTTTATTTTTACTGTACCGTTGGAATCTACATTAAAGAATGAAACACCCGAAGCCGTGTTGGTAGATATTGAAAATATTGTACCTTGGGTTGATGATACATTGATTGCTACCGGTCCGGTAGAAAAAATGCCACCGGTGCCAAGATTTAAACCATTGCGAACATTTAAACTGTTTCCGATGTCAACATTTTCATAAACAGTCAAATCATTGGTGGCAATATTACCGGCGCTCATAGCTGGAGTTTCCATCCCGTTAATATCTACTATTTGTAAACCACCCGACATACCGGCCACATAGGCATATTTACCGGAAACAAAGACTCCATATGCATTAACAGTACTAAGGGCACCAACTAATGTTGGAGAAGCAGGGTTTGAGATGTCTATTGTTTTCAAACCACCTGCCAAATCAGCCACATAAGCATAATTTCCGGATACATACACCCCCTCTGCAGAAACAGTATCAAAAATACCAGTGGTTGTCGGAGTGGCAGGGTTGGAAATATCTATTATTTTTAAACCTGCAGTATCATCAGCCACATAGGCATACTTACCGGAAACATAAACCCCCCAGGCATAAGTGGTGGTAACACTACCTACTATTGTTGGAGAACTAGGTTTAGAAATGTCTATTATTCTTAAACCAGAATTGCCGTCAGCCACATAGGCATACTTGCCGGAAACATACACTCCATAAGCATTGGTAGTACTGACACTACTTAACAATGATGGAGTATTTGGTTTAGAAATATCTATTATTCGCAAACCATCTGTCGTGTCAGCCACATAGGCATACTTACCGGAAACATAGACTCCAAAAGCATTGGTGGTGGCAAGAGTACCGATTAATGTCGGCGAAGCAGAATTGGATATGTCTATTATCCTCAAACCTGAATTGGCATCAGCCACATAGGCATACCTGCCGGAAACATAAACTCCTTGGGGGTTGGTGGTACTAAGAGTAGCAGTTAATGTCGGGGAAGCGGAATTTGAGATGTCTATTATTTTCAAACCATCCGTAAAATCAGCCACATAGGCATATTTATTAGCAACATAAACTCCATAGGCATTTGAAGTAGTCAAAGAGCTTTTCAAAGTTGGATTACCAAAAGCAGTGTGTAAAATATTTCCACCATTGACATGTAATCTTGCTAAAGGCGTAGTAGTACCAATACCAACATACCCACTAAAAGTGGATGATGCAAAAGTGGTGGTGGCAGAAAAAATATTCAATCCGGAAAATGTTTGGTTACCCGCCAGAAATGCCAATGTGGAGGAATTGGAAAGATCACCAACGCTAATAGTACTGGTAGACCAAGTACCACCGGTTACTTTTACAAAACCATTCCAAGCAGAACTGTTTTGTCCTATACCACCAACTGCATTGGAAATAACACCTCCACTCCAAGTGCCAGAAGCAATTGTTCCAAAATAAGAATTACCAACTACGCTCAACAAACCACCAATAGTAGTATTACCGGAAACATACACACCAGTAGAAGTAACATTGTTAAAGTTTAAATTACCACTACTATCAGAAATTGGAATATAAGAAGACGATTGTGGAGTCGAACTTGCACCTATCCCATTTAAATACATTGAGTTTATTGCAAACGGACTGGCAGTAATTCTTTTACGCGGGCTAAGAGTTTCAGTAACAACACCTGAAACAAACGAAACTTCCAAATAAACAGTCTGGTTGTCTCTAAATATTGCAGAGTCAAGCGCATTTGTACCCGCACCACCTAAATCAGTTGTAAAAAAACCATTACTAACGGTAGTCCTAAACGTTAACGGCGAACTGGTTGTGCCGGCAGCTGTATATAGGGCATTTCCACCGCTTGCCGCATCATACAAAACATACATTATTGCTAAATCTTCAGAAGGAGCGACCCCTCCAACTAATATTTTTCCCTGATACGTAACTATACTTGGTGGAGTAGCCGCTGAAACAAAATTTAAATATCCAAAAATTCCAAATACAAATACAGAAAACAAAACCAACCCAAAATACAAAAAATTACGGGATTTACTCTCTTTAAATTGTTTCTCTGCAGAAACCTCCATAAATAAATTCTACTTAATATTATACTACTTTTTTGTTAAAATTAAAATAAAAATGTGTATAACTATCTGCTATTTTTTCTTTAAATTTACATCCTTGGCAATCGATTCTGCCTCTTTGCCTTTTAGATCAATAATTTCAGTCTTTAATGGCTCATAACCATCACGATCATAAGATACATAATATTGATTATCTCCCGCCATAAAATAATATTTACCATCCGATCCTGTAATTTCAGTGGCAACCAATTTATTAAATTTGGAATCAAACAAGCGCGCCACAACTTTGGATAATGGTTTTTTGGACTGTTCGTCATAAACTATCCCCCAACCTTTGGTCACTGGTGGCTTAGAAAGACGCTTAAACGCAAATGTCATAGCCAAATGTACACCAAGCAATACCCACATATACCAAGTTGGAGATATATATAGTGAACCAAGTGTAACCAAAAGACCAATCCACGAAACCACATTTTGTATTCTATGCATCATTTTGCCAACTATCAAACGCAATGGGGTTTTTAGTTTTTGACCAACCGGATCAAGTGGAATATTGGCGGTAATTATCGAACCTTTGTCAGATACTACTATTTCTTCTCCATGATAAACATCCAAACGATTGCCGTCTGTCTGAAAATCTTTCAATAAAAATGTTGGAAATGTAAATAATCCCTTTCTAGCCTCCAAACGATAGCGACCGGCATTGACTGTAAAGAAGTATCGCCCATCAGAACTGGTTACTTTGGTTTGAACTAATTTTCCAGTGTCTACATTGATCAAACGAACCAGAGCCAAATCTACCGGCAATTTACTCAAAGAATTATAAACAGAACCCCATTTTTCCCGCTTGCCACGCCCCAAAACCAACAGTGGTTGTAAAAATAAAAATCGTAACAATGGCAAAATATCCGCCCATGATACCAATACGGCCGTACCAACTGCCGCCACACCAACCGCAGTTGGTGCCACCACTCTATTGGCTACTTGTTTTACTGTTGGGTCGTTGGCAATTTCTTGTACTGCCCCAACCGCATTTTCTATTTGTTTGGTTGCTCTAGCTGTTGCCGCGGAAGTCTTTTCGGCTATATTTATAGCTACATTAACGACATTTTTGGCTACTGAAGCGTTTGGGTCAATTACATCTTGAAGTTTTGGTGGAACAACAACCAAATTAATTGAAGTGTTGATGATGTTGTCAACTACAGAAAAAAATGGGCCACTGTATTCATAAAAACCGTTCTTCGTGGCAGTAATATAATACCGACCGTTTGGCACCATCCAACCAACCAAAGCATCACTGTTGGTTGTCTGCGGATTTTTTTGACCATAAATTTGAGCTGGAAAAGTATCTCCATTTTCTTTGCGTAAAATAACTTCTACACCAGCCAAATTATTATTTTTTCCATCAGTTATTTTACCCAAACCAACCGCTTGTAAATCAACCCCAAGTGAATCGATTTGACCTGCTCCATAATTTATTTCTATATATGCCTGACTTTTTCCATTTTGTGGAAATAGTACATCGGCATAATAAGTATTGTTGGAGCTGTCGAAATTGAACTGGTGTTGGTCGGTATCACCAACACGCAAAATTAAACTTTTTGGCTCACCTATCAACGAAGTCTTTTTTATACCAATACTCAAATTACTCCCAGCCAAACCTGAGACCGTTTTGGCTTTGATGGTCAATTCAATCTGATGACTACCGGCAAAAAACTTTAATTTATCCAGTGTTAATTTTTCAAATTCCGGCACAGTGGCTGTTGGTGGATTGTATTCATCGCTATCCTGCAAATTAGAACATCCGGGATCGGCTGGAAAATCTACCAAACCATCACTATCGTTGTCTTTTTCATCACTACAAGCCGGCGTAGCTCCACCGATTATCAGTGGTTCCGGTAAGTCGGTTGTTTTACAGTTAACATCATCTGTACAGAGAATATCTGTACAATCTATCCTACCATCACCATTATCATCAATACTATTATTACAAATTTCTGCTGTATGGTGGACTATAACATCAATTTTTCCACTGACAAAATTCCCAGAACTAAAATTGCCTGCCGTATCATGAGAAAAAGCTGTATAAAAATAAGTAAAACCGGATAACACCGAGCCGTCAATCACGGTTTCATTGTAACCATCATATACAACAGTTGCCCCACTATCACTTGGACCGGAAGCCTGACTACCTATCTTTCTCAAAATTTTAACTCCGGCAAAATCGGGAGTAAAAGACAGTAAAGGATTTTTCCAAGTTAATGTAAACGAACTTAGTCCTGTAGAAATTTGTAAATTTGAAACATCCGGTGGGTTTATATCATCTGATAAAGTTTTGAAATTAAAAATTGAGGTGGCAGAGCTGTTTTGATCAGCGTCAGTAGCAATAACCTTATAATAATATGTTTTGTTGGGCAACAACCCAAGCAAAGTGATTGCAAACCTAGTCGATAGCACATGGCTTTCGACAGCACTACTACCCAAAGAAGTTGTTTCTCCGTAATTTATTTGGGCTAAAGCGTCTTTGTCTGTAAGAAAATTAACTACCGCCAAATTTACTCCGGGAGTGACTGTTATGTCAGAAATTATCGGCCCGACAACTTCAAGTCCATACATTTCTGTTTTAAAACTTCCGGTAAAACTAATATCATTTCCAACAATGTCTGCGACTGTTATTTTAAAATAATAAACCGTATTTGTAGTCAAACCCGACAAACTGACAACATAACTACCGCTAGGTACTGCAGTCTGACCATAGGCCACAGTGGTCCCATAATCAAAAATTAATGATGCTATTCCAATATTATCACTGGCACTCCACGAAACCGAAGCCGTGTTGTGTGTAGTACTAGAAACTACATTGGAAATGGTTGGTGGAGTGTGGTCTGATGGGGGTGCCACTCCAGTGGTTTGAAAACTCCCCGTAAAATTGACACCGTTATTACTTGTATCAACAGCTGTAATTTTAAAATAATAAATCGTGCCGGTAGCTAGTCCTTGCAAACTTGCAACATAGTTATATTCACCGGAGGGATGCGCTGTCTGACCATAAGCCATGGTAGTTCCATAATCAAAAGTTATTGATGATAATCCCATATCATCGCTAGCACTCCATGAAACTGAAGCGGTAGTTTGAGATGTGCTGGTAACAACACTATAAATCACCGGTGGGGTTATATCAGACCGTGGACAGTTCGACCCACAACCACTACTTCCTCCCCCAGGAATCACTAATTGTACATTGATATTCTCATTGTCTGTCGCCGCCTTTACTGAATAAAAAAATAATCCATTTAAAAATAAAACAGCTAACAATAAAAATATTTTTTTATTCCACAGCTTCATGTTTATTTTTTCTATATATAAAAAATAACACAATCAAAACCATCGCTAATCCAACCAAACACAAGAACCAAACCGGCCAATACCAAAAATTTGCACTACCAACTATTTGTTGATTGGTTAATCCGTAGTCTACGACAATCATAGAGTGATACAGCCCGGGCCAGAATATTTTACTACTAACAGATGGGTTAATTTCAATACTACGATTAGATTGAGCAAACAATTTATTTCCCAAATTAATACTGATTGAATCTATGTTTTTATTTTTAAAGTTATATGTTTGTAAATTAGCTTTCATGGACAAATCAATATTACCCACATTCTTTACCTGTAAAAAATAAGCTAAGTTTTTATTAAAAAAATATTTTTTAACCGGATAAAATTTTTCCAAAACCAAAGACTCGTTAGCTGTTCCGGCGATTTGCAAAATTACGGTAGTCATTAATTGACCACTGATATTTTTACCGGCAATTTCTTGAACTCCTATTCCCAAATAATGCGCTCCGGGAGGGGTGTTTTTTGGAATAGTAAATGTAAAAATAAAATCTTTATTTTCATTGCTTTTTAAAATCGTTTTTTCACTCTTAAATTTTATCCAATTTTCAGCCACATCACTATTTGATTTAAAAATCGGTCGACCACTACTGTCTTGTTGTACGCCTACTACTTTTGTTTGATATTCTTTTTCCATGTTTGAATCGTTTTTTACAGATACCACCAAATCTTTGGCATCACCGGCATCTAAACTAATAGTATATTTTAAAGGACTAATGGAAAAGGCACTCACAAAAGAAGCAAACAAAAAAGACAATAAAAACAATATTCCAACTTTTGTTTTATTTTTCATCAACATAATTAAATATTTGCCGCCGCTGATAAAATAATGCTTTGGGCGTATGTGGCCGGTAAACTACTCGGTGCTCGCGCAGCCTTAAATATCAAAGTGGTGGTGTCGGAATAAGCGGGTGAAGAAACCGACGATAACACCAGCCCGTTGAGTATCGCCACATCATTGGAATAAGCCACGTGTGTTCCACTCACAGCCAAACCATACTCTTCAACATTACCGGCACCATCTACCGTACCATCCGCTACTGCCGATAATGAGGTGCCATTAACATCCAAAATCGACAAAGTATAACCGGTTATAGAGTTGGTGTTCACTACCGCGATAATATTACTACTAAGCAATCCGACCGAAGACACTGTTCCAAAATTAACACTACTACCATCTAAAACCATACTTAAAAGACCAACCTCTTCTGCCTGATAACCAGCACGAATTTGATAGCTGGTGCTGGTACTAATTCCGGTTGCATAGCCACCCAAAGAATCCTGTAAACTATAGCTGGTACTAGCGCTGGATCCACCACCAAAATCCACACTATCTGCAAATATATAATAATTGGTAGAAGACATCGCCGCGAAAGCCAAACTCGGCATAACCAAAGCAATTGCAACTACCAAAACAATAACTTTACTAACTCGCATAATTATGTTTTATTCTTAATTTGAACCGGTGTTACATTTGGAGTCGGCGCAACACTTGCCGAAGCACCAACCATTTTCTTTATTTTGTCCAAAATATTTTGATTATCAGGATTTAAATCTTTTACTCTATAGTAATATTGTAGTGCGGTTGCCTGGTCGCCTCTTGTTTCATATAACAAACCAAGGCTATATAGTGCGTTGGAATAATTTGGCTGGATACTGATAACTTTGCTCCAAATTTTTTCAACCAAATCTCGATCACCGGTGTTATTGCGGTTGTATAACAACCGACCGTAGTTATATAAAGTTTCCGGATCAGACTGGTTTTGT
This sequence comes from Candidatus Magasanikiibacteriota bacterium, assembly GCA_041666745.1. Lineage (GTDB taxonomy): Bacteria > Patescibacteriota > Patescibacteriia > Magasanikbacterales > GWA2-37-8 > CAIOJG01. The sequence goes on from JBAYGI010000009.1 coordinate 23,378, forward strand.
CCAACTATTTTTTCATAAACTTCAATGGCCTTGTCCATTTTTTGCGTTTGTTCATAGGCATTGGACAAGCCGACATACGCGCCAAAATAATCAGCTTTCAAAGCAATCGCCTTTTCGTAATTTTTTATAGCATCATCCCATTTGGCTGTGGCCGCATAATTATTTCCTAGGCGCAACCAAAGCATCGGGTTGGTTGGTTCTAAATCTCTGGCTTGTTGCAAAGATTTCAATGCCCAATCCCGTGCTTCTGGTACCAAAGCAGAGGCATTTTCATACATCGTAGCCAAATTTTCCCACAACGCTACTGACCTAGGCGACAAATCTGTAGCGTATTTTGCTTCATTTACCGCTTTAGCCATAATTGTGCTGATAGCCTGTACATCCGGATTTGCCTGTTTACTAATCTCTACCGCCTGATTCAAATAAATTTGCGCCCGAACAGAATGGTAAACATCGGAATTCGGTCTTTTGTCCAATGCATCATTAATAAATATTTCTGCTGTTTTGCTATCCCCACTCGATACGGCTTTGGCAAACGCAATCTCTCCCAAATACAATCTAGCGCCCCAAACAGAAACCATCACCAATCCGGTAATTATCACAATCAAACCAAACGAAAAAGACAAACTATACTGAGGAGTGTCTTCAAGTGTCCATTCTTTTTCATGAATAAAATTTCGACTATAAAATGAAAACCCAACAACCAACAAGGACAACATCAACCACCAAACAAACCACAACACCTGACTATAAAAAACCACACCAAAACCAATAGTCAAAACCACAAAAGCAATCGTAACCAAAAACGATTCAAATAAAATATTGTCCTTTTTTAAATTCAATTCTGACGAAACAGATGTCCGAATTTTATTCCAAGCCGCGAACACATGCCCCAACACTAAAAGAATTAGAAAAACAAAGGCGCAAACAAACAACACTCCGCCTTCAGACAATATGCTAAGTAAAGTATCGTAAGGTTGGTTGAAACGCAAAGACCATGCGGTCGGATCAGAATTGAAAGAAATATTTCTAAACTGAGAAAAATCTACTCCAAACGACCCGAGACCACTACCAATAAAAAAATCTTTGACACTGGAAAAAATAGTATCGTAAGTAACCGACCATGAGGGATTAAAACCAAGAGACAGCTCGGTTGGCGCCGGCATTTGAACAAATTTTGGTGTGCCAAAAACTATAAATATAATAGTAAAAACCAATAAGGCAAACAGCACCGATATCCACCACAAACGAACTTCGCGGATAAAACCTATACCAAACATCAACAACAATATGAGTGCTATCAATAAAATTATCCATAATATTTTAAAACTCAACATTACCAGCACGGCAAAAGACAAAATACCGATAACAAACGACCAGATCATTCGAATCAGACTCAAATTCTTTTTTATCAACTGACCAAAAGATAGAATCAATAAAATCACCGCCCAAACACCAAAAATACTATTGGTCGGATCTATAGTATTCCAAGACTGTCCAATAAATTTTGTTAAAAAAGTTACTTTAAAAGCAATCTTTAAAATAAATAATATTAACGTAATCAACCCTACCGCCAAAAATGAATCAAGAATGCCCCGCCACATTTTTTCTGTTTTAACAAAATTTACAACTACATAATAAAAGGCAAAAAACAAAATCAACAAAACAAAATTCAAAGTAAAATATTCAGCTCGTCCAAAAAAACTATCATAAACATTGGCTGAAAATATCGCTGCTAATAGCCCAACTATGCCCAAAGACAAAATCGGCACATCGATCATTGTTTTGGTGAATTGAATTTTTTTAGTCAAAACAAATTTGGCAATCCACAACAATATATTTATCATCACCAAACCTCCAAACGCATACTGTTTTGGTATGATATAAAAATTATTAAGATTTTTGTCCAAAAATAAAGGAACCAAAACTATGTTTAAAATCAAAAATACATACGAAAACACACCTATCACCTTGCTAACACGTGCTTGACTAAACATAAAAAAATATACTTTAAAAAAATACTTTTATTACCAATATTATACCATAAAAAGTTATACACAACAACTATTTTTTTAATATTTTAAAAATATTTTTTGTTGTCTTTTTTTAATTTTAAAATGTTTCACGGGAAACTTTTTTGAAGTGCTGTGTCTTGACTTTTGGGTATCTGCATGCTAGTTTTGAGTTGTCCTGTTGTGTGTGGGAAGACCACCACCACGGACACTCTCGCCAATCACCACCACATCCAAGAAAAGAGGTTCCTATGAAATACCCCGATGAATTCGTTCGCGCAGTCAAAGAAACGTTCCCCAGCATAGGGAATTTGCACACCGCGCTCGACAAGGGATCCGACACGGTCGGAAACTTTTTGAACAACCGTCGTAGTTCCGTGGATCCAAGACGTGTGATCGATTTCATTGACGATGGCAAGGTGCAGTTGTTGCGAAGTGAGGCTGAACACCTCCTCCGCGTCGACGCCCTCTACCGAAGGTGGCTCGAACTGCCACGCGACTGAACGACGAAAGGGTGTGGTGATGTGCTTCATCAGTGATGAGGCGAATTTCACGTGAGGGCGAAGCTACCAAGCCGAGCCCTCCCATCCTTTCTTTTGATAACAAAACACTCTTAATAATAGAGTGTTTTTTGTTTTCCACAAATGTTTCACGGGAAACATTAAGACTGATTGTTTCCCGTGAAACATTTCCTAAAAACAACTGATTTTAGCCGTTTTTTATTAAGTTTGTATACACTAGTGTATACAAATACGCACTTTTGTATGCACTTATACCCAGAGTTATCCACAGTTTTATAAACAAAAATAGGCTACCAGCCTATTTTTTGCCACTACAAACTTTTTATGTTCTGGTGGACCTGGGGAGAATCGGACTCCCGTCTCAGCAATGCGAATGCCGTATATTACCACTATACTACAGGCCCTTAGGATAAAATATACACTATCATAATGCATAAAAAAGATCAATATATTTTATTAACTTAAATCATCAGCGCAGGGAGGGTGGTTCTTGGAGAAAGAACCGGCGGGAGATACCTCACTACGTCACTGTTGATCACCCAGTGGAAAATTCTTGTGGGTGCTGGCATCGATACCGATTACACAACACACACAACAAAATGAGCAAAGCGATGCCCACCAAGCACGCGGCAATGACAACGTATAGGAATATAGCTACACATTACTTGAACTATTTTGCTATATCTGTTATAATAAAAGATACCCAAAAAATATGCCAAAATTATTAAAAACTGAAATAAAAAATCAAATAGTATACTTGAGAAAACATGGTTATAGTATTCCTGAGATTGGCCAAATTTTAAAAATAACCAAAACATCCGCTTACAGATATGCAAAAGATATTCCTATTTTACAAGAATTTCAACAACGTTTGGCCGACCGTCGAAACGCCAGTAAAATCATGTCGGAAAGAAATTGGGAATACGCACACGCAGAAGCCATAAAACTTATAGATGGATTAACCAGTAGAGAACGCAAACTTATCGCTTGTTCATTATATTGGGCGGAAGGAAACAAAAAAGATTTTAGCTTTACTAATACTGATTCAAGCATGATTGCTATCTTTATGGATATACTAAGGACAGAATTTTCCATAAAAGATGAAAATTTTACAATCTCAATCAGGACCTACGAAGATTTAGATAAACAAAAATGTATTGATTTTTGGTCAGTTATCACAAAAATTGATTTACGCGACAATGTTAGCATCAATGTGCTAAGTGGTAAAAAAAGTGGCAAACTAAAATACGGAATGTGCCGAGTTAGAATAAAAAAGGGTGGATTAATGTTAAAAAAAATCTTTGCTATTAACAAACTGGTACACAATATTATCTCTCCTCATAGTTCAATGGATAGAATGAGACACTCCTAACGTCTTGATCCAGGTTCGATTCCTGGTGGGGAGACAAAACACAATAAATAACCATTTTTATATATAAAATTATGGAAATATTCATTATTATCTTGCTATTTATAATTGTTTGCGGGCTTGCTGTTTTAATTATTTTTTTTAAAAAAATACCAGCCAACGATGGTCAATCACTGGTCATGTTACAAAACCAAATCCAAGATTTGAGCAGGGTAATGGAGAATAAAATCTCCGAAAGCCACCGCGCCATGAATGAAACACAAAATAATATTCACAAAACAGTCCAAAGCCAATTTGGCCAAAGCGTAAAAATTATTACTGACATCACCGAACGTCTGACCAAGCTGGATGAAACCAATAGGCAAGTGGTAAATTTTGCCGATCAACTGCAAAGTTTGCAAGATATTCTAAAGAACCCAAAACAGCGTGGCATCTTGGGTGAATATTATTTAGAGACACTTTTAAAAAATGTTTTACCCCCAGGCAGTTACAGAATGCAATATCCGTTTGATAACGGAACCATTGTAGATGCCGTGGTTTTCGTCAAAGACAAAATCATACCAATTGACTCCAAATTCAGTTTAGAAAATTATAACCGCTTGATTGAAGAACGCAACGAGGCAGAGCGCGATCGTCTGGAAAAAGCTTTCGTCAATGATTTAAAATTAAGAATTCAAGAAACCGCCAAATATATCCAACCGAAAAATGGCACCATGGATTTTGCTTTCATGTTTATTCCACATGAAGCCATCTACTATGATTTATTAATCAATAAAATCGGAGCTTTACAAGAAGAAGACACCGAAAATCTCATCCAACGCGCCGCCGGAAAGTATCACGTGATAATTGTTTCACCCACATCATTCTTGGCTTATTTGCAAACTGTCATGCAAGGTTTACGCGCTTTGCAAATAGAAGAAACCGCCAAAGATATTATCAAGAGGGTAGAGGATTTGGGACGACACCTTTTGACTTACGACGAACACATGAAAAAACTGGGCAACAATATTGATGTAACAGTGCGATCTTACAACACCGCTCACAAAGAACTCAACAAGATTGATAAAGACATCATGAAAATAACTGACGGTGAAAAACAAATAGAGCCACTCCAGATAGAGCGGCCCAATTTTGAAGAATAGTGCTTCTAAACTATTCTACTACTTTTATAGAAACAATCTTTACCGGATTGATTGGTTTTGACATCTCTCCATTATTATATTCCACTTCAGCATTGGCAATCTTATCCACCGTTTCCATTCCTTCTGTCACGTGACCAAAAATAACATAATTTTTTGGTAGAGGAACATTGGCATGCATAATAAAAAACTGACTACCATTGGTATTTGGACCCGAATTGGCCATCGCCACCGTACCGCGCAGATATTCACCGTCAAATGGCTCGTCAGCAAATTTATATCCGGGGCCACCAGTGCCGTTGCCTTTTGGATCACCACCTTGAATCATAAAACCTTTCATTACGCGGTGAAAAATAGTTTTGTCATAAAACCCTTTTTTGGCTAAGGTAACAAAATTTTCGACTGTTTTTGGAGTCTGGTTTTTGTTAAAATTTATAGTAAAATCTCCCAGAGTGGTATGCACGACAGCGACATATTGTTTGTTTGCATCGAATTGATCCATAGAATTATTTTTATTTAAATTATTGGTTATTTTATTAATAGTAGTGGTGACTGCGCTGGGAGCTATCGTAGAACCAGTGTCTTGTTTCGTTTGTTCAGTACTTGTACTAGTATTTGTGTTTACTTTGACCGAATCGTCTTTTAAAATTTCACTCCAATCAGTATTGTTTAAGTCTGTTTTTTTAACTTGGTCATTCACCGAACAACCCGACAATAGAGGCACTAACAAAATTAATAAAATTACTGTCAACTTATTTTTATTAATCATAAATAATATTGTTAATAAATATTTTTTAACTGTTTTCTCAGGATTTGCCAATGTGGCACGGTTTTAGAAACTAACTTCCAAAAATTTCTACCGTGATTCATCTCTTGTAAATGAGACAGCTCGTGCGCTACCACATAACCGGCCAAATCATCCGGTAAGTATATCAATTTATAATTAAAATTCAAGTTGCCGCTTTTGGAACAACTACCCCAGCGACTATTGGTGTTTTTTACTGTTACTTTATTATACCTGAAATTATAAATACCGTTCAACTGTGCCAGCTTTTCACGCACCAAACGCAAAGCTCGGCTTTTGTTTATCAGATAATCTTTGTGGCCGACCGGAAAAATACTTTTTGATTCTTTTTCTTTATAGTTGGCGATTTTTTCTAAAATCCAATCAGCGTGTTGAAATAAAAAATCTTTTATTTTATATTCCGGAAAAAATATTGGCGTAGTAACGGTGATTTTACCGCCAAAAGAAATTGCCAAACGAACACGGCGAGATCGTCGCAAACGACGGTGGCTATATGCCAGTTCTTTGTTTTTTAAAGTTATTGTTTTGTTCATCACCATTTTATTTCTTTTTTACCATGCTTTTGCAAATATTCATTGCATTTTGAAAAATGTTTACAACCCATAAAACCGGAGTGAGCTGAAAAAGGCGATGGGTGTGGGGCTTCCAAAACTAGGTGTTTGCTAGTATCGATCAAAGCTTTTTTACTTCTGGCAAAATTCCCCCAAAGCATAAAAACGACATTTTCTCGTTTATCAGAAATTGTTTTGATGACCGTGTCAGTGAACTCCTCCCAGCCTTTTTCCCGATGTGAGGCCGGAGTGTTGGCAACTACTGTTAGGATAGCATTCAAAAGCAAAACACCTTGCTTCGCCCATGATACTAAATTCCCAGTCTTAAAATCTTTTTTTATTCCCAAATCACTTGCTATCTCCTTATAAATATTTTGTAATGATGGCGGAACTTTGACAGTTTCCGGAACAGAAAAACTAAGACCGTGCGCTTGATCCGTGCCGTGATAAGGATCTTGACCCAAAATCACCACTTGAACATTGGAAAATGGCGTCAACCAAAAAGCTTTAAAAATATCCTGCGGTTTTGGATATATGGACTTTTTAACATATTCTTCACGCACAAAATCCGCCAGTTTTTGAAAACGTTCAGAGGAAAAATAATTTGCTAATATCGTCGCCCATTCTGGTTCGATATCTACTGGTTTGGACATACTGGTGTAAAACTGACGTTTTCAAGACTAAAAATATAAGAAATTGTGGATAAAATACAAAAAAGCTTGACAAAACAACAAAAAACTGGCATTATATAAATAATTACTACGAAAAAAACCCCTATGCGGTTCTGTCCGCATCGGGGGTTTTTTCTTTTATAATAGCTAAAATTGAACGCTGATCACTAATATAAGATATTTTTGCACCGGTGCGCTTTAGCAAAATTGAACATTTTGCTGATGGAGCAGGCGATAAAACAATTTCAAATTTTTGTTTTTCGATTAGAAATGAAACTAATACAGCATAATCACCGTCACTTGCTACCAACACGGCTTTTTCATGGGTATTTTCATAAGCCTCTTTCATGGCACGAACAATCAGTTCTGCATCACAGTTACCTTTTACTTTACCTTTACCATAATAGGTAACCTCCTTAAAAATCAAAGTAAAACCGACTTCTTGTAAATAAGTATATAAATTCTTATATTTTGGAATTAGACCAAGGAACAAATAAGCCTGTTTAACACCATATTTTTCGGTAAGCCAAACACGCAACCTTGCATAATCAAGCCCCCAGTCTAACTGCAGAGCCGCTTTGTGCAGATTTGCACCATCTATATAAGCAACGTTGTTTTTGTTGTTAATCATAAATTTACACACTTAATTTTAACCTTCAAATTCACTTCATTGCAAAATCCCGCCTTCGCTAAAAAGCTATGGCGAGGTAAAAGCGGAGAGGGTGGGGTTCGAACCCACGGTGCCCTTTCGAACACGTCAGTTTTCGAAACTGGTGCCTTAAACCAACTCAGCCACCTCTCCAAAACAACTAAATGATACTAAAAAAGAATGAATTTGTCCATTCTTTAATAGTATCTTAAAATAAAATCAAAAATTAGCCACTTTTCTCCATGCTTTTGAGAACTTCAAGATATAGATTCTCAACAATTTTTTCTTGCGCCTTTCCTGTCTTTGCATAATGATCAAGACCGGGAGCGGAGTTAATTTCTAATACCCAAAATGTTTTTGGTTTTTCGCTTATACCACCCTTAATCATAAGATCAACCCCACAAAGTCGAAGCCCCATGTCTCTTGTAAGTTGTATTGCTAATTTCTCAAAATCAGAATGGGTTTTTTCAGTTACATCAATTGAATCCCCACCGGTAGATAGGTTGGCATTATCAAGAAGAAAAACGCGTTGCTCTTGTTTCGGAATAGAGTAAAAATTCATTCCTGAATGTTTTAATTTTTCTTTGATGCGTGGGTCGTTGAATTTCAACTGAGTATCCCGGCTTGAAGCGACGAACTGTTTCTGCTTCAATTTCATTAGCTGTAAAATTGTTGATTGACCATCTCCGACAACACTTAATGGCAAACGTTCGTACACTGAAATTACTTTTTTATCAAGCACCACAAGGCGATAGTCCCTACCTTCAACTTTCTGTTGAACCAGAGCGACTCTGTCATTCTCAAAAACTGTTCGGATTGCCCGATAAAATTCTTGTTTGTTATACACTAGCGTCACCCCTGATCCCTGACTACCACTGTTTGGCTTTACAATAACAGGAAACCCAATTTTTTTCGCATGACAATATGCGGCGTCAATGTTACGACTGGATTGACCGACTGCCTGCGCCCATTCATTTTTATAAAAAGTTTTGCTGTTTGGGACAGTTGGATATCCCATTTTTTTCATAAAAAAATTGGCATAATCTTTGTCTTTCGCCACTTCGGAAGATCCAAGAGAATTAAGATCGAGGCTTGAGTATCGAAAATATCGCTTCCGACCACTCTTGAAAATAATCTGCCCGACAATATTCCACTCGGGTTCCATTGTCACCTTTGCCCCAATACGAGGAGCTATCTTTTTTAGTACCCGTCCGAGCAGTGGGGCAAATGATTTTTTCTTTTGTTTTGACATAGCAGATTATACACTCTATCTTTTTACTCGTATTGTTTTAGCATCTCTGCTAGCTCTTCAGCCTCTCTCTTTGCTTTTTCCTCTTCGTTTTCGGTGGGTGTTTCCATCAACATTCTAACTTTTACTTCCTCGAAAAACTTATCAACTTCTGATTCGGTTATTGCTCCTCCTTGTCTGGCGATACTGCGAACGGTACCCAGTCCATAACCTGCTCTAATATTTTTTTCCAAACAACCAAGTGCAAATACTTCTACTTCTGTTTTTGGTACACCTAATTTTAGTAGTTCTCTAATCAGATCTCCGCTATGTTTAGTATTTTCACACGCCTGAGCGTATTCGGGTCTTTTCGTAATTTCTTGTTGTCCTTGAGTTTCCGCCTCTGAAAGACGAGACATTTTTTCAGACATATTTATATTAAATTTAAAAGTGAAAATTGGCGGAAGGGGTGGGATTCGAACCCACGGTACCTTTCGGTACGACAGTTTTCAAGACTGTTGCCGTACAACCACTTGGCTACCCTTCCAGCTGGTTATAAGACATAAACTATCACACAAATCAATCTAAATCAACCCCTCTTTATAATTTCTCTTATCAAGACAGCCGCTTTCTTGGTGCCAGCAACCAACAAACCACCTCGTGCTTTGACCAAAAAACCCAACAATAACATCGCCAAGCCACCAATTGTGACTGTTAGGTATTTGTTGGTAGCAACACTTTGTGTGCCCTGATCCTTTACTTCATCAGCGCGACCAATTACATTTAAATCCGCCAACGCTCGTGGTAAAACTTGCCAACCATCTTTACCTTCGTTCAAAATCCCCACCACTTCCACTTTATCTCCCTCTTTTAATTCCTGTTTATTAATTCCGGCTCCTTTTTTGAAATAAACCGCGATTTCCGTGTCACCATCATCAACATACATAAAATTACTTTTTATTTCAGTGATGTCGCCGGACACTTTGACCAACGCACCCAACAATTCTTTGCTTATATCCTCAATTTTCAAATCTACCGGCTCGATTGTTTTGTTGGTTGCCAAAATATCTATCGCGTTTCTGTTTTTTATTTTTATTCTTTTAATACCGCCAATTTCCGAAGTTTCTCCTCCGACAGATATTTCATCGCCGATTTTTAACTCCGGAAAATCTTTTTTATACTGATAAATCTGCACACCGGTCTGACCATCACTAATATAAAAAAATTGTTGGCCAAAAGTTTTTGGTTCCACGGTTACTACCCCGCGAACAGTCAACCAACCAGCCACCGCTTTAACCGCCGACTTTTTTACCTCTTTATTTTTCTCCACATTTTTACTTTTTTCTGCCACCAATAATATTTTATTTATTTCTTTGTCGTTTGGAGATGTTAAAACAATTTTATCTCCATCTTTATCAAAACTAAGATGGTGAATTGATCTAAAAAATTTTAAAGTTCCTGACGCGGATATTGTGGTTTTTTCCGGTAGTTCATACTCCTTACCACTTTTATTTTTTATTTTCCATCCGGAAATATTTTGTGGTTTGTCGAGAAAGTTTTTTAATTCAATATATTCTATCGACGAATCGTCTGTGCTGGTAGTGAGCCAACCGTTAATTTTTACATCGGCATTCGCTATTGAAAAACCAGCCCCAACATAAACTTTAAATTCTTTTTTACCGGCTGTACCAGTCGTGCTGGAAGCCAATACAGAAACTAGATAAACTCCGGAACTCGCAAATGTATGTCCCAACAAAAATCCGGTACTGCTGGAATTATCACCAAAATCCCAAAAGATTTTTACTTCACCCCCACGTGGATCAGCGGTGCCGTTTGCGCTAAAAATCCCCATTTCACCAACATTCAAACCATACGGCCAATCTAGTTTCCAGCTAATATTTACCGAATCTTTTGGTTCTGTTGAAGAAGATTTTGTGGTAGTAGAAATTTTGTTTGATTTAATTGTTGATGACGCAGACACGACTGTACTGATTGGATTGTGAGACACCACACTTCCTCCGCCACCATTTGAATTATTAACAATAGGTACCGGCACCACCAACTCATTTGCAAAACCAAGAGTAATTTTGTTGGTAACCGCCCAATCACCATCCAAATTTGTATCCAGTCCGTCAACTTTTCTAATCAACGATTGTCCTTTGTCGATAACAAAAAAATTATCAAGACTATAATTCACCTGATCCACAATATTATTGTTTTTATCTTTTAAAATTACAGAATCACCATCATTATTTAAATACCTATCGGTCAATAAATCCGCCACCAACCAATCATGTCCGACTATCGATCCGTTCAATGGCTTACAACCACTGTCCGAAGAATCACAAATCGATCCACCGGATAAATCCACCGTACTTGATCCGGTATTAAATAGCTCCACCAATTCGTTTCCATCAACCGGATCAGAAATAATTTCATTTAATTTAATAAAACTCCAATCAAAAATATCTGTGGTAGAGGTAATGTTATTTTCTGTTTCAGGAGTTGAAGTATTTGTTATATTAACACCCGATGAAGTATTTGTTAAAAACACACTATTAACTACTCCGGCTGTGTTCCCGGTTTGGCTTAGGCTATTTTTCCAATTCATATTGGTGTAATCAGACAAAAACGGATCAACGCGCTCCAAAGAAAAATTGGTAGTTGAAGTTGTAAAAGAAAATCTCTCAAAGAAATCCGCAGAGTCACTCCCTTTGTTTATTTTTAAACCAATTTCACTACCATCCAAATCTTTTATGTCCGCGGAAAATAATTGCCCCACAAATAACGGGTTGTCTGTTAAGAAATTGCCGGCATTTTTACAAATAATCGCATATTCTCCGGACGCCACCATACCATTGCCGTTGGTTGTGGTAGAGATTGAGTGACTTGTGTTATCCTCCCACAATTTCAAAGTTGTTAAATTCACAGATTCGGTACCAACAAGTCCTTTGTTCCACACTTCAATCCACTGATGGGTGCTCACAGATGGAGAAAAAATTTCATTTATCACGATATCACTATTGGCTGCCAAAATATTTTTTCCAACAAAAAAACTGCCAAATAAAAAGACAGTTAGTAAAATATAATATTTCATACCTCCTTAAGATATTAAAATTATCCTACCATTATAGCAAACTTTTTGATAATTAAAAAGTTTGCCTAAATGAAACACCACGGGCTTACGCCCGTGGTATCCGGGCAGAGTCACAGTCCAAGCTTCGCTTGCCCGCTGTCCTCTCGTCCTTGGTTAATAATGTATTTCTTAATTACTTCTTCGTCTATCCC
>JBAYGI010000010.1:0-28111 GCA_041666745.1 Candidatus Magasanikiibacteriota bacterium
CAACAAACGCATTCACTCGAAACTTCGAATGCCTCCCAGGCAATTCTATCTTAAGTGCCTTCGACAATGAAAAACAAAAAAAGACACCTATCCACAGTGTCTATTAAATGGGGGTCTTGTCACTTGGCGTACCAACTCCGGATGCCCGTAGAAAATTCGAGGTTTTGAGTCCATTGTCATACTCCTGTAGTTTTTACTGCTGTCACGTCTCTCGGTAAATCCGAAAGTTCACAACAATCCAGCAAAGTTATAAGAATGATAATATATTTTGGGCAAGGAGTCAAAATTTATTTAACATAAAAAAATCGCCCCAGTGTGGAGCGATTTTTTGTTCTATTATTTTAAGGTGATGGCTGTGGGTTTGATTCGCTTATTGGACTTGGTGAAGGTTGTGGGTTGGATTCACCAACTGGGTTGTTTTTTTGTTGCGGTATGTATTGATTCAAAGTCTTGGGCATTTGTAGTTGTTGAATTTGTTGGTTGCCTTGTTGCCACGGCATTGCTCCACCACCGCCCAACTCTTGGATGTTATCCGAACTTTGTTGACGGATACTTTCCAAATCTTCCAAAGCGGAAACAATCGCGTCGGTATCGATTGGCTTGGCCTTCATCATGACCAATATTTCCTCGCCTTGTTGTTTGACCTCATCGTATAATGTTTGCAACTCACTTGTGTCTTCTCCCTTTTTCTTCAAATTGGCTATTTCTTTTTTCAAACCGTTTAACCCGGTTTTGAAATCAGAATTAAAGCGTCCCAAATTATTCATGGTTTCAATAACGCGTTGGTTTTCGTACACCTCATCCATTTTGTAGAAAAATCCATCTTCTACCAAATCAAATGCGCCTTGAGAATCACCGGCTATTATCTTGTTGTTCGCTTCGTCGCGAGTGATTTTTAATTTTTCTACATCAGAGGAAAAATTAGTAAAATTTTCAGTCAAATCAATACCTTTTTTTATTAATCTGTCCACTATAGTTTTAGCTTTTTTGACTTGGTTGGTAAGATTTTTTAGTTCTTTATCCATCTGTTTGAGTGTCTGTGGCCAGCGTGCCAACATTTCCAAACTTTGTTGACTCTCACCCAAACTTTGCATCAAATCACCCATATCTTCCAATCCGGCAGCTTCTACCTCGTCCCATGTTTTTGCAATTTCAATCGCTGTGACAATCGCTTTTAATTTAGCGATATTGTCAGCGATTTCTTGTGGAATGGCAATCTTTTGTTTAACTAATTTTGCGATTTGTTTATCAAAATTAGTTATACTGCGTTTCATGTTTTTGATCTCCCTCTTTACATTGTTCAGTTGTTGAATTTTTTGAAAAACTTCCCGACCATTTTCATCCAAATTTTGGACAATTTCTTGTAGTTGGTTCATCGTATCATCTCCCATTTCTTCGGCAGTGGTCGCGCCTTTTATTTTTGCCAACAGTTCCCGCGCCTTTACTATTTGATCTTTTAGATCTTGAGATATTACTCCACCGCTTTTTTCTGCCTGCAACATTTGTTTTTCAAAGCTGTTTACTCTGCTTTCCATTTGTTTGGCGTTGCGTTGCATATCCTTGATCATGCGAGTTTGGTCACCACCACCTTGTCCACCATTGTTTGGACCCATGTTGTTTTGATCCATGTTTGGTTGTTGTTGGTTGTTATTCGGTTGTTGTGATTGTCCACCGCCAGTATTATTTTGATTGTTATATTGTTCACAACTTCCGGATTTTTCCACACCATTCACAAGACAGGTTTGACCGGATTGATTTGGTTGTTGAGGTTGTTGTGGCTGATATGGCATCGGCTGGTTTGGTTGTTGTGGGTAAGGCATCGGTTGGGGTTGATAAGCCTGTCCATCCATTGGTGGTTGTGGGTTTTGCATGGTTGGCTGTTGATTGTTTGGGGGCATTTGTGTTGGCATTGGAGCTAAATTGGATCCTTCTTGAGCTTGTACTTTTTGCCACAACTCAGTCAACTGTTTAGGGATTGTTAAGCTGAAATAAGCATTGGCTGGTGCTACATAGGCCAATAAGCTGGCAAAAACAATAGTAATTGACAATATTTTGAAATAGTTTTTCATAGAAACTTATATAATATATTTTAATTTGTTAAAAATATTAAGTCGCGACCTTTTAAGATAATATATCACAAACTGGTATTTTTGTTAAACGAATTATTTTCCACGATTTCTTTTTTGTTCTTCAAACCATTGAACAGCTTCATTCAAATTCTCTTCAGAAAATGCTGGCCATTTTATTGGAGTAAAATAAATTTCAGCATAAGTGCTTTGCCATGGTAAATATCCAGACAGACGTTGGTCGCCACCGGTGCGAATAATTAATTCCGGATCGGGCATGTTTGCGGTATCCAAAAATTGATCGATCAACTCTTCGTCGATTTTATCTATAGATATTTTGCCGTCAACAATTTTGCGAATTGTTCGAACCAACTCATCTCGACCCCCATAGTTGATAGCCAGAGTGAGAGTGAGTCCGGTGTGGTCCTGAGTTTTTTTAACCACTTCATCCAATTTATTTTGAGTGGAGGTTGGTAGTTTGGATAGGTCGCCAATAATTTTAATTCGTAGATTATTTTTTTTGGAGGCGTCCAATTCTTCGGTCAGTTTTTCAAATAAGGAAAACAAATGTTTGAGTTCTTCCTGACTGCGGTTTTTGAGATTTTCAGTGGACAACGCCCAAAGGGTCAAATATTTTATGCCCAAATCTTGTGCTACCTTGGCGATGTGTTTAACATTTTTGCTACCCTCAGTGTGCCCTATAATTTTTGGAAGACTGTGTTCGGTTGCCCAACGGCGATTGCCATCCATGATTATCGCAATATGTTTTATTTCATTTTTTGTGGTTTCAACCATATAAATTTTTTGAATTAATTGTTTTTTAATAGATTATATTTTATAAAACAAAACCCCCGCGATTAGGCGGGGGAGTGAAATTAATCTTCTAGTGGTGGCGGTGGAACTTCGTCTCCCTTTTCTTTATCGGTTACGCCAGCCTCCTCTTCTTCTGGTGCCTCACCTTTTTCAACCGCTTCCCACACCGCATGAACTACTCGTTTCAACATTTGTGGATTTTCTTTCAATGATTTTTTGGCCGCTTCTCTACCGACTCCAAGTTTTTCTTCTCCAAAAGTATAAGTCACACCTTTTTTGTCTATAATTTTGTACAAAATAGCGGCATCGAGCGCATCACCGGAAAGGGAAATACCTTCGTTATACATGATGTCAAATTCACAAGTGCGGAAAGGCGCGGCAACTTTATTTTTTACTACTTTTACTTTTACGCGGTTGCCAATAATTCTGTCACCCTGTTTGATTTGGGCGGCGCGACGAACTTCGATACGCACGGAAGAATAAAATTTCAGCGCCATACCACCGGTGGTGGTTTCTGGGTTGCCAAACACAATGCCGATTTTCATACGAGTCTGATTGATGAAAATCACGACTGTTTTGGATTTGCTGATGATCGCTGTCAATTTGCGGAGAGCTTGACTCATCAGTCTGGCATGTAAACCCATGTGTGAATCACCCATGTCACCCTCAATTTCAGCTTTTGGTACCAAAGCGGCCACCGAATCGATCACGATGACATCCACCGCGTTGGAACGCACCAATGTTTCTACGATATCCAATGCTTGTTCGCCGGTATCTGGTTGTGAAATCAACAACTCATCTATTTTTACACCAATCTTTTTGGCATAGTCTGGGTCAAGAGCATGTTCGGCATCCACAAATGCGGCAATACCGCCTAGTTTTTGCACTTCAGCCACGATATGTTGCGCCAAAGTGGTTTTTCCACTTGATTCCGGTCCATATATCTCAATCACACGACCGCGTGGCACACCGCGAACACCAAGGGCGATATCCAAAGACAAACAGCCGGTAGGCACAGCGTCTACCTGCATAGTTTTGGCTTCACCAAAGGTCATGATCGCTCCTTCGCCGAATTTGGTTTTGATCTGCTCAATCGCGCTGGCGGCGGCCTTGAGTTTCTGTTTTATCTCCTCGCTGGTATGTTTGCCCATAAAAATAGTTAAGAAATTAAGAATTATGGCCGAACAGCCTCAATTCTCAAGTCCATAACCGCATCAGTCTAAGTAGGTTCTTTTAAAGTTACCACCACATGGCGAATGACAGTAGTAGTTTTACCATGTTTTTTGGTAGTCGACAAGTTGATAGTATTCACACCATTGGATAATAAAATTACATCATTAAAATTTCCCTGTTCATCCACTTTTATTTCTTTTCCATTTACTTCCAATCGACCCTCTTTGTCGGTCTCGCCTTGGATGGCTGTCTCGGCGCGATTGGACAGCTGTCCTTCCATCGGAGAGTAAACAATTAATTTTGGCGGAGTAATTATGCCATGTATTTGCCAGCCCAGATAAATAATAAAAAATAAAACAAAACCGATTAACGCGAAATTTTTAATAAATAAAGAAAAAGGCTGGAGGTTGTTTGAATCAATTTTTGGCAGATAAGTATTTATTAAAAATTTCAAACCACCCTCGCAATTAAATTTATAAATAATTGTTTCAAAATCTAAATCATATAATTTGCACAATTCGCGCATGTAAGCATGACGATGTGTTTTGGTTTTTGGTAAATCAAAAAAGCGATTGTTTTCAAACGCCTCTAAATATTTTAAAGGGATATGGGTTTGTCTAACCACCTCATCCAATGTTAAAGATTTGTTTTCTCTGGCAGTTTTTAATTCCCACCCCAAGTTTTTTGAAGTATCTATTTTTTTATAACAGAAAATTGACATAGTCAGTTTTACCGGTGTAAATTATTCTTTTTCAACAGGATTATCAAAGACGGTACCGCCGGTATCCAATGTTTGTTCGTTTTCAGGTATTTCTTCATCGACTTGAGGGCGAACGAATCCGCCATTGGCCGATAAATGTTCAGTAAAAAGTTCGCGTGGTTTGGCGCCGTCGGCAGGTCCTACTATACCAGCTTCTTCTAGTTCGTCAAGCAAGCGAGCGGCACGGGCATAGCCAACTCGAAGACGGCGTTGGAGAAGTGAGGCGCTGGCTTTGCCGGATTCTATTACCACCTTTTTTGCATCATCAAATAATGAATCTTGGTCGTCACTGGCTCCGCCAAATAAGTTGACAGTGCCACCGTTGGAGCTGGAATTTTTGGAAACCACCGCATCATCATATCTTGGTGGTTCGTCATTTTTTATATTATCCACCACTCTTTTCATTTCTTCCTCAGAAACAAAAGCGCCTTGCACACGTTTTGGTTTGGAAAGATCAGCGGTCAAAAATAACATATCACCACGACCCAATAATTTTTCCGCGCCCTGACAATCCAAAATAGTTCTCGAATCAACTAGAGAGGCAACAGAAAAAGCAATGCGAGCTGGAATATTGGCTTTCATCAAGCCGGTAATTACTTCAACACTTGGACGTTGGGTGGCGACAATCAAATGAATACCAACTGCGCGTGACATCTGTGCCAAACGAATAATACCAGCCTCAACTTCGCTGGCGGCCATAGCCATAAGGTCGGCCAATTCATCTATAATAAATACCAAGTATGGCAATTTTTCTTCAGCGGTTTTGTTGTATGATTGAATATCGCGTCGTCCGGATTTGGCCAAAACATCAAAGCGTCTTTCCATTTCTCCGATTGTCCACTTTAAAGCGTTGACTGTTTTGGCGGCATCAGTAATCACTGGAGTCATTAAGTGGGGGATGCCGTTGTACAAAGTGAGTTCAACACGTTTTGGGTCAATGAAAATAAAACGTAAAGTTTCCGGAGAGTTTTGGTACAACAAACTTAAAATTATTGTGTTGATACAAACGGTTTTGCCGGATCCGGTGGCACCGGCGATCAAGAGGTGAGGCATTTTTAGCAAATCGGCAAACCAAACTTTTCCGGCTACATCTTTTCCAAGAGCGATGTGCATATTGTGTGGGCGTTCGCCAAATTCTTTGCTTTCGAGCAGTTCTTTGAGAGTTACCATCGCCACTTTTTCATTTGGCACTTCAATACCGACCAACGACTGTCCAGGGATTGGCGCTTCAATACGAATCGGGTGGGCGGCCAAAGCCAAAGAGAGGTCATTGCACAAAGCGGTAATGCGTGTCAGCTTGATGCCTTTTACCGGTTTGAGTGAATATTGAGTAACGGTTGGTCCGACCCTTACTTCACCCATGTCCACACCAATGCCAAAATTTTGAAAAGTATCTTTGATAGTTTCAGCATTGCCTTTGATGTCGCCTGAGGTCGGTTTGGATTTGGAAGTAAATAATAAATTGATTGGCGGTAATTTGTAATTGGTGTAGTCCGGTTTTTCGACTATTATTTCTTCGGTTTTTGTTTCTTCGACTTGGTTTTCTTCCTCGTGCGCAATTTCCGGGAGAGATTTTTTGTGGAAGATTCTTTGGTCTTCATCATCGTCTGCTATATCTTCTTGCGTATTTTTTTGTGTATTTTGTGTTTCATATTCACCTTTTATACTGAATTTAACCGGTTCCGATTCCGCGCCGGTTTTTTTAAATTTAGCAAAAAAAGCGACTATTTCTTTTCCAACCCAACCCAACATAAAGAAAAACTTTTTGTTTAGGTCTACCATCTGAGCTAGGGTTGTATTAAATAAGAATATAAAGGAAACAAAGAGCAGTCCAACTAAAATCAAGGTGCCTCCCCAATAGCCGACATATTTTAGTAACGGCCAAGATAGTGCTAGTCCAAAAAAACCACCAGCAAATCCAAGTGTGGCTTGGGTAAACATGGCGTCCAAAGGTTTTTGAATGTGTACCAGTCCGTTGAAGCTGAGAAAAAACAAGAATGCTCCGAGTGTGTGCGTGTGGCGGTAATTATATTCCAAGTCTTTGATCAAAAGGACCGCGATCATTATTAATACCAGTGGAAAAACATAACGCACCTGTCCAAAAATTAAAGCCAAAGTGGAATCAATAAAAATTCCAGCCACTCCAGCCATGGAGAAAAAGCTGAGAATAGAAAGACCGGCAATAATAAATAATAAAATTGCCAAAAGACCTTGACTGACTTCCGGATTGAGATTTACGCGCGGTTTTTCTCGACCCGGTCGTTTTTGATAATGACGATACACTCGTGCCATAGATTTTATAAAAGTATTATATCATATTTAAGTTTTTTTTGGTATAATATGTTCATGCGAAATAAAAATTTAAATAAATTAGGGTTTACTTTGGTAGAAGTGATAGTCGCGGCGGCGGTGTTTGTTTTGTTTGCGGTTGGGATTTATAGTGGTATCACTATGGTATTTAAAATTGTCTATCAATCGCGCGTGCGGATTTTGGAAACTGCAATTTTGAGTGAGGAATTGGAAATTGCTCGTAATTTACCATATGATTCGGTGGGAATTGTGAGTGGGGTACCGGCTGGCGTATTGTCTCACACAAAAACTTTGGTACGAAACGGCATTATCTACAATTTAATTACCACAGTGAGAAATGTCGATGATCCATTTGATGGCACCTTGGGTGGTTCGCCAAATGATAGTGCTCCGGCGGATTATAAATTGGTAGAGGTTTCAGCTATTTGTGTCGACTGTGAACAAAAAACGCCGGTGAGCTTGAGTACGATTGTCGCACCCAAAAAACTAGAGGGAGATAGTAAAAATGGCGCGCTTTTTATTCATGTTTTTGATGCGCACGGTCAAGATGTAGTCGGCGCCAATGTGCATATTGTGAATAACTCTGTTTCGCCTCACTTATCTATAGACGATACGACCGACAATAGTGGTATGGTGCGGGTGATAGACACACCAACCAGCACGATTGGTTATCAGCTTACTGTTTCCAAATCCGGATACTCTTTCGATTCTACCATCACACCTACGGTTGCCAATCCAAATCCACTCAAACTACCGTCCACAGTTATTAGTCAAACAGTAACCAATATTAGTTTTGCAATAGATCAATTGGGGCAAATGAATGTTTCCGCGCTCAATGCCACCTGCGCCAATGTGAGTGGTGTAAAATTTGGTATTTTTGGCGCGAAACTTTTGGGCACGGAACCGGATATTTATAAATATAATAATCAAATTACCAGTGGCGCGTCGGCGACGGCCTTGAATAATATGGAGTGGGATACTTATAGTATTATTACTACCAGTACGGTTTATGATGTGGCCGGATCTATCCCGATTGTTCCCTTCAAATTAGAACCCGGTACCACTCAAAATGTTTTTTTAATTTTAAAACCGCATACATCAAATTCATTGTTGGTAAAAATAAAAGATGCCGGCACCGGATTGCCTTTGGCTGATGCTACCGTGCGATTAACCGCATCCGGTTATGACGAATCTTTGTCCACCAGTTTGGGATATTCTCGCCAAACCGATTGGTCGGGTGGTTCGGGGCAGGTGGCTTTTGTAAATGAAGCAAAATATTTTTCTGATGATGGTAATATCGCCAACAGTAGTCCGGCTGGTGATCTCCGGTTGCGGATAAGTGGTAAAACATATGCCAGTTCCGGATATTTGGAATCTTCCACTTATGATTTGGGTGAAAATATTACTTTGCGAAATATTGTTTTTGAACCATTGTCACAACGCGCGGAATGTGGTGCTAATCCTATCAGGTTTCAGCTCGCGGCCAGTAGTTCCAGCACGCCGACAAGTTGGACATATTTGGGGCCGGATGGAACAGCGAGTACTTATTATACAGCTACCAGTACAGTAATACATTCCGGTTTGAATGGAAAAAGGTATTTGCGTTACAAAGTTTTTTTGAGAACAAGCAACACCTCCTATTCGCCACAATTGTTTGAAGTGTATTTTACTTATACCAACGAATGTACTCCACCGGGGCAGGTGTTTTTCAATGGATTGTCGGAGGGGACATATGATATAGAAGTGAGCAAGAACGGATATTCCACCAATAGTGGGTCGGTGGATGTGAGCGGGCAGTCTGATGTTGAAATAAATTTATCCACTTTATGAACAAAAGAGGTTTTACAATGTTGGAGATGTTACTGGCGATGGGGATTTTTTTGCTCTTGATTTTTGGAATCGTCGAACTTTTGATTTGGGGGAATCATGGAAAAGATGTGGTGTGGGAACAGCTCAGCACGCAAAATGAAGGACGAAAAGTAACAGAAGATTTTATAAACAATTTACGTCGCGCTTCGCAAAGTAGTATTGGTGCATATTCTTTGGAAAAAGCTGACACTCAAGAAATAGTTTTTTATAGCAATATGGACTCAGATAGTTGGGTGGAACGCGTGCGATTTTTTTTGCAAAATAGAATTTTTAAAAAGGGGATAATTAAACCAAGTGGTTCACCTCTAACATATAATGTTGCCAATGAAACCGTAACGGATCTGGTGCATGATGTAGCCAATACTTCCACCCCAATTTTTTATTATTATGATGAAAATTATTCCGGAGTTACCGGTACGCCAATGACTTATCCTGTAAATATTTCGGCGGTTCGAATGATTGGAATAAAATTACTTTTGGATGAAAAACCAAATGTGACTCCGGCGCCTTTGAATGTGGAAGCAAAGACTACAGTGAGAAATTTAAAAAATAATTAGTGTGAAAAAATATTTTTTAAAATTTAAAAAAAATACGCGTGGATCAATGCTTTTGTTTGTGATGATTTTTGGCGCGATTAGTTTGTCTTTTATTGTTTTGTCAGTGTCGAGTTATGGCATATTTGAAAATCGCGCGACGACTAAAAAGCTCAATCGCGAAATGGCTTTTCAAATTGCCGAATCAGGAATAAATTATTATCGTTGGCATTTGGCGCACAACAATACTGACTATCAAGATGGCACTGACCATGCCGGTCCGTATGTGCATGAATACAAAGATAAGGATGGAAATATTGTTGGGCATTTTTCTCTGGAAATTCCTACACCGCCAAATGGAAGTACAATTGTTACAATAAATTCCACCGGTTGGTTGGATGCGCAACCAAATACCAAAAGAATAATAAAAGTTCGGGTTGGTTTTCCTTCGCTGACTGATTTTGCTTTGGTTTCCAATGCCGATGTGTGGATTGGAAACGGTGAAGTGATACACGGGAAAATGCATTCAAATAACGGCATACGTTTCGACGGTACGGCTGACGCGCCGATTACTTCCGCGATGGCGACCTATACTTGTAAATCGCATCAAGGTTGCGGTAGTGGCCAAGCAAAAAATGGTGTTTGGGGACAAGGCGGGCCGGAAAGTTATTGGAAATTTCCGGTTCCATCACAAGATTTTTCTGCGATTACCGTAAAATTGGCAAACATAAAAGATGGCGCGCAGGATGGTGGAATTTATTTATCCTCTTCCGGTCAGCAAGGGTGGCACATCCAGTTTGTTACCGACGGCACAGTGAATATCTCAAAAGTAAATACTACAGATTGTTATAAAGCAAAAGACGTGGGCAGTTCAAAATATTTTTGGCCATGTATTGATTTGAAAACAGAAGGCGCGGTGACAAGTTATTCAATGCCGAGTAGTAGTTATATTTTTGTGGAAGATAATGTGTGGGTGGATGGTGTGGTGAATGGACGCGCGACTATTGGTACGGCCACGGGAAAATCGATTATTATTAATGATAATATTATTTACAAATTAAAAGATGGGAATCATACACTTGGACTTATCGCCGAACAAAATGTTTTGATTCCACACAACTCGCCAAATGTTTTGGAAGTGGACGCGGCGGTGTTGGCGCAAAATGGGGCGGCAAAAAGATATTACTATGCCGGTGATATGAAAGATTCGCTTACTATATATGGTGCGATTATTACCAATAAAATTTGGACATGGAGTTGGGTATCTGGTGGTGGGGCGATAACTTCCGGGTATAGAAATACCAACTCTACTTATGATGCGAATTTGTTGTACGGACCACCACCGGGGTTTCCGGTTGGGGCGGAGTATAATATTTTGAGTTGGGAGGAAATTTAGTTTGCTAATTTTTGTGGGTTTGGTATACTTGGTTTATGTCATAAAATTTTACGCCTCGTAGATATAAATTTTCTTGCGCTCAGACTTGTAGCGAATTTGGGGGTTGGCAGACAGCCGGTTTAGTTCTCGCTACTTCGGACAATTCGCGCGGCGAAAATTTTTATCTACTCGGCTATAAGTTTTTTAAAATATTTTTTTTCATTATATCTAATGTAAGTAAATATATTTATAATAATATGTCTCAAAAAATTCGTAAGTTGGTGATTCCGGTGGCGGGGTTGGGGACTAGATTTTTGCCGGCTACCAAGGCTCAACCGAAGGAGATGATGCCGGTTTTGGAGAAGCCGATTATTCAGTATGTGGTGGAAAATGCGGTGAAGTCGGGGATTACGGATATTATTTTGGTTACGGGGCCGGGGAAGCGGTCGGTGGAGGATCATTTTAGTCCGAATTATGAATTGGTAAATCTTTTGAAAAAACAAGGCAAAGAAGAAATGGCGGAGAAGGTGAAAAAAATCGCGGATATGGCCAATTTTATTTTTATTCGTCAAAAAGGGCCGTACGGTAATGGTACGCCGGTGTTGTGCGCGGAAAATATTATTGGAAACGAACCGTTTGCGGTGGTTTGGGGGGATGAGTTTTTTATCAGCCCAAAGGAACCAACTATCAAGCAGGTGATTGATGTTTTTGAAAAATACAATGATCCGGTTTTGGCGGCCTATGAGGTTAGCGCGGAGGATACAAAAAAATATGGGGTAATTGATGGATTGGAAATAGAAAAAGGGGTTTACCAGATTAAAAAAATGGTGGAAAAACCTGGGCCAGAGAAAGCGCCGTCGCGTTACGCGATTTTGGGTGGGGGTGGATATGTTTTGACACCGGATATTTTTGAGGCATTGAAAAATACCAAGTTGGGGCATGGTGGAGAATTGTGGCTGACTGACGCGATTTCTAAATTGTTAAAAAAGCGTCCGGTTTATGCCAAATTGGTAGAGGGAACATATTACGATACCGGTTCAAAATTTGGTTATGCCAAAGCCAACGTTGATTTTGCTTTGAAAGACAAAGATATTGCCGCGGATTTTAGGAAATATTTAAAGAGTGTGGTATAATTAAAAATAGTTTGAAATTTCATTAAGCTTTGTAGTATGAAATTTGGAAAACTGACTTTATTATTTTCAATATTAGCCTTTTTAACGCTAGCCGGTTTTGGTTGCAAAGGATTATCTCAGACACAAGTGCAGGCAACCGCACCGGTAACTTTGGAATATTGGACTGTTTTCGATGATGTTGACGCTTTACAAAAAGAAATTGCCGCTTATCGGGCTACTCGACCATATATTACTATCAATTTGCGTCAATTGCGCGCGGATGAGCTGTACCCACGATTGGTGGAGGCTTTGGCGGAGGATCGCGGTCCGGATATTATCTCGGTGCAAAATCGTCGTCTGGGAGAATTTATTAGCAAATTGGCGCCGATGCCTGCCAGTGTAAATGATACATTGGTAACAGTGGAAAAAACCACGCTTGGCACAAATACTCTGATAAACACGCAAGTTCGTCCAATGGTGAGTCTGTCTCAACTAGATAGTCAATATGTGAAAGCAGTGCGCGATGACGTGGTGCGTGGTGGTCAGATTTTTGGTTTGCCGTTGTCTATGGATATGATGGCGGTTTTTTATAATAAAGATTTACTGGACAGATCAGGAATACCGGAAGCGCCAAAAAATTGGGAAGAATTTCAAGCGGCGGCTAAAAAAGTTACCAAATATGATAAAAAAACCGGTAAAATTATTCAATCCGGAGCGGCTTTGGGAACAGGGGACAATGTGCCGGGGAGTGATGATTTGTTGTATCTTTTATTTAGACAAAGCAATGTCGGATTTGTAGCCCGTGATGGTCAAGCTGTCTTCAATATGTCCGGTCAAGCTGCTAGCCAGGTGATGGATTTTTATACAGATTTTGCCAATCCAACTCGAGATACCTATGCTTGGTCGTCGGATCAGGGTGATGCGCTGGAAGGATTTTTGAATGGTAAAGTCGGATTCTTTTTTGGATATAGTTACAATTTGCCGACCATTCGAGCACGTGCCTCCGCCTTTGATTTTCGTATAATGCCACTATTTCAACTCAATCCTGATGAGCCGGTAAATGTTGCTAGTTATTGGATGCAATCGGTGGTAGCCAAATCCAAACATCCAAATGAAGCGTGGGGTTTGATAGATTTTCTTACTCATTCCAAAACCACCAAAGATTATCTCGATCAAACCGGTCGTCCGACTGCACTACGCGCATATATTGTGGATCAAAAAAGCAAACCGGACTTGGAGCCATTTGTTGATCAAATTTTAATTGCGGAAAATTGGTATCGCGGGCGAGATTACGCCGGTGCGACCAAGGCAGTACAAGATATGTTGGCGCAGTGGCTACAACCGGCTCCTGATCCGGACAAAGTCGGTGAATGGCGTCAAAATATTTTGAATCAAGCGGCGGAAAAAATAAATCAGACTTTGTAGTATGCAAAAATTTTATAAAATATTTTTTGGTTTGATTTGTCTGGTTTTAGTTTTTTCGGCTTCGGGAAAAGTTTTGGCGGCAGACAAAGATTGTCGTTGTGCTACCGATTTGGATGTTGCGAGCGCGACATCACTTTATAAAAAACAAGCCCAAGTTTTAAAATCCATTTGTGTGGAGGCGGCTGAAAGTGAATGTAATACAGACAGTCAAAAGAAAATCACCAAAGGTAAATTATCCGCTGATTGTTGGAGGAGTGCCTCGGCTGAATTATGTACCACAAAATCACAAGAATGGCAGGTAAAATATGATAGCATGTTGAAGGAAGGCAAAACATCCGCCGAAAGTTCGGCGGTCGAAACACCGTCTGGAAGCAGTGCTTTGAGTAGTTTGATAATAAAATGCGGAGCAGCCGGGAAAATCGGTCAATGGCCACCGGAGTGTACTGACGTCACGGTGTTTGTGAGTTTGTTGTTGCAAATGACCAATTATTTATTTGGAATTATCGGCGCGTTGGCGCTCGGGGTATTTGTATATGGTGGTTTTCAGCTGATAATATCCCAAGGCAATCCTGAAAAAGTAAAAGCTGGCACCGGAGCGATGATCAACGCGGTGATTGGTTTGCTTATCGCTTTTGGCGGGTATGTATTGGTAAGTTATTTGGGAGAAATTTTGAAATTAAAATCCGAATTTGGCTTAATGAAATAGTTTATGATTTTTAATAAAACAAAATTTTTATTTTTTCCAATAGTATTTTTTTCATTTTTTATTTTTGTTTCAAACGTTTCGGCCTCTTGGTATGTTTGCAATACTACAGAAGCCAGTTATTTGACCTGTAAAGAAAGTGAGACGTCGGGATGTTTGAAAGGCATGTATGATAGCTTGGAAGTATGTAAGACAAATATTACTGGGAAATATGCGTCAAAATATATTGATGAAAATGGTTTAAAATTAATTGAACAACAGAAACAAGCGGACATTAAAGCGGCGGCTGAAAAACAAGCACAGGCTGTAGCCGCTCAACTACAAGCTGAACAAGCTGAAATAGCTAAACAAAAAGCTGAAAAAGAAGCTATTGCCCAGCAACTACAAGCCCAGCAAGAAGCTGAAGCAAAACAGGCTGCAATAGACGCAGAAAATAAAGCACAAAATGCAGAAGGAAAAAAAATTCAAGAGGCAGAAACAGCTAAAGCATCTGGATTGGTTTGTGATTGTTCCAAAAAAAGTGGTCAGTGTAAAGATGATTTTACATATACACAAGAGGCGGTGGAGTATTGCAATGCCTGCGGTCTTTCTGCCCCCCAAACATTAGTAAATGGTTGTCCACTTGGCAGTAAAGAAATAGGTCCATTTTTTTGCAGTTGTGGAGCGGGAGAAAAAGCAGTCTGTTCTTCTTATGATACTTTTTCTGAATTGGATTCTAAATGTTCAAAAAATTGTGGGCGAGGAAATGGCAGTTGTCCAGTAGATACTTCAGCGTCATTAAAAAAATTACAAAAAGAAGCCAAAATTTTAAATCCCGCCGGTTTTGCATTCGGTAGTGCTGGTGTAATCGAGATTATGGGAAAGGCAATAAACATGTTGATGTATTCGCTCGGCATGTTTGTTATGGCTCTATATATTTACGCCGGATTTTTGTGGATGACTGCTCAAGGGAAAAGTGAAAACGTAGAAAAAGCCAAAACTATTATTGTTTGGACGACATTAGGTTTTATAGTTACTTTGGCGAGTTATTTAATTGTTAAATTGGTGTTCACTGAAATTTTATGAAGAAATTAATTTTGTTGGTAATTGTGTTTGTTTTTGGCGCGATGCAACCAGTTTTGGCTGATACTTTTGCAGTAAAATGTCCGGTGGAAGCAAACAACGAATTTGCTTGTAAAAATTTTACTGATTATGCTGAGGCTACAAAATACCAAGCAGAATTGCAAATTAAAACCCTTATTTGTACTATCGCTAGTGGAGAAACTTGTCCCAAAGTAAGTCCTACGCCGGTAACAAAAACAGAAACAAAAGATCCTGGCATAGTAAAACTTGACAACCCCCTCAACCTTAGCACCGACATAAAAGTCATCATCGGCACGGTGATCAAAGGCGTACTCGGGGTGATGGGTGGATTAGTACTTTTGATGGTGGTGTGGGGCGGGACTGTATGGATGAGCGCCGCGGGAAATCCGGAAAAAGTAAAATCCGGATCGCAGACTATTTTGTGGGCATTACTCGGCGCGATTATTACTTCAGCCAGCTATATTATATTGAGCAGTATTATGAAGTTGTTTTGAAGGTAGTATTTGGTTTAGTGATATGGTATAATAAATTTATTATGTTGAAAAAAAGAATTGGAGAGGGGGTGACAATATGAAGAAAATTATTGCAACGATTTTGTCTTTGACAACTATGTTTGCTTTGGCTTTGGCTGTCACCGTTCCTTTGCAGGCAAACGCTACATCCACTCTGGATGTAAATACAGATCTAGGATTGAGTTACGGAGCCTCTACGGGTTTGGGAAATACTGACATCCGTACCACTATCGCGAAAATTATTCGAGTAGCTATGAGCATGCTCGGTATCGTCGCGGTGGTAATCGTTTTGATCGGTGGTTTCAAATGGATGACTGCTGGTGGAAACGACGATCAAGTAGGAGAAGCCAAGAAATGGATATTCTCAGGTGTGATCGGTTTGGTTATTATTTTATCCGCTTACGCTTTGGCCTCATTTGTACTAAATCAATTAGTAAACGCTACTGCGGGAGGATCAATATAAAATAAAATAGAGAGTTTATCAGGCGCGTCCGTTTCGTCGACGAATTCATGAAAATGGACGCGCCGCCCTCTATTTATTGGTCAGAGAAAGGAAAAAATTCTTTCTTTGCTCAATAAAAATTAACATATCGGTTATGCGATTTAAAATTTTTATTATCATCGGTGCGATTTTTTCTCTGTTTTTATTTTGTCCGGTGCAGGCGGCGGATTATGGTTTGAAAGCGACGGTAGATGCGACGGGTGGGAGTTTGCCAACTTCTATAAAAGGAGCCAAAACTATTCCCGAGCTGGCCGGTATTATTGTGAATGCGGGGTTGTCTTTGGTTGGTATTATATTTTTTCTTTTGATGCTCTATGCCGGTATCAATTGGATGAAGGCTATGGGGAATACTGAAGAGGTGACCAAAGCCAAGGATATGATCATCCAAGCGGTAATTGGTTTGGTGATTGTGATGGCGGCTTATGCGGCGACGAATTTTGTATTTACTAGTTTGGGGGCGAGTGGTGGTGGCGGTGGTCCGAGTGGAGGGGGAACAACTATTACAGACGGCACTGCTTGTAATGGTCCATCCGGTGAAACTGGTTATAAATGGAATTGCAGAGGTGGAGCGGGAGTTAAGTCGTGTTCTTCGGATGTTGCAAAATGTGATTCTCCTTGTCGTTTTGGTGATTCTAAGAGTACTTGTATGGAAAAAAGTGTTTGTGCAGCAAACATAACATGGACAGATGGCGGAACTTCAAAATGTCCGGGATCAACAGGTGCTGTTTGTTGTAAAACAGATGTAACACAAGATAAATAATTAATTTTATGAAAAAAATATTCGCATTCGTATTCTTAATTGGTTTACTTACCTTTCCATTAACCGCCTCAGCTCAATTTAGTGCCGCGACTTCCAAATTAAAAACAGTAGCTGGTGGTACCGGTTTGACCGACAGTTTTGAAGGATCTGTTAGTACGATTATAACTGGGGTGTTGTCGCTAGCCGGTACGATATTTTTGGTTTTGACTATTTACGCCGGAATTTTATGGATGACTGCGAGTGGAAACGAAGAACAAGTAACCAAAGCAAAAGGAATTGTGACTCAGGCAGTGATTGGTTTGGCGATTACTTTGGCGGCTTATGCAATTACAGCATTTGTGACTGGGAAATTGACTAGTACGCCGGCTGGTGCGCCAGCGCCATCAGCTTGTTTGACTGCAGAAAAAGCATGTGTTTTGGGTGGTGGAGGTCCTTGTTCCGGTACATTGTATCCATCAATGGACGATTGTGTAAAAGCTGGTGGAAAACAATAAATAATTTTATGAAAAAAATATTTTTTGTCCTATTTTTTACTCTATTGCTCGCGCCAAAATTTACTCTAGCGGCGCCAAATATAAATGTCTATACCGAAAAAATTGCAGTTGGTTCAGGCTATGAAAAAGCGACCGACACGACATTGTCTGAAACTGTTGGTAAATACATTCGTGTTATGCTGTCGTTTGTCGGTACGATATTTTTGGCTTTAACAGTCTATGCCGGATTTTTGTGGATGACTGCCTCTGGCAATGAAGAACAAGTTACCAAAGCAACCGATATTATTAAAATGGCAACCATCGGTTTGGTTATCACTCTAGCGGCCTTTTCTATTACTGCTTTTGTGGTTTCAAAAGTTGGTTCAAGTACTCAACCAGCACAACCAACAGTTGGTGGTGCAAGTAGTGCTACACCCAGTTCGGATAGCTGGGGAGATATTATGGGAGCATGGTTGGGGGGCGCAAAAAAACAAGCTGAAACAAATCCACTAGGAGAACCATTAAAACCTTAAATATGTTTTTTAAAAAAATAATATTAGCCGTGGTAATAACTTTTGCAATAATAAATGTATTTTCATTTTCTGTTTTGCCAACCAAAGCTCAAAGTATCTCCGGTGAAATCGGCAAACAACTGGGTGCCGCGGCGGGATCAAAGGGCGCCGGTTTTGAAGCACCACAAGATCCACGCACTATTGCCATGCAGATAATAAGGGTAGCTCTGGGATTGCTCGGTACTATCTTTTTTGTGCTCATGCTTTATGCCGGATTTTTGTGGATGACAGCGGCCGGCAACGAAGAACAAGCTACCAAAGCCAAGACACTTATTTTCCAAGCTACTATTGGTTTGACAATAATATTGGCGGCCTATGGCATTACTTCTTTTGTCGCGCGTTTGGCACTTGGTCAAGGACAAAATTTGGACAATAGCGCCTGGATCAACCAGCCAGCGCCAGTTACCAATCTTGCGCCATATTAAAAAACAAAATAAAAAAACGTCTCGACTAAAATCGGGACGTTTTTTTGTTTCTTCAGAAATCCGCAATGGGGTGGCTAGAGAGAATCGAACTCTCGATAGCGGTACCACAAACCACAGTTTTGCCACTAAACTATAGCCACCCCACTGAGGACTTGTGTTTAGTTATATCACAAAAATTATTTCTTTTCAAGTTTTGTGACCCCGCTAGGAATCGAACCTAGGTCTAGAACTTAGAAGGCTCTCGTTCTATCCATTGAACTACGGGGCCAAAGTTGTATCTGCATATTATCTTATTTTTACAGAAAAATCAAGTTGTGATATAATAACAGCAAATAATTTTAAAATTATGTCTATTTTTTTAAAAAGTTTTTTGAGTTTATTTCTGGTTTCTTTGTGTCTGTCTTTTTTTGTTTTTATTACACCGGTGGCGGCCAATGACTATAGTTTGGGTACTTTTGCTCAACGGTCTGGATATTCCACATCCGGAACAAAAGCTTCATTAGAGGGCACAATCCAATTGATAATAAACGCCGCTCTATCTCTCACAAGTGTATTTTTTCTACTTTTGGCGATTTATGCCGGTGTGCGTTGGATGACCGCTCAAGGAAATGCCGAAGATGTGACCAAAGCGCAGGAAACTTTGAAAGCCGCGGTTATTGGTTTAATTATTATATCAGCATCTTATGCAGTGACGACACTGGTGTTTAATTCTTTGTTGGGTAAGATACCAACTTAAATTATCCCGTTATTGACAAATTCACCAAAATAAGCTATATTAGTTCTGTTTTAAATATTCCCGATTAAGCTGGGATCTGAACCTACTAAGACATGCCTTGGTTAGGCTCGGTAATTATTATGCATGTATGTTAGATGTAAAGAAAAAACAGGGGGTAATAAAGAAATTTCAGACTCACGCTGGCGATACCGGTAGTAGTGAAGTGCAAATCGCTATCTTGACCACTGAAATTGAGGAGCTTATTGGGCACTTGAAATTACACCCAAAAGATCACTCATCTCGTCGCGGTTTGTTGCGCAAGGTTAGCGCTCGTCGCCGTTTGATGCGTTATCTCAAAAAAGAAAATGCGGAAAGTTATGAGAATTTAGTAAAAAAACTCAAATTAAAAGGAGCTCGTGCTGTGGTCAAAACCGGTACACAAGTCAAAGATGTGGAAGATATCGATGCTGAAGCCGAGATAATTGGAAAATTAGATGAAGATAGCAAATAAAACAACTCATCCTCTAAAGCACCCCGACCAAAGAGTTGGGGTGTTTATTGACGTTCAAAACATGTATTATAGCGCCAAAAATCTTTTTCATGCAAAAGTGAATTTTGGCAACATTGTAAAAGAAGCCACCGCCGGTCGTAAATTGATTCGCGCGAT
Source organism: Candidatus Magasanikiibacteriota bacterium (assembly GCA_041666745.1). Classification (GTDB taxonomy): domain Bacteria; phylum Patescibacteriota; class Patescibacteriia; order Magasanikbacterales; family GWA2-37-8; genus CAIOJG01. The sequence goes on from JBAYGI010000010.1 coordinate 19,849, forward strand.
TGCTTACGTGGTGAGTACCGAGGGCAAAGAAGAACAACCATTTTTTGATGCTCTTTACAATCTGGGTATTGAAACCAAATCTCGTCCATTGCAGATTTTTTATGGCGGTGAAAAGAAAGCCGATTGGGATGTTGGTATAACGGTAGATGCTATTCGTTTATCACCAAGTCTGGATACTATCATATTGGTTTCCGGTGATGGTGATTATTTGCCATTGGTAGAATATTTACAAAATCAGGGCAAGCAAGTAGAGGTGTTGGCTTTTGGCAATACTTCATCTGGTAAATTGCGTGAAGAAGCCGATGATTTTATAGATTTGGGTGGTGAAGAAAAAGGCAAATTTCTGATTTTTGATCGTCCACCGGAACGCAAAATATTTAGTCCAAAGTTTAAAAAATAATTTTATTAATTAATGAAGTTGGTTCAAGGACACACAGACCTTTTCGAGGTCTTTAGCTCTTGAGTCAGCTTCTGAAAGAAAAACATATGTCAGTAAAACAATGGTCCATGCAATGGGGTGAACGCACTCTGTCCGTGGAAACCGGAAAATTGGCCTTGCAGACCAATTCTTCCTGCTTGGTGCGCTATGGCGACACCGTAATTTTGGCCTCCGCCGTGATGAGTAATAAAACTCGCGACGGAATAGATTTTTTCCCGTTGATGGTAAATTTTGAGGAAAAATTATACGCCGCCGGAAAAATAAAAGGAAGTAGATTTATCAAACGCGAAGGCCGACCGACCGAAGATTCTATTCTTTCCGCTCGTTTGGTGGACAGAGCTATCCGTCCTCTTTTTGATGAAAACATGCGCAATGATGTGCAGGTTATTTTGACCGCGCTTTCTTACGACGGCGAAACCGATCCACAAATTCCAGCCATGATCGCCGCTTGCGTAGCGCTTTCCATTTCCGACATTCCTTGGAAAGGAAATATCGCCGGCATTCGTGTTGGCCGATTAAATGGTGCTTGGAAAATGAATCCGACTTTGGCCGAACGCGCACTTAGCGACGCAGATATTGTGGTGGCCGGAAATTTAGAAAAAATTATCATGGTAGAGGCCGAAGCCAAAGAATGTACCGAAGAAGATATGGCCAATGCTATGTTATTTGGTGCCCAACAGATGAAACCAGTTTTGGATTTTATCGCCAAAATCACCGCCGAAGTTGGTCAAACAAAAATAGACATCCACACCAATTTGAATGAAAAAGAAACCAAATTGCGCGCGGTAGAAAAAGAAGCCGATGAATTTATCAAAGGCAAAGTGAACGAATGGATTTTTGACGCACCAAAAAAGAATCGTCGCGAACGTGTGGCTTTGGTAGATAGATTTACCGTGGCAATAGAAGAAATGATGAAAGCCAAAGAAGTGGAAGCCGACATCCAAAAAATAATTTTAGGCCGAGTGAAAGTTTATGTAGAAAAATATATCACTCTGCAAATTTTAGACAAAGATCAGCGCCTGGACGGTCGCAAACTCACCGACATCCGTGATTTGTATGTGGAAGTTGGTTTGTTGCCTCGCACTCATGGCACCGGTTTGTTTCAACGCGGAGATACACAAGTATTATCCGTCGTAACATTGGGCGCCCCTGGTGATGTGCAGACCATAGACACTATGGAAGAAGATGGCACCAAGAGATATATGCACCACTACAATGACACTCCCGCCACCTACGGCGAGGCAGGACCATTGCGTGGAGCAGGTAACCGCTCTATCGGGCACGGCGCTTTGGCCGAAAAGGCCTTGATGCCGGTTTTGCCGGATGTAAAAGATTTCCCATATACCATCCGTATCGTTTCCGAAGTTTTGGGAAGCAATGGCAGTAGCTCTATGGCTTCCACCTGTGGTTCCACTCTTTCTTTGATGGACGCCGGTGTGCCTATCAAAAAACCGGTTGCCGGTATTGCTATGGGTTTGGCAAGCGACGAAAGTGGTCGTTGGAAAATTTTGACCGACTTGCAAGATGTTGAAGACGGCCCGGGTGGAATGGATTTCAAAATCACCGGCACCAAAGATGGTATCACCGCCATTCAGATGGACACCAAAACCGAGGGCTTGAATTGGGAAATTGTAAAACAAACATTCAAACAATCCAAAGAAGCCAGATTGGTGGTTTTGGAAAAAATGAACTCTGTAATTTCCGCTCCTCGCGCCGAGATGTCCAAATATGCTCCGCGCATTGAGACCATCATGATCAACCCAGACAAGATTCGCGATGTTATCGGTCCGGGCGGAAAGATGATTAACAAAATTATTGATGAAACCGGCGCGCAAATTGACATTGAAGATGACGGCCGTGTTTTGATAACTTCCAGCAAAGCCGAAGGCATGATACGAGCGATGCAATGGATCAAAGATATTACTCACGAAGTTACTGCCGGAGAAATTTACGAAGGCACAGTTGCTCGCATTGAGGACTTTGGCGCTTTCATAAATATTTTGCCAGGCCAAGATGGCATGGTGCATGTTTCCGACATGGCTTGGACTCGCACCAACCACCCGAGCGATATTTTGAAAGTCGGCGACAAGGTAAAAGTGCAAGTGAAAGAAGTAGATAACCTTGGCCGAGTGAATTTGACCATGAAAGCTCTCACCGAAAAACCAGCCGGATTCGTAGAAATGCCTCCACGCGAACGAAGCAATTTCGGCGGTGGAAGCGGTGGCCGAGCCGGCGGAGGCCGTGGCGGACACGGAGGTTTCGGCGGACGAAGACCGTAAAAATATTTTAAATCAAAAACCCGACGCAGAAATGTGTCGGGTTTTTTGTATTGACAAAAATGAACTTTTGTGGTCAAATGAAATCATCCGGGGCAAAAAATAACCAGCCCAAAGGAGGTCTAATGTCACGAGATAGGGATAATTGGGACACGATCAAAAGGCTACGGAGGGAGATCCCTCTGATAGTTCAGGAGCTGTATGGTGACCTGTCTCGAAGAGGCAAGGTGAGCCGGAAGGAGGCGGACGAAGTCATCCTGTTCTACAACGAACAGTTCCCCAAAGGGGAATCCAGGAGACTCGAACTGGACGACGACTGGTTTGAGGGAGAACCCAAGTCGAAGGACTTGTTGGATACGCTGGTGGCCAAGATTAAAGAGTTCATCAAGGCCGTGGATGACAACAGAAGGAATCGTCCGGTCAGGGTTGTGCTCGACCCCTACGCCTGGGACGATTCTCACCACCCGCCGACCCCCAAGGTCTGGTAGGTGCCCACACAAATCACCTCAACCTTCTAGAAGTATGGTGGGGTATGGTTGTCACGAACAGATGCGGAGGGGGATATGTAGTTGATCACTCGCCGCGCAATTTGAAAATATTTTAAAATATGTTTTCAGATTGTGCGAGTGATATAAATGGTTTAAATTAAAAAACATCGAAATTAACCTCGGTGTTTTTTTGTTTTAAAATAATCTACAGATAAAAAAGTGTACTATGCATCGTATTGACAAAAATGAACTTTTGTGATTAGCTAAAAATATTCGTGGCAAAAAATAACCAGCCACAAGGAGACAGGGACATGGACGACATAGCATTTTTTCTTTTTCAAGCAGCAGAAAGGAAGAAGGTAAAAAAAGAGGGGGAGGAATTTAGGTTACAAGAAGAAGAGAGGGAATTAGCGAGGCGTCGGGAGATGGACGCCTACCTGGCACAGGCTCACATGAAAAGCGCAAAGGAAGGGATAGGGTATGATAATGATCCATTCGGCCCTTTCAGGGTGGGGGGTCGTAAAAAGACATAGGAGTTCGACTTCTATCCCACCTCCCAAAAGTACGGTGGGCCAGAGCGGTATCCTCTACCGCTCCATCCGAAAGGATGTCACTCGTTCTTTTTCCGCCCCGATCGAGCACGCGCTCTCGGGGCAGGCCAGTGATGGAGGTTGCTGGTCGTAAAATTGGATCACCCGCACATCACTTAAATTCAGAATTCATTTCTGGCTTTAAGCGACGGGTGATCTTTTTTTGTAAAAATTACGTTGACTTTTCATCCAAAATATGCTAATATATGCATATATGTACAACTGGACAGTAGATACCAAAGTGTTAAAAAAGGATAAAAAACAGTATGCCATCTGGAAACTTGAACAGCTGGTTAATTTTGGTTTGAATGGGGAAAAACTTAACAAAAAAGAACTAAAAAAATATTGGCCTGACTTAAAATTAGATCCAAAAAAGAAAAGGTATTTATCTTTGGTACTATGGCCGTCAAAACAATCTTAAGCGCCAACCAAAAAAAGCTTTTAAAGATAATTGGAGATAACAAAAATATCTGCCAGTATTTTTATTTAACCGGTGGCACGGCTCTAGCGGAATTTTATTTACATCATCGTCTTTCGGAAGATTTAGATTTTTTTTCCGAAACCGAAGTTGACCCGCAATCCGTATTTTCATTTTTAAAATCTATTCAAAAATTGGCTGGAATAAAAAAGATAGATTCTGAACAAAGTTTTAATCGTAATTTGTTTTTTTTGCACTTGCAAGATGGCGATGTTATCAAAACAGAGTTTACTTATTTCCCATTTCCGCGCATTGAGAAGAAAAACAAAATTGGCAGTTTATTTGTAGATAGTTTGTTGGATATTGCTGTTAATAAAGTTTTTACAATTTACCAAAAACCTCGTTCCAGAGATTTTATTGATTTGTATCTGATTTTAAAACATCAAAAATGGATAATAGCCGATTTGGTAAAAAAAGCCAAAATAAAATTTGATTGGCATATTGATCCGCTGCAATTAGCCGGACAATTTTTGCAAGCCAAAGAAGTAAAAGATTATCCGAAGATGATAGACAAATTACAACCCGAAGTTTGGCAAGAGTTTTTTGAAGATGAGGCAAAGAAGCTGAAAGAGCAGATAATAAAATAAGATATACAAAATACTTAATATGGTCAATTTTAAAACAAAAATCAATAAAAAATCCATCCAAAAATCTGTGGCTCAATCCTCTCGTTTGGAAGGACTGGATTTTAATAGGGCTAAAAAAAATAAAAAAGTAATCAATGTTTTGAAACGCTATGCCCACGCCTTCTCGTTATGATGTGGACGAAAAATCGGCTGGTTTGGAAGGTGATATTTTAAAGAATAAGTTAGGTATCACAGATCAAAAGACATTATCAGATACAGAAACTGTTCTTTTGAGTGATGCCTATTTTTATTTTTTGAGAGAATTAGAAAAAAACGATTTTGTTTTTGATGTAGATCTAATATTCAAAATACATAAATATTTTTTGGGTACTTTATATAGCTGGGCGGGAGAGGTTAGGAAAATAAATATTTCCAAAGACAATAGCTTCTTTATCCCTGCGCAATATTTGTCGAAAGCGTTGGCTGAACTGGATAAAATTATTATTAAAAATTTACCTCGCCCAAAAGATAAAAAATCAGAGTTAGCCAATAAATTGGCGGAAATAGTTTGTGAATTTAATGCCATTCATCCTTTTAGAGAGGGGAATGGTCGTGTGATTCGTTTGTTTGTAGATTTGTTGCTGGTGAGAAATAATTACAAGATGTTTGATTACAGCAAAATTAGCACAAAAAAATATATATTGGCTTGTGTGGCTGGGATGAAAAAGGATTATGACAAAATGACGGATATTTTTAAAATGGGGTTGAAAAATAAATAGACAAATTAAAACAAAAACCCGACGCAGAAATGTGTCGGGTTTTTGTTTGGGGTGGGGGGGCTTGACAAATCGTTTCCAATAGTATACAATATATGTATATGATTAGAAACAAGTCAAAAAGCCATGCAAAATTCATTATGTCGCTGGTTGCGCGCCTGCCATATTTTACCATAGAAAATTTGGCTACAACCGGCGAAAAAGCCGGATATCTACGAATCCTGCTTTCTCGCTATGCCAAAAGCGGGGTTTTGGCGCGTCTCAAAAAGGGGATATATGTAAAACGCTCGTTTTTGGATGATGTGGAAAAGAAGCAGAACCTGCCGGCTTACCAGGAATTTACAGCCAATATTCTAAATACCCCATCATATTTAAGTTTGGAATATGTGCTTTACAACGAAGGTATTTTGACCGAAATGCCAGTAAATTTTACTTCCGTCACTCTAAATAAAACAAAAAAGTTTCGCAATGAATTCGGAAATTTTATTTATCACAATATCAAACTGGAATTATTTTGCGGTTTTAACCGTACAAAAATAAATGATTGGGAAATTTTGAAAGCCACCCGTGCTAAAGCGCTTTTTGATTTTATTTATTTTAGAAAAGATATTTTGCCGGACGCGCGAGCGGTGGAGGAATTGCGATTGAACCTTTCGGGATTAGATGCCGAAGATAAAAAAGAATTAAAAAAATATTGCGATATAGCGCGAGATAAAAAAGTTAATAAAATTTTTAATTTATTAGATTCCGGATTTAATCCGGAATGACAATTTATTATATATGGAACAGACAAAAATATATTTAAAAGAGTTGTTGGATAAAAGCGTGGCCAAAAATATTTTGTATAAAAGAAATTTGCTAAAAGAATATTTGCAGATTTTGGTTTTGGATTTTATTTATTCTCATTCCAAATACAGCGGGCTGGTATTTTATGGCGGTTCTTGTTTGGCTCAGTGTTATGGTCTGCCTCGTTTATCCGAGGACTTGGATTTTGTGGATTTAAAACAGGAAATATCTCTTACAGATTTGGCCGAGGATTTGAAAAAATATTTTTCTGAAAAAACCGATTTGCCGGCAGTTGCCACAGTGCAGAAATTTCGCGTTTACCTCAAATTTCCTGTACTAAAAGAATTGGGGATGGCGATGACAGAGGATTCGGATTATTTATTTTTAAAGATAGAAGTTTTTTCTAAATTTGATTTTTGTTCAAAACATGAAATAGAAATAATTCCTTTGTTTAAATTCAATCGCACTATTTTGATTAAAACTTTTGACCTGCCAACACTAATGGCCACCAAAATTCGCGCGGTTTTAAATAGACGCTGGAGCAAAACTGACAAACAGGGTAATGAGTTGATAAAAGTTAAAGGGCGAGATTATTATGATTTAATGTGGTATTTGGAAAAAGGCGTCAAGCCGAATATGGATTGTTTGGATTTAAAAAAGGAAGAATTAAAAATTGAGCTTTTGAAATCTATTGAAAAGTTGGACAGCCGAAGTATTGAATTGGATTTGGAGGCCTTTATTGATAATGCGGATTTGGTGAAAAATTTAAGCGGGTCTTTGAGGGATATTTTGAGGAGACAGGTTGGGGTGATGTAAAAAACAAAGACCGCCTACTACTTAAATTTAGAAAAAGTTTTCTAAGCTTAAGTAGTGTAGGCGGTCCAAGTTTATGACCCTACATTTTCTACTGGCATGTTGCCACGAACGCCCATATAGGACGCGGCGGTAGAGGTTACCGCCCGCTCACCATATTGTGGAAGGTGAGAAAAGAAAAGGTAGGTTGAAAAGGAGCTATTCGGGGCAGGGGGTCATTTCCCCGGAGCCCTTACCGTTCGCCCCACACGACCAGCTCGACGGGGTCGGCGTCAAATTGGGCAAGAAGCACGGGTAGCAAGGGAACGCCTTGCACACCACGTACGCCTGTGCAGACTCAGACGATCCAGTGAGCAAGACGAGCTCGACCTTCGTCGCGTTCACCCAGCCCTTTTGGAGCAGGACCTCGATCGCCGCTCCCGGTCCGGTCTGAATCATATACAGCCCTGCCACTGGCACGAAGACAGCCGGACTCCCGTCGCACTGGAGCGTCGGGGTGTTATCTTCCGGCAGATTAACGCACTTTGTATCCTCGCACACGTCCATCGTGTGTGGGTCGCCGTCAGTGCACTTCATGGCCGCCTGAACGATCTCGTGAACGCAACCCTTTGTCGGGTCGCAGCTGTCGCCATTGCACTCGTTGCCGTCGTTGCAGTTCATCGGCGTGCCACCGACGCAGACGCCTTTGTTGTCGCACTGATCTCCTGTCGTGCAGGCATCCTTGTCATCGCATGGAACTCCCCAATTATTCCCGAACGTGCACCCGAACTTCGGGTCGCAGTATTCGGACGTGCAATCGTTACCGTCGTGGCAGCTTTTCGGTGCGCCACTGACGCATTTGCCGTCCTTGCACAAGTCGCCCTCGGTGCACATGTTGCCGTCGTCACAGGGGACGTAACTCCACGACGCCGGTTCATGCACACAACCCGGCCATGTCGCCAAATGAATCCACTTATCCACTTAAATAACAACCAAAAATATGCTACAATAAAGGTATAATTTACTCTAATTGTAGCCAAAATATGAATAACATAGCCGCTAATAAAACAAG
>JBAYGI010000011.1:0-26979 GCA_041666745.1 Candidatus Magasanikiibacteriota bacterium
AACTATGTTTATTACTCACCTTGAAAAAACCAATCAGGTTATTGATGATTACAGCGGTAAAGGCAGTGCGAATTTTTTAGCTGGTTCTTACAAGCCGTCTTCCGACTACTTGGGCTACGGCGACTGGAATCGCGGCAATCGTCTGGCCTTCTTGTTCGGGAACAGTCCCGACGTTCGGGATTCCTACACTGGTCTTCGTTCCGCGGTGGGGATTGGACAGGAATTGGTGTTTGGGGTTTGATTTTTCTTTTTTATTTTTATTTTAAATTTCGTAAAAATAAAAATTTGGTGATGTAGTACCAAATTTGTAAATATATAACGGCGATAAGTTACTCTGCTTGGACGGAGCTGCCGTAAAGTTATAGCGTCAATAAAAACACAAAAATTGTTTCATTTTTTTACGAAACATTGTGCGGCGCAAACTATTATGCATGAACCCCACCGTAATAAGTAATATTCATACCCGCTTTGGGTTTATATAGCGCAATAGGCGCACTTTTGGATCTTGACTGTGGTTATCTAAAAGTTTGGACGGATATTATTATTAATCTTCCGACAACTTGGGCTACGGCAACTGGAATCGCGACAATCGTCAGGCCAACTTGAACAGGAACAATCCCGACAATCAGAATTCCAACACTGGTCTTCGTTCCGCGGTGAGGTTTATGTATTTTGTAGTGATTTTATCCACCCGCCAAGCATTCTGCCAATCTCGCGAATTTTGGCTTGAGCTTGAAATATTTTTGTTTCATTTGCAATATCAAATTCTAAAAACAAACGCAATTTTAAGGTCATTATTTCCAAATGCGCGCTGGCTTTTATAAGATAGTTTACCTTAATTGGTTTTGGTGCATTCTTGGCCATTATCATTTCAGAAAGACAATCCAAAATCGTATTTTCCAAACTTGTGCACAACGAATACCGCCAACGTTTTTCTGTATGATTATTCATATCCACCACTATTTTATACACTTCATATGTCTGATTTATTATGGGTAATGTTTCCATAGGAATTGATTTAAGTTTAAATAATGTTTGGCAAAGCTGGTTTAAGTTTCATCAAGGAAAAAGAAAAATAAAAGAACTGGAAAATTTCCAATACTTTTTAGAAGATAATTTATGGTGGCTTTATTTGGAACTTAATGAAGGCAGGTACATCCACGGTCCATACCAACATTTTACGGTTCAAGACAGTAAACGCAGAGATATTGAAGTGGCCACTGTGCGCGATCGCGTAGTGCATCGTCTGGTGTATGAATATCTTGTACAAATTTACGACCGCACTTTTATCTACGACGCATGGTCTTGTCGTAAAAATAAAGGGTTGGATGGCGCGATAAATCGCACGGAAAAATTCTTTAAAAAATATCCGAAGAGTTTTGTTTGGCGGGCGGATATAACTAAATTTTTTAACAATATAAAACAAGATGTCTTGTTTAGCGTTCTTTCCCGTCGCGTCAAAGATAAAAAAGCGATATGGTTGATCAAAAAAATTATTTACAGTTATAAAATTAATCGGCAATACGAGAGAGAGAGAGAGAGAGGAACAAACTTCAAAGGTATTCCAATTGGAAATCTCACCAGCCAAATTTTTGGCAATATTTACTTGAACGAATTGGACAGACATATAAAAAATATTTTGAAACCACAATTTTATCTGCGTTATGGTGATGATTTTATCATAATCGCGCCAAATAGGATAGTTTTGGAAAATATGCGCGCGCAAACGATAATTTTTCTAAAAAATGTACTGGGGCTTGAAATAAATCATAAACATAATATAATACTACCAGTAAGAAAAGGCATTCATTTTTTAGGAGTGGAAATATACCCTACCGGTCGCCGACTTAAAGCTAAAAATTGGCACCGCGTACAAAGCAATCTAAACCGCCAAAATGTTGCCAGTTATTACGGACTTATAAAACAACACCAAAAAAAGAAAATAAAATATTTTGATTGGTTAATTACTAAAATATATGACCAGACGCCCTGAAAATTTTTCACCTCCAATGCCTGAAAATAGTTCGGCAGATATTTTGACATCTTTAGAATTAACATCTGCAGAAGCGGATTCAATTATGACTCGGGCTAATATTCGCCGACGACAGTTTGAATTAAAAAAGAGTATGTTGGATATTGGAGATACTGCCAAAGATCCGCGTTATGCCAAAATTATTAAAGGTGTGCACCAAGAAATGAATGGTGAAATAGAAGCAGAAAATATTTCGGCGGATGATTTGCTTTTACAAATAGTTGTTTTACGCCAAAACGCGCAACAAGCCGAAGAAATTGATCCGAGGCACGCCGCTTTTTTATATGCCAAGGTCGCGAAATTAGCTACGGCTTGCGGACAAGACGCCAAAGAAGATATAAACAAAGCCAATCAATGTATTGAAGCTGGTAAAGATCTCGCCAAAACCAATCCTTCTCATTTATTGCCTCAAGCAATATTATTGGGAGTGGAAAAAAGATTGTTAGAAAGTTTGCCATTACCAAAAAAAGAAAAAATTATTTTAGCTTGTCAAAATAGTGAAGGATTTTTAAAACAATATGCTTTAATTTTACCAGAGAAGGACAGGGAAGAATTTTTGAATTCTATACCAGTACAACAAAGGGATGTAATCTCTATTATTATTGATAAAATGGTAAGTCAATTTTTATCGGAACAATTCGCTCAAACAGAATCCGAACAAGACCAAAGATTATCAATAATGGTGCGAGCCGCCAAAACATTAGAACAGATTTTAGTTGAATCAGGAGAAAATGCCACAAGTAATGTTATTTCACTTTCTCAAACACTATCCAATTTAAAAGGAGAAGATAGTACAAGAAGTTTGGCTGAAGTAGGGTCAAAAGGGCTGATCAAAGCTCAAAAACCGGAGCAACAAGCCAGACGCTATGAATATTCCGCTAAAATTTTAGACGAATTATTAGACGCCGACGCGGTGAAAGGCGGATTGTTGGCGATGAAATTCTTGGGCAAAAAAGATTTACCGCCAATTTTATTTAAACGATTTTTTGATAAACTACTCAAAGAAAAAGTGCTGACTGAAAAAGCCAAACAATATTTTGATAATGAAACAAACTGGCCTTTTTTAAAAAAATTAATTGCTCAATATCCCAATCAATTTAACACGGTTGTGGATACATTAGTGCAAATTCGCGGATATAATCCTGCCGAAAATGAAGCAGAAGTTTTTCAAGCTTTACAAGATTTGGATTCAATTACACCGATTATTTTTGAACGTTATCGTCGCACTGATACCAAAGGTAAAAAAGAATTAGCTAAAAAAATTAAAGAGTTAAAACCGAAGTTTTTTCAAAATCGGCCGATTAGAAATATTTTGTCGAGAGAAGATAGAGAAATTTTAGCGGAAATGGTGTATTTATCTTATCAGCCGGTTGGCATGAGTTTTTCCAGCGTTCAAAGTTTTATTGAAAAATTAGATGATCACACTGAAGATTTGGAAGGTTTTAAATTTCCTGAAGATGGCTATCCTTTTGTAATGGAACAAGGCAAACGTTATGCGCTTAAACCAGGCGAAAGATTGGATAAAGAAAAACTAAAAAATTATCGCGAACTTTTTGCCGGAAAGACACCTCAATCCGAAGAAGAGGTGGTTGGAGTAGCTAAAACTTTGGAAAAAGTGGCTAAAGCCGGTTCGGACTTTGAAACCAAAGAACTCACATCTTTATTGGGTTTAATGGGTGCCGACCAGCCCGTTCGTAATTTTTTGGAAAGAAGTAGCAATTTGACGCCGAATAATTTTTATACTTATCTAAATGAATTGAAGGAATTATTAGGAGTATATTTTTCAGATAATTATTGGGAAAGATTAAAAAACTTTCTTGGCGCTAATCCAAAAGTTGAGGGCAAAGTATTAAAAATTTTAGCTGTGCCTGACAGACAAACTGTGTTAAGAAAAAAATTAGCCAAAGATGGTGAAAATTTAAACTGGGAAACGGTGGCTACCCGCGAAGATGCTTCCAAAACTTTGGCCGTGTTTATCCAAACTAAAGTTTTAAAAATAATCCGAGAAGAAATTTCCAAAATGACGAACAAGTTTGTAGAAAGCGACACTGGAGAAGGGGCACAAGCAGATGGCAAAAGACAAATAAAGGCCTTTATTTCAAAAAATGTCGGTTCGTTTTTTGCCAAGGCCTCGGCCGGTATTTGTACAGCGCAAGATGTATCATTGTTTGAGCGAAAAGATCATTTTCATATTAATGTAGTGGAAAATGAACAAACTGTGCAGGGGAATATTCAGGCGTATATTATTAAAGATCCAGCTGGCGGTAAATCATTAGTTTTGCGCGGGTTTAATCCAAATACCGCATTTTTAGATAAAATTGACGCTGGTGGATTTTGCGAAGCGGTATTAAAAATTGCTAAACAATTCCAAAAAGACAATGGTTTGACTAATGCTTATATCACCGAACACTTATCTGGCTGGCATGCGCTTTCCAATCGTGAGGCAGTGGCACAATATTTACAGAAAAGATATGTTAAAGAAAAAAAAGAAAAACGATTCAATTTACAAATCGCTTCTTCAACCAGCGTAGGTCGTATTTACGAAATTTAAAATAAAAATAAAAAAGAAAAATCAAACCCCAAACACCAATTCCTGTCCAATCCCCACCGCGGAACGAAGACCAGTGCTGGAAACCCGATTGCCGGGATTGCCCCTGTACAAGAAGGCCTGACGATTGTCGCGATTCCAGTTGCCGTAGCCCAAGAAGTCGGAAGACGGCTTGTAAGAACCAGCTAAAAAATTCGCACTGCCTTTACCGCTGTAATCATCAATAACCTGATTGGTTTTTTCAAGGTGAGTAATAAACATAGTTAGCCAGTCCTCGTTGGTCATTCCTTGCTCATTGGCGTACTCAGGGTTGGTTTGAAGTTGTTTTAAATATTCTCTTGGTGTTTGGTTGGTTTCTATTTGTTTTCTCTTTCCTATTGTTTTTCCTTTGCCTTGTCTTGGTATATTTTTATTTGGTTCTACCATTAACACATTCCAGCCGGCCAAGGGCAAACCCTCTTTTGCTTTTAACACTTCGGCTTTGGTGTATCCATTGTGTTTGGTTTGGTCAAACGAAGTTGGATGGTAAACACCACTGCCATCAATATCGCTTCCTTTCCACTCGTCCCAGACATACACCGGCTGGTTGGTGTCTAAATCCAGCGGTTCATCTTTATCACTTGGACTTTCTTTGGTGGCCAAAAGTTTTCCTTGTTTGTGGTGTTCTTTTATCCTTTGTTCCAGTGTGGATATTAGGTTATCCAACGGTATGGCAAAAGGGGTGAGTTGGATTTCTGTAAACCCTTGGGACAGTTTGGTTTCATACACTTCTCTATTTCTTTTTATCTCTTGTTCTATTGTTTCTTTGCTGGGTATGGGATACTCTTGGTTATCTATGCCAATTATCCCCATTTCATTGGATTCAGGGAGAATATCTAACAATCCTAACTTATTTAGGATTCTGTATTGTCGGTCATATTCTTCCCTAAACTCGGTGGCCAACCAAATATCCAAAGAAGAGGTATCCCGTCTGTCGCCTTGAAATGATGATTCATTCATATAACCATTACTATACCAAAAAACATAGTGGGTGGCAATATGTGTAAATGACAGAAAAAACGGGCGGGCAAAAATTCCCTCCCCTAAAACCCCTTCCTTTTTGCCCACCCCAATTTCACGGGGTTGTAGGGGCAGAGCCCCTACACCATAGCCCCCTAATAATTTTGTTCAAAATAGGTTCTTACTTCGTTGTAAAGTGATACCAAACGAGAATTCCTTCAGAAAATGAAGGAATTTTGTTTTATCTCAGCATAAATAATGGGTTCGATTTTATTAAAAATTCACTTATGAGTTCCTGTCTCTTGACATATATACAAAATATATATAATATATACATACTAAATTATGTATTTTAATAATATGGTTACCCAAGTTATATTCAAAATTGATACAAAACTCAAAGATCGTGCTATGGCCAAGGCGCAACACGAAGGCATAGCTTTTTCGTCTATTCTTAAGCTCGCCACCAAGGCCTTTGTAGATGGTCATTTAACTCTTGGTTTGGTTGGTAGTGAAAAATTTAATACTACTGCCGGCAAAGAAATTAAAGGCGCATTAAAGGATATTGCTCAAGGAAAAAATCTTTCACCAAAGTTTTCTTCCTCTAAAGAAGCGGTAAAATTTCTAAAAGCATAAATGTCAGTGGTGATTACAGGGCTATTTTTGAAGATCAAGGAGATATGGCAATATTTATCACGATTGGGACTCACTCTGATTTGTATTAGGAATTAGTTTACCAACTGTTGCAATTAGATTTACTAAATGGAACTGCATCTTAAAAAGAGGCAGTTTTTGTTTTAGTTAAGAGAAGGAGTATTTCCAGTGAAGGATCACCATTACTCACGGCAAGGAGTAGAGTCGATTGCGGTTGGCAAGATGACGATAAATTCTCAACGTTATATCTTGCTGAAACTTCGGCCGTCTGATAAACTTGTAAAGTAAGTTTTAAATACAATTTTTTATGAGCCAAGAAAATAGGAGATTTTACGCTGTTCCTGATGATTCTAGGATTCCAAAAGAGCATAAAGACTTTGTGATGTCTGAAACATCTAAATTAGAGCACACGTTGCAAAATTTATTTCCAAGGCCTTGTAGATATGGTACTTGCAATGTAGGAGAATATTCTGGTTTAACTGTAATAGATCGCTTGATTGATACTGAAGAAACAAGAATAGGAGCCCCCCCCGAAGGCGCAGCCAAACAAGCTTTGCAGAAAGAAGCAAATATAGCTATAGAAAAAGGATCTCCTTTAGTATTGGTTGGAATTTATGGAACTCCTAGACACTTAGATCATCCCGAATTGAACAAAGCACAGCTTGCTGATATGTCAGCTGTAATGATGGTGCAGGCGGCTTTAGACCGAGTGCATTCTGCTCACGAGCCAGGGGCTCAATTTCGAATGATAGACGAAGACTTGACTGCCTTGTGGTTGGATATTGCTCAGCATCCTGCTGGTCAAACCGGGAAACCGAGATTTAAGACTGTTTATGAGCAATATTATGCAGACAGGCAACGCTTGCTTAGAACTTTAGAAAAAGAGGGTTTGATAAATACTGGAAAGACAAGAATTGAGTTACTTTCCGAATCCGATTTATATGAATCTGTATGGGAAAGGTCAGGATTTTCGGCTCTTCCTCCAGAAGAAGATTTTCTTGAAAAGTGTGAAAAAAATAGGCCAGAATTTTTATGTTATTTGTTTTCAAGTGGGAGAATTATAGCAAAATATTACGGTGAAGATGACAAAGGTTGGGTTTCGTCAGCAGAGAATGTGGAACTTTGGGAAAAATGCCAGAGAGAAATTTTGGACACACCCGAGTGTGCCGCAATTAAAAAAATTGGCTGGCAGGCCTTAATACCTCCAGAAATGAGAAAATTCTTTTTAGAAAAGTTTAGAACTATATTAGGGGATGCAAATTTAAAAGCAGACGATGAAAAACTTTTATTCCATATAGTCACTTATCTTTCTTCTACTTTAGCAAAACATAATTCCAAAACTCTTACTGAAGGGATTCCGGTAGGGTCACCAATTATTAGAGTGCCATTAGTTAAGCCACTTGACGGCAGGCCACCATCTCATCAATCTTTGGTGGCACAGAGAACCTTGCCAAAAGTGAAAGGTGGTATAGGAAAAAAAATAAGCACAACAAATAGAGCTGCGTGGCTTAGTATGGCTGTTCAAGGAGGGGATAAATTGAGATTAGTGGATACGAGTTCGTTTGTTGACACGCCCCAAGAATTAGTAGTACCTGTTCAAATTTACACAGTTGGTTCTGACAATGGACAGGGTTCATACCTAGTGGATACTGCAATTTTACTTTCAAACAGAGAAACAAAAGATTGATAGAGTGTGTTCAAAGTATTCTGTTCAAAACCCGTTGTGTCTACACGCGAATCATTTGTATGTCAGTAAAAATACAAAATTCAGATATTGGTGATCTAGAGGAAATAGTTGATTTAAACTACAATATTTTTTCTGGAATGTATGAGAACAAACCCTATTCTTTGTTTGAATACAGAGACAGGTTAGTTGATAAAGAGTCAGTAATATTTATTGCTACGGAAAGTGATAAAATTATAGGAGACTCTATCGCATATAAAGATGGTGATGGTTTGTATTTATGGATATTGGGTGTTAATAAAGAATATCGCAGTCTAGGAATCGGCAAACAACTACTCCAAAAAAATAAGGAATATGCCAAAAATAATAATCTCGCGTTGATTAAAGTTAAAGTATTTGGGGTGTCGGTTGAAATGCGCCAACTTTTAGAAAATAACGGATACAAGATAATCAAAATTGAAAAGTCACAAAAAGCAGAAAAATATGATGTATATTACTTCGCGTTACAAATACAATATGAATGAATTAATTATACAAGCCACCCCTTTTCTTGAAAAAATATTTCAACTACTTGAAAAAGATGGAATTGATGTATCTGAATATGAGTTGGATCATATATGTTATAGGGTGGAAATAAACGAACGTTACAATCAATTAAAAAATAAATTTTCTCAATTAGGAAATCTAATCAACGAGGAAGAGATAGGGGGCAGACCAATATCTACATTTAGACTAAACCAGCCTATAGAATTTGCGGAACGTAAAATAAATTGTTTGGAGTTACCGTCGCCAAAAATGAACAGTTTTTATTCTGAGGGGTATGAACACATCGAATTTATAATAATTTGAAATTGCCACTGTCGCAAATACATGTTAAACTTGATGTATAATTAATAAAAACAATATGTTAGATGAAAAAGGCGGTCATGCTCATACTGAAAATAAAGACTCAAAGTATCCGGTTGGCTGTTTTGTAGATTTGTGTGAAAGTGGTGAAGGGGATAAAATACACCTAAGATTGCGTTGTACTCTGAAAGCCGACGGCACAGTCAATATGGTCGGAGATGCCGAATTGATAGAAGGTTTGAGATTAAAAGATGGCATAATAGTAAATACTGTATCGGAACCGACTAAAGTCACCCCTCAAGATGGGGTGCGTTTTTTGATAGCTTTGAAAGCGCATTTTAGTTCACCTTATTTATTTGCTACTGAAATTAAATCACCAGAGGTTGGTGCTCAATAATTTTTTCAATATGTCAGAAGCTAGAATGGCCGTAACTAGGGATTTGGCAGTGAGAGGTAAAAAAAGTGATCGCCTAAAATCACCTGAAGCGGTTGAGGCTACGATTATTTCTGAAAAAAAGCCAACTGTAGAAGATAAGGTTTTGTTTGAAAAACAAAAAACTGAAGAAGAGCGAACAGAGCAAATGTTGGAAACCATATTGATAGATGAAAAGCTGTCGAGTATTTTGATTGGTGAATATATAAAATCCGGGGACACGCAAGCTATGCATGAGGCGTTGCGACGCAATAAATTTGAGAATTTTTTACGTGAGGGTGAGAAGGAAGAATTGTTGACTATTAGAACACGCAAAGATGCTGATCTGACTACAGCTGAAAATTGCGAGTTGGAAATAAAAAGACTGGAACAGGAAGTGGAAACTATTGACGATAACGACATAGACGAGAAATATAAAAAGTTTACAGAAATTTCAGACCGACAAACCCAAGCTTTTAGATCACGTGTTTTAAATAGTGAAGTTAGGAAAATAGGGTTGTCTGGCGATGATAAAGCAGAAGCGGTGTTCAAACCGGCGGATGGTGAACCGCATATTATGGTTAAAGGTTCAGATATCGGTACCTTGACCAACCACATCCCACGTGGACATTTGCGTGAATGGTTGGCAGGGGTAGTAGCCAAGGCTATAGGAGCAGAGCGAGTGGTGCCACCGACGGTAATCAGAAAAATTGACGGTCGAGTTGGTTCGGTTCAGGCTTGGGTAAAAGAAGGGCGCATGGCGGTTGAACATTTTAATTGGCAAACAGAAGCCAATCAAGGAGATTTGCAATTAATTGCCACTTTGGATTTTGTGCTTGAAAATTCAGACAGACACCACGGTAATTTTTTGGAAGATGAAAATGGTAGATTAGTTGCGATTGATCATGGCGCAATTTTTCCGACACGACAAAAGAAAGATGTATTATCTCTTCCTTTGCGCGCTGTAAAGGAGCAGTCGATTGATCAAAAGATTGTTGCTAATTTACAGGAAGCGATAGCCAACCCATGGAAGATGGAGCTATTAGAAAAAGCGTTTAAAATTACTTTGGGCGATTCTGCCATAGAAAAATTTGGCGAATTTAAAGGCAGGATGGAAACTTTGGTGCTTAACAAAAAATTTGGAGACTATCATTTTCCGGCTGGTTTTGATGATTATGAGGAATATTTTGGAATGGTGGAAGACGAGATGGCTGTTAGCGAAACTCCCCCTACTGTGAAAAAAAAGTTAGAGCCACCGACAGTCGCTGGAAATAGAAAAGCAGCATAGTTGTTTTTTATTAACAACGTGGGGTTGACAGATATTAGAGCGAGTGATAATATAAAAATATATGAATCACATGTTATTTATTAATACTGCTTGGTATTACAACCGTTCCGGTTTTGGCGCGGAGAGTTTGTGATTTAAAACTTCACATTAGAACCGCCCCTAAACCGGGGCGGTTTTTTATTTTATTTATTTAATTTTTGTATTTATTATATGGCTTTTACTTCTTACATTTTACCAATTGCATCTTTGGGTGTTTTTGATCTCAACTTACCACTGCTGGTAAATTCCGGCGAGTCACCGAAAGTGTTAATTATTAATAATATCCATGGCGATGAGCTTACCGGATATTATGTTCTGCAAAAATTATTATCTGGATTTTCAGATTTTAAAAACAAAATAACAATTATTCCAAGCGCCAATCCGTTGGGGTTAATTCAGCGTACTCGATTTGTGCCATTGGACAATGCGGATCCAAATCGCGGTTATCCCAATCCGTTGCAAGCTCGCGGCGCCACTAGCGCTTTACGCGAAAAACTTATTCGGTTGGCGGTTGGGTATGACGTAATTATCGATTTGCATACTTTTATGCGTCCATGTTTGTCTGCCGGTTTGTTATTACCTCAAGCCAATGACAAAAATAATGATATGGTGAAACGTTGTTTGGCGGTTTCAAAAATGGATACGATTATAAAAATGGATATTAAGAACACCGAGAAGCGAGTAGAAAGCGCTTTGGGAATATATCTCATAAAACAATATGGCAAAATTGTTATTCCGTTGGAATATCCGCCGATTCGACAAATTAAAAATGATGATGAATTAAATAAATTAACCAATGGTTTGAGAAATATTTTGGCGGTAGTATCTGGTGACAAAACATCTCCCTCAACAATGGTGCCAATTTTTGAAAGGCAAATGGTAATGTCACCAACTACAGGATTGTTTGTTCCTTTAAAATTACTTGGCGATAAAATTTCTGTTGGCGATTCAATCGGCTTACTTATTAATCCGAAAAATTTAAAATCAACAACTGTAGTAGCGCCATTTTCCGGAGTGATTATAGAAATGGCAGATAGACAGTTGTATATTTTTGGAGAAAAATTAGCGACCATAGGCAGGTCGGTTTAAAAATTTTTTTGTCTGTCGTTCGTAGAGTTTGGTTGTATAGGTTTACAGTCGAACTCTGCGCTGGCAGACAAAAAATCCACAATCAGTGGAAGGATAAAGGCAATGGACACAAAATTCGATTCAGGTGCGGCTCGTTCGATTGGGGGGATGGGTTTTCACACCCTTCCTCACATCGTAGAAGTGAATGCGGAAATGAAACAGCGATGGCAGGACATCGGTCGTCTGGGTCAAAGTGTACTCACGAAGGTTTCCGGTTTGGTCGCTATGGCCATGGCCGGTGAACTTGGTTTGGAATGGATATCCAAACTCATGCTGGGTTCAATTCCAGGTCAGTACCACAATCTGGCGCGCGAGCTCATGATCACGGTGGGTGAACGTTCTCCCGTGCGATTCTTTCGCGCCGATGTGGTGGGTGAGGGTCAAATCGCCGAGTTCCAGTGTCCGGGATCGGGCTGGGCATATTCTCGTGAGCTGGAACAGCATTACGGCATTTCAGCTGAGGAGTCGCCCATTCTTGCGGCCTACAAGGATTGGGCCAATGGTCGAAAGTTGTCATGGTGGCTCCATGATCAAAACCACCGCAATTCGGTTCGGTTTTTGTGCGAGGAGTGCAGAAAAATAGGTGTTGAGGTGATTGTCGCTGAAAACGATAATGACTTCGATGCCGAAAGTGCGGAAGCTGTGATAAAGCGTCCGCCTCTGCCGGAACTCATCGCTCACCCCAAAGGTCGACGGCTTCTAGAGCGTTGGCTGAAGGGTGAGGTGGAGTTGGATTTGCTTCCGACCATGGTTCCCGAAACCAAGTTCGTAATGGCCTTGCTCCACCACCCAACCACCGGTCATCTTTTCACCACAGAGGAAAAGGGTTTGTGCCCGCCGACTTTCGTGGTGTATGAAGGGGGTCAGGAAATTCCTTTCAAAGGGAAGAATTTCACTGTCAGGGAACTGGTGGAAAGGCATCCGCGCAATTTTGTCTTGAAGTATGGTGGCGCATGCAAGGAATTTCGTGGTGGCTGTCATGCCGTATACCACCTCGGTGTGAAATCCATGAAACTGGTGGATCGCACTGAGTTGTTGGGTCGGGCTGTCGTAGATGCTCAAGTCGGCGAAGGTTGGATTCTGCAAGAATTCCGCCCCGCTCATTGGAATATCAAAGACATTTTCGGCAGAAACAACAACTTCTACGCCATTTTCCGTCCCCATTACTACCTGAACGAGGTAACAGGTTTGGTGGAGATGGTCAATTCGAGTGTTGCTGCTCGTCATGACTGGAAAGTGCATTGCAGAAGCGATGCTTATTTGGGGATTTGTCAGTAACTTTTCCCCGCAACCGGTGCTGTATTTTTGCTCACGCGAAGATATGGCCCATTAACCCGGTGTGCTTGTTTGCCTAACCGGCAACAGACGCACCGTTCATTTTGGACTTAAGTACAGACAGAAAAGAAAAGAGCGGCCGCCAGTCGCTTTTTTCTTTTGCGTAAAAAGTTTATTTGTATGATATAATAATATTGTTAATTTTTAATCAAAAATATATGCAAGGTTTTGTCGTCAATTTGGAGCAGGAGACCGCGGCTAATTCAGATTTTCGCCGGGTGTTGTATACTGCTCAACATAGTCAGTTGGTTTTGATGAGTTTGCTTCCTTTGGAAGATATTGGCATGGAAGTGCACCATCTCGACCAGTTTATCCGTATTGAACAAGGTGAGGGCAAGGCGATTCTTGATGGTGTGGAACACAAAATCACCGACGGTTTTGCGGTGGTGGTGCCGGCTGGGACAAATCACAATTTCATCAACACTTCTGCGGACAAAGAGTTGAAGCTTTATACTGTTTATTCTCCACCGGAACATATGGACAAAGTGGTACGTCATACCAAGGAGGAAGCAGAGGCCAGCGAAGAACATTTTGATGGCAAAACTACCGAATAGTACTTTCTTGAATTTTTAACCACTCTTCTTCTTTTGTTTGGATTTGTTTTACAATTTCTCCAAACAATTCATAGTCTTCTTTTGAAAATTTTTCAGGATTTTTTGTTTGTTTTCTGTTTAGACGAGTTTTTTCTTTTTCCAATTCATAAATTTCATCCTCGATTTTTTTGAGTTTCTTTTTTTCAATTTTTATTTTTTCAAAGCGTTGTTTTTTATCATTATTTTTTTCGGTTTTTTCCAGATCGACGATTTCCGTATCTTCTTTTTCTTGTTCGTCAATCATTTGTTCCAGATGATAAATATAATCTTCATAAGTGCCAACATAACGGCGCACCGCACCGTCTTTGACTTCGATAATCATGGTGGCTACCGAGTTTACAAAAGTGCGGTTGTGACTGATAAAAAACACCGTGCCTTTGAAATCTTGCAAGGCGATAGCCAATGCTTCCACAGTTTCAAAATCCAAATGGTTGGTCGGTTCGTCGAGTAATAATATTTTACTTTTGGATAATAAGATACTAGCCAAACACAGTCTGGCTTTTTCACCGCCGGATAATACGGAAATATTTTTTTCTAAATCATCTTGGCGAAACAAAAAATTTCCAGCCATTTGCATAACCAATTCATCGTTGATATCTGCTGGCGCGGTAGCGCGTAGATGTTTCCAAACTTGTTCGTTTGGGTTTAGAGCGCTGGGAACATGTTGGGCATAATAGGCGATAGTGGCATCCGGTGCCCATTTGTATTTTCCGCTTAGTGGCGCCAATGATTGGGCGATTGTTTTGAGAAAAGTAGTTTTTCCTTGTCCATTATCTCCCAATATGGCCACATGTTCACCACGATCAACATCAATAGTGATATTTTGAGCAATAATTTTGTTATCATAACCAATCGCCAAATTTTCACTTCTAAACAGTAGTCCTTTTCTAGTTTCGGTGTCAGGAATTGAAATGCGAACGGTAGAGAGCGGACTGCGGATGTCTATTTTTTGCAAACGCTCAATGGCTTTGAGTTTGCTTTGTGCTTGAGTGGCCTTGCTGGCTTTGTATCTGAATCGGTCCACAAAATTTTGCAGGTGTCTTTGTTCGCGTTCGATTTTTTTGTTATATAATTTGGCAAAAGCCAGTCGCTCTTCTTTGTAATCCAGATATTCATCAATTGGCCGAGGAAATAAAACAAGATTTCCATGTTCAATTTCCAAAGTTTGTTCACAGGTGCGTTTTAGAAATTCTCGATCGTGAGAAATTATTAAAAAAGATTCACTATAAGTTTGTAAAAATTTTTCCAATAATAATTGAGTGTGTACATCTAAATAGTTGGTCGGTTCGTCCAATAAAAAAAGATTTGGTTCTTTGAGCAACATCACACAAAGTCGCACGCGCATTTGGTAGCCACCGGAAAGAGCGGATAGTTTGGTGGACAATAAATCGCCTTTGATTTCAAATTTGCCGGCCATTTTGGCGCATTGCCAATTTTCTTTTTGGGTGGTATGTTGTAAAAATTCCATTACGGTTTTTTCCGGATCTATTTGTTCGTGCTGTTGTAGATAACCCAAGCGAGTAATTTCTTGAATAGCAATAATACCTGAGTCATAATTTTCTTCGCCAACGATCATGCGAAACAGGGTGGATTTGCCGGCACCGTTGCGTCCAATTACACCAATTTTTTGTTTTTCATGAATAGCCAAATTGGCATCTTTAAAAAGCACTTGTTGATGATAGGCTTTGTTGAGTTTTTCGATTGTTAGTAGGGTTGCCATAATGTATGGCAGGATAACAAAAAAACTGGCATTTGTAAACTCGGCGGTGTTTTTTAGGATTGACTTTTTTGGCTAAATAATGGATAATAATGTGGAATTTATATCTATGTCTACCGGATTTTGGAAAAAATTAAAAAAACCAATATTTGTTTTAGCGCCGATGGCCAATGTTACCGACGCGGCTTTTAGGTTTTTGTTGGCCAAATATGGCAAACCGGATGTGATGTGGACGGAGTTTGTCTCTTGTGATGGTTTGATGTCCAAAGGGCGGGAACATTTGATGATTGATCTAAAATATGATGAAAGTGAACGTCCGGTGGTGGCGCAAATTTTTGGTTCAAAACCGGAGAATTTTTATAAAACCGCGCAATTTTTAAAAGAATTGAAATTTGATGGAATAGATATTAATATGGGTTGTCCGGATAAAAATGTAGAGAAACAAGGGGCGGGAGCAAAACTAATGCAAAATTTTTCTTTGGCGCAAGAAATAATATTGGCCACCAAAGAGGGTGCTGGCGACTTGCCGGTATCGGTAAAAACTAGAATCGGTTATAACAAAAATATTTTATCAGAATGGTTACCGGTATTGCTTCAAACTAAACCGGCGGCGATAACCATCCACGCTCGCACTCGCAAAGAGATGTCATTGGTGCCGGCGCGTTGGGAGCATATCAAAGAAGCGGTGCAAATTCGCGACGCTTTTGATAATTCACCCGACAAAACTTTGGTTTTGGGAAATGGCGATGTAGAAAATTTGACTCAGGCCTACCAAAAAGTAGCAGAAACAGGTTGTGATGGGGTGATGATTGGGCGGGGGATATTTGGCAATCCTTGGGTGTTTAATAGAGAAATGATCGGGAAAGAAATTTCAGTGGAACAAAAACTAAAAGTAATGATTGAACATACTTATTTATTTGAAAAATTCCTGACCGAGCACAAAGGTTTTGATATTATGAAAAAACATTACAAAGCCTATGTGAATGGTTTTGACGATGCCAAAGAATTGAGAATTGCTTTGATGGAAAATGCGGTTGATGCTAGCGCGGTAGAAAAAATTACCAATGAATTTTTAAAAACTCACTCAAATCTTCTTCGGAAAAATAACGGATAGTATCATCGAAGCGGCCAAGGCAACCATAATCACTCCAAAAGAAATTAGCGAAGAAATATGTAAACCAAAGATGCCGGAAAGCATTTTGGCGCCGATGAAAAACAAGATGAAGGCGAGGCCCTTTTGCAGATGATGAAAGCGGTGTAAAATGTTTTCTACCAAGAAAAATAGGGCACGCAAACCCATTATTGCAAAAATATTGGAAGTAAAAACGATAAACCAATTTTGTGAAATGGCAAATACCGCCGGGATAGAATCCATGGCAAAAATAATATCTGTTGCCTCAACTAATAGGACAATCAAAAACAGGGAAGTGAAAAAGAATTTTTTATTTTCCCACAAAAAGAATTTGCCATTGTGGTGGTTGGCGGTAAAAGGCAAAAATTTGTGCGCCAACCTAACTATTTTGTTTTGTCGGAAATCTATATGTTCTTCTTTTTTGTCTTTTAACAATTTAATCGCGGTATATATTAACAACGCTCCGAAAATATATAGTACCCAGAAAAATTTATGAATAATATACGCTCCGGCAGTAATAAAAATTCCTCGAAATATAATTGCTCCGAGTATCCCCCAGAATAAAGCGCGGTGGTGGTATTTTTCTTCCAGTTTGAAATAACTGAAAATGAGCATGATGACGAACAAATTGTCTACCGACAACATTTTTTCGGTAACATAGGCGGATATAAATTCAACCGCCAGATTTTTGTCCATGAAAAAATAAATCAAGGCGCCAAAAGCGAGTGATATTCCTATCCAAAACAGAGATTGAAATAAAGCCGGCTTAAATTCAATCCGGTGATTTTTTCGATTAAAAAAACCTAAGTCCACCACTAAAAAGCCGACTATTACGATGCTAAATATTATGAACAACAAAGTTTGGATTGGCATAGATTTTTGTTTTTTGTTAATTTTTTCCAAAATTAAGTGTTCCTATTATATGTTTTTTTAGCCATTCAGTCAATCGTAGCGCCTTGTTTTTTATTATTCAATTTGTTAAAATATCGGTATAATTTTAACAATATTTATGTTGGTAAACAATCAATCTTATCGTACAGTATGGAAAGACGGCGGTTCAGTCTTTATGATTGAGCAAAATCTGCTGCCATTTGAATTTAGAATTTTTGAATCAAAAAATTATCACCAAACTTGTGAGGCGATAAAATCTATGTTGGTGCGCGGAGCAATTGCTTTGGAAGCGGCGGCGGGCAGTGCTTTGGCTCAGGCATTTTTGGAAGCGCCGGCAGATGATGTGTGGTCGTTTGTGGATCAAGCCAAAAAAGAGATCGAAGCCACTAGACCAACGGCCGTGAATTTATTTTATGCCGTAAAAAGGGTATATGATAGTGCAAAACAATCCAACGATCCAGTAACGGGTGCGCAAGCCGAAGTACAAAAAATGATGGAAGAAAGTGTGTTGGCGACGAAAACAATCGGTGAGTATGGCGCGGAATTATTAAAAGATGGAATGAATATTGAAACCCATTGCAATGCCGGTTGGTTGGGATGTGTAGATTGGGGAACGGCCTTATCGCCAATGTATGTTGCTCATCGTGGTGGCAAGAAAATTTTTGTTTATGCCGATGAAACTCGTCCGCGTGGACAGGGTGCGCGTCTCACTGCTTGGGAATTACAAAATGAAGGTGTGCCACATATGATCATTCCAGACAATGCCGGTGCGCACTTAATGTCACAAGGCAAAATTGATTTGATGATTGTTGGGGCTGATCGTATCGCTACCAATGGTGATACGGCCAACAAAATCGGTACTTTGGAAAAAGCAATTGCCGCTAAATATTACAATATTCCTTTTTATGTTGCCGCGCCATTGAATACTTTTGATTTGAATTGCACTAGTGGTAAAGATATCAAAATTGAAGAACGCAGTGAAGATGAAGTACTCTATCAAACCGGACCAAACGAAAAAGGAGAACTAACCAAAGTGATGGTTTGCTCTCCCGGTTCGCATGCTTTTAATCCCGGTTTTGATGTTACACCCGCCGAACTTATTGCCGGCATAATTACCGAAAAGGGGATAATCAAAGCCGATGCCGAAGAAATTAAAAAATTGTTTTTATAGGGACGCAGATTTTTTCCACATACTATCAAACAACGCTTTCATCGTCTGGCTATAATCATAGCTGGCGATGGCCAAACCGAATAATTCCGGTTGGGCGGTGGAGATGACTACATTGTTATCAAAAATATCAATCATTGAATTCAAACTCCCAACCATGCTTTTTGGCGCGATTCTAATGTCGCGTAGATATTTTTTGTGATTGCTAAAATTTTTATTACTCGGAAAATCTTGCCAGATACTTTTGGTAATGATTCCTCTTTTGGCGCGTTCTTCCAAATAATATGAAGAATAATTTTCATCCAGATATGGTTCTATTTTTCTAAACGATGGCATGATGGTATAAAGAATTTTTTCTCTGCATTGATAAACTTTTTCAATTAAATTTTTCATACCTTCAACTCCTCGATGGTAAGTAATATTTGGCAGGCCAAGAGAAATTGTATCTCTCTCAGGGAATAGGGGCAACGCTTTTTCCAAGTTTTTTTCCATGTTGCTTAATTTGTGTTGTTGTCGGTTGATCATCGCCAACAATTGTTCCGGTTGTTCGGCTTTGAATCTTTCTACTTTTCCTTTACCGCATACAAAAATTAAACCCTTTTTTTGTAAGATGGTTAATGTGTAATAAACCGCCGGTCGTTTGATGGCGGTAGCGTTCGACATCTCACGCGCGGTAAAACGTTCTCTTTTTAACGCTTCCAAGTAAATTTTTGACTCGGCTTCTCCAAGACCCAAGTCGTGGAGTAAATTGAGGATATTCATATATATGAATTAAAGCATGTATATAAGTTGTTGTCAAGTATGCTCTGACAACCTATTTTCTTATCTATGCATAGCGGTTTTGGTTATAAAAATAATTTATGTCAAATTGGTATTGATAAACTACAGTAATAATATAGAATTGGATTGTTTACCTTCGGCGGTTTCTGCCGTTGGATAATCCACTTCACACAAGGAGACGGAACATGAATAGTAGTGTACACGATGCTTGGCTGGTGAAATTCCACGCCAAGATCAATACTGCTCTTACATCGCTTGGACGCCAAAATCCCACAATGGCACCGCTCGTCGCGGATGCTGTGGCTCATGGGCGCAAGATCAGGAGTGTCTTGGCACTCAAGTATGCGATCTGGAGCGGGTTGCATACGCCAGAAAAAGCAGACGCAATGTTCAGCGACCTCGCGCGCGTTGAATTGTTGCACTCGGCATCGTGCATCCTTGATGACATCATTGATGGCGATGTGATACGGCGTGGCATGCCGTCTTTCCACGTGCGTCATGGATTGTCACAGGCAATTCTCGCGTCGCTGGCCATGGTCGCCATCTCACTTCGTGGATACTACACCAACATCTTCATGGACATGAAGGTTAGCGACGCCCTTCAGGAGATGATAGTGGGGGAGGGGTGGGATACTTTTTTGACAAGATCCCTGGATGTGATGCCAGATGATCTGTTGAAGAGGTATCTTGGCAAGACATCGCCCAGCTTTGCTCTCGCTCACTACATAGTTGCATACCACGCAACGAGGCTGAGCGAGGACAGGTGGACGAACGACATACGTACCAAGAGAGCGTCCGAGTTCGGATGTTTGATGGGCGAGTTGTACCAGACCGCCAACGACTACTACGACACCTTTGAGATTCCGATCTCGGTTCGTGGCAAGTCCAACGGTCGAGGTGTCCTCGTCACCCTGAGCGTTCCTTTGTGCTTTTTGTTGGCACAAGATCCATCGGTGAAGGAAATCATCGGTCGCCGGATATCGCGCCGAGATTTTCATCTTCTGAAGGAGAGGACGATCGCTTGTGGTATCAAACAGGAAACACGAAATTACCTTGATCAGATCAAGGAACGCATCAATAAGGAACACTCGTCTGTGTCTTGGTACCCTGAATGTCGCGCCATCTTGGAAGAAGTTGACTCCCGCCGTTTTTGGAGCTACAAATATACTGTGTAACTCCAAAACTCACATCGGCCTGCCCCCGTCAAAAGGCAAATCCCTTTGTTTCTATCTTTTTATGATGGAGGTAGAGGGATAAAATTACTAAATCTTTTTCGGGAAATAATAATTGACTTTTGATGATTTGTATAGTACTATAAAATATATAAAATAGCGCTCAAATTTATGCGTTTATTGAACAAAACAATCTATTTAGCTGCCAAACAAATGCGCCAGTGGGGGTATAATTTTAACGAGGGTTCAGACCAGCGTATTTTGGATATGAAAAAAGAAATCAATCGTTTGGGCGGTAGGATTGAGTTTAAAATTGAACAATATCCCGACGGATCTTGGACTGCTGAGTCAGTGAATCTGGATGGGGTAATTACCGGTGGTACAAATACTAAAGAAGCAACTCCAACAATAAGAGATGCTGTTTTTACTTACTTTGGTATTCCGCCATATTTATGTAATGATGCTGTTTTGCGCGCAGACAATGAACCTGTGACTCTTAAACAGCATGTTTATGTCTAGTCATAGTTTTTCGGACATAACACAATCGCAATGGATAAAAGCATGTCGAAAATTAGGACTCGTTGTAGATTGTGATTTTGGCAAAGGCAGTCATGCCAGAATTGAACATCCGCAGACCAAAATGAAATATACTATCCAGTATAGTCTGCACAAATTTATCAACATGAAGATGTTCAAAAAACTGATGGAGTGGGGTTTTGAGGAGGAACAGATTTGGGACGCGTTAAAATAAAAAAGTTTTTTTACTCTCCTTCAAATTCCACCAAAGCAAAAGTTTTGTATCCGGCATCTTCCAGTTTCTTCTTTCCTTTTAATTCCGGTAAATCAATAATAAAACAACATTCGGCGATTTCTCCGCCGATTTGTTTTATTAAATTACATGCCGCTAGCGCGGTACCTCCGGTAGCGATGAGATCATCGGTGAGCAAAACTTTTTGTCCGGCCGTTATCGCATCTCTGTGAATTTCGATTTTGTCGGTGCCATATTCCAAAGCGTATTCTTGACTGACAGTTTCAGCCGGTAATTTTCCTTTTTTGCGAATTGGCACAAAACCCAATCCAAGTTTATGAGCTAGCGCCGAACCAATAATAAATCCTCGTGCTTCTATTCCCACAATTACATCTAATTGTGAATCTTTGTATCTTTCATAAAGCAAATCAATCATGTGACCAAAACCCTGCGCATCCTGCAAGAGAGTAGTAATATCTCGAAACATTACACCTTGTTTTGGCCAGTGCGGTACGGTGCGGATTTTTTCTTTGATAGTATGTGGCATATTAAATTTTTGGAATTATGTGGGTTAAAAGTGTGGTAACTTTTTCTACATTGTTTTTGAAAATTTCTATTACCGCTTCCCAAGTGACCGGATCTTCATCTTCTTTCCAGCAATCATAATCGGTGGACATCGCGACAGCGGCATAGGGGATGCCGAGCTCATTGGCGAGAGTAGCTTCGGGACCGGTGGTCATATTGATCACTTCAGCGCCCCACGATCTAAACATTTTACTTTCTGCTCTAGTAGAAAATCTTGGACCTTCGATGGTCATCACGGTTCCGGTTTTGTGATGTTTTAAATTTAGTTCTTCGCAACCGGAAATTAAAAGTTGACGCAAATTTTTATCAAAAGGATCGGCCATCGGTGTATGTTTCATTTGACCCGGTTCAAAACTTTCAAAAAAAGTAGTGGCGCGATGGTGGGTAAAATCTATAAACTGATCAAGTACTACCAAATCTCCACGACCGATTTCCAGCTTCAAAGAACCAACCGCCGTAGTTGCCAAAATATGTGTACACCCCGCTTCTTTTAATGCAAAAATATTGGCGCGAAAATTCACCTGTGTTGGTGGCAAAGTGTGTTCACGTCCGTGACGAGCAATAAGCACCACTTCCACACCCGCAATAGTGCCAGCCTTCAACAACGATGTTGGCGGACCAAACGGCGTCGTAATTTCCAAGTCCCTCCCATTTTCCAAAATATTTGGGTTATCCAACCCCGACCCCCCAATAATCCCTATCTTTGTCATATATGATTAGTTGATATATAGCCAAACAGATAAAAATTTTCGCCGCGCGAATTGTCCGAAGTAGCGAGAACCAAACCAGCTGTCTGCCAACCCCCAAATTCGCTACAAGTCTGAGCGCAAGAAAATTTATATCTACGAGGCGTAAAAATTAAGCTCTGTCCATTATATTACAAATATTGACTTTTGTCTAAAAATATGATATTTTACACATCACTTGTCAGGGTAGCTCAGCTGGTTAGAGCACGGCATTCATAACGCCGAGGTCGGGAGTTCGATTCTCCCTCCTGACACCAAAATAATACGCTCTTAAAAAGAGCGTATTATTTTATCTAATAGGAGAATCGAACAAAGGGGTGGTGGGGAAAGTATTTCCCCATATTGCTGAGGAAGGCTTGTGGAAACCCGAAGGTTTCCGCAGGAGGAGCGGAGCGACGACGTGACATTCTCCCTCCTGACACCAATCAAATTCTTTGAATAAAAAAATCCCCAGAGTACTCTCAAGGGGATTTTTTATTTGCTAAAAATTATTTTAGAGCATCTTTCAAAGCTTTTCCTGCCTTGAATTTTGGAACCTTAACGGCTGGAATATTGATCTTCTGAGATGGGTTTTGTGGGTTGACGCCAGTGCGAGCTGCACGTAGTTTGGAACTAAAAGCTCCAAAACCGGTCAAAACTATTTCTTCGCCCTTTTTCAAGTTTGAAGTAACCATTTCTACAAAAGTGTTTAAAAAGTCTTCTGCTTCACGTTTTGAAACATTTAACTTTTCTGCCAACGCTTGTGCTAATTCGGCTTTATTCATAAATTCACCCCCGTTCTATAAAAAAGTTTAATTTAATTGTTCGACGGTTATATTATATCACAGCTATATTAATTTGGCTACAATAAGCAATAATTACTTGTCCACAGGCTGTTTTTCTATTTTTTGCGCCAAATAATTTTTTAACGAGCGTATTCCACGATACGATTTTCACGAATTACGGTGATGCGAATTTCTCCCGGATATTGTAATTCTTCTTCAACTTTGTGAGCGATATCTTTTGCCAATTGGAATGCATTGTAATCGTCAACTTCATTTGGTCGAACAAATACGCGCACTTCACGACCGGCCTGAATAGCATAAACTTTTTCAATGCCAGGAAAAGAATTTACAGTTTTTTCTAACTCTTCCAAACGCGCTACAAATTGTTCAAAAGAATCTTTGCGGGCACCAATACGAGCGCCGGAAATTGCATCAGCCGCTTTGGCGATAGTTGCAAAAATACTTTCCGGTTTATCCAAATGGTGATCACGAGCGGCTTGGCAGATGTCTTCGTCCATGTTGAATTTCTTCAAGAGCATATAACCAATTTCCGGATGAGAACCTTGAGTTTCTTGGTCAACTGCTTTTCCGATATCATGGAAGAATCCAGCCTTGCGAGCTTTGGCTTGATCAACACCAAGTTCGGCGGCGATGATCGCGGACAAATAACCAACCTCCATCGAGTGGTTCAAAATGTTTTGGCCATAACTGGTGCGGAATTTCAAACGACCAACAATATTTACTAATTTTGGATCAAGACCGACGATGTTCATTTTGTATAGGGCTTCCTCACCGGCTTTTTTGATAGTTATCGATAAATCTTGTTTGGCTTTTTCTACAAATTCTTCAATACGAGCTGGTTGGATACGTCCATCGGCCATTAATTTTTCCAAGGTTAAACGAGCCACTTCACGGCGAATAGGTGAGAAACAGGAAACCATAATGGATTCAGGAGTTTCGTCGATGATGATTTCACAGCCGGTAAGTTTTTCGATAGTTTTAATGTTGCGACCTTCTTTTCCAATAATACGACCCTTCATTTCTTCGCTCGGTAAATGTACTACCGAAGAAGTGGTTTCAGCGGAATGAGAAGAAGCGGTGCGCTGGATGGCGTCGAGGATAATATTGGCAGCTTTTTCTTCATATTTATCCGAACTCTCGCGTTCCATTTTGGAAATACGCATGAACAGATCGGTTTTGTTTTCTTCTTCAACCATACTCAATAACTCCAACTTCGCTTCTTCTTTTGTAAGATTGGCAACCTGTTGAAGTTTTTCGGCTTGTTGAAGTTTTAGGTTTTCGATTTCTTGTTTGATGACTTTTACTTTTTCAATTTTTTCTTGCAAAACTTTTTGACTATCTTGAAATTCTAACAATTTTTGGTCAAACATTGTTTCGCGTTTTTCCAAACGCTGTTGGACATTGTGTATGTCTAGGCGAATTTGTTTTTCTTCATGTTTGGCTTCGTCGACAATCTTTTGGGCTTTTTCTTTGCCATCTATGATATATTCCTGTTGTTTGGTTTTGGCCTCGGTCAAAATACGGTCAGCGGTGGCTTCAAGCGAATTGGCTTGGGCACGCGCGATTTGTTTGCGCAAAAGATAACCGATGCCGATACCCACGATAGCGGCTATTACAGCTACTATTAGTACGATAAACTGGTTCATAATAAAAAAAACTTTCAGAGAAAGCTGAAAGATAACAGGTTTGTATCATCAAAAGCGATACAAACGGAAGTAAACATCAAAAATGGGGAACTACAATTTACCCGATAAGAGAGGGTTCAAAATTTGAGGCGGAAAAACAAAAATTTGGCATTGTTGGAGCTAATGTTTTTGTCAATACAGCCGGTAAAAAGTTGATTTTTGTAGCTAGTTTAAGCACATTTTTAAGGTTTTACTTGCGTCGCTGTTACTTTAGTCTTCTCGGTATTAATATTTAACAAATATATTATAGCGCAAAAACGGAAAGTTGTCAATTTTGGTGACGGGGATTTTAAACACGAACCCACCCCTTGGAAAGGGTGGGAAGCGTGCGTTGTTGGATTATGTAGTGACGAGGAGGATGAAGAGGAGGATCCAGCTAATAATCACTCCGATGTACCAATCATCCAACATCACCTGTTGGGCGGGAGAAAACTTCTTGTTTTTTTCCACCAGCGAGATTGGCCAGAACTTGGCCGTATCCCAGATGCGGAAAGCGAGAAGTGTGCCGGTCAGCACGAGGGCTGCCACTTTGAAGTTGTAGGCCACCAGCCAGATAGGGAATCCAGCCGCGAATTGGCCAGCCACTTCGTCGATGCAGATCTCGTTGTAGTCGTACTCGGTCACTTCACCGTTGTGGCGCTTGCGCGGACCCCAGCGGCTCATGAAATACTTGGCCGTTTCAGGCACGGTTTTGATACCGATTGAGTAGCTTGCACAGGCAGCCACTATTGTGAGCGGTAGGTAAAAGGCCGGGCAGAGCCACAGCCACAGTATCTGTACGCCATAGGCGAGCAGACTGCCCATAGTGCCCCCACCTTTTCCTCGGAACTTTTCTCCCAGGAGCCAGGGAAGAAATCCCAGCCCTAGTCCGGTGGCAACCACAAGTTGCCAGTTTTTGATAACCCATTTGAAATAACGCACGGGACTTTCCTCCTGTTTATGTTGAAGTCCAGAGTAAAACTATATCCTTTTTTTAGTTTTGTCAAGATTTTATTTCTCTATTTTAGTGGCATTTTCTACGCTATATTCACCAATTTTGGTTCGGCGCAGTTGTTCGCAATATGCTCCACAGCCCAGTTTGGTGCCGATATCTTCGGCTAGGGTGCGGATGTATGTGCCGGTCGAGCACTGTACTTCTATTTCTAAAAGTGGCCAGTTGTAGTTCAAAAGTTTGATATCATAAATTTCTATCTCCACCGGTTCGCGCTCTATTTCTTTGCCTTGACGGGCGAGTTTGTAGAGTCGTTGCCCATCTACTTTTTTGGCTGAGTACATTGGTGGAGTTTGTAGTTGTTTGCCGATGAAAGTTTTTAATGTCAACTCAATATTTTCCTGAGTCGGCTCGTTGTCATTCCGAGTGAAATCGAGGAATCCCTCCGTCTGAATAATCACCCCAGTACTATCTTGTGTATCCGAAGTCGCACCAAGGTGTATGGTAGCGACATATGTTTTTGGTAGTTTTTGAAATCCGTCTATTCTTTTGGTGTTTTCTCGTCCCACTGCCACAATAAGCAACCCGGTAGCAAACGGATCGAGTGTGCCGGCATGTCCAACTTTTATTTTTTTATTTCCAGTTTCCACACGCAATCGCGCGCGCAAAAAATTCACCGCGTCAAAGCTGGTCCAGCCAACGGGTTTGTCTATGAGGAGGAAATTGTTGTTTTGTGTATCTAACATGAGCCAATACTAGCAGAGAATTATATTTTTATCAAATTGACAATAAAAATATTTTTGGTAGTATACCATTACTCTGAAGCCAGTGAGCTTTGGTGGAGACAACCATGCGAAAAGGTATAAACGCGTGGATGCTCCCAAAGCCCACGCCAGAACAAGAAGAAGCCGCTCGACAAATGTTGGGT
Source organism: Candidatus Magasanikiibacteriota bacterium (assembly GCA_041666745.1). Lineage (GTDB taxonomy): Bacteria > Patescibacteriota > Patescibacteriia > Magasanikbacterales > GWA2-37-8 > CAIOJG01. Next base: position 26,827 of record JBAYGI010000011.1, read on the forward strand.
GATGAGCAATACAAGCTTTTTCATACGATCTGACATGACCCCTGTATAATAGACACAGCGTTGACCAGCGCTGTGTTTTAAGTTTTAATATATAGAAACATATAAATATATGCCAAACCCAATCACACCAGAACTCCGTGCAAAAATATTGTC
>JBAYGI010000012.1:0-19868 GCA_041666745.1 Candidatus Magasanikiibacteriota bacterium
AACAAACGCATTCACTCGAAACTTCGAATGCCTCCCAGGCAATTCTATCTTAAGTGCCTTCGACAATGAAAAACAAAAAAAGACACCTATCCACAGTGTCTATTAAATGGGGGTCTTGTCACATAGGCCACCGATGGCCTGAAGACTGCCGTTCGACTTCGTCATCGAATGGGCCGCACTCGTTCTGCTGCTTACCAGGTTCCCACTCTGGCTCCTGATCTCATTGTCTTTGCCTTCCATGATGGTCTGACTCCTCTGAATATGGAACGTACTTTGCTCCTACCTTGCGCCTTGCAAGCGGAACAAAATACCCTAACATTTTAATTGTATTTTGTCAATAATCCACCCCATTTGCCACTTCAAACGGAAAAATGTATAATATCCAAGTAATCTAACTACAAAATTATGTTATACATCGCCAGTGATCATCGCGGTTTTGAACTCAAAAAACATCTTACCAACTACATCAAAACCCAATTACACAAAAAACTCGAGGACTTGGGGCCAAAAAAATACAACAAGGATGACGATTTTACAGATTTTTCCATATCCTTAGCCAAAAAAGTAGTCTCCAAAAAAGACAACTTGGGGATTTTAATTTGTGGCACAGCTCATGGTGTTTGTATGGTGGCCAACAAAATCAAAGGTGGGCGCGCAGTTGTCGGTTACAGTATCGATGCGGCCAAAACAGGACGCCAACATGAAGATGCCAATATGCTTTGTTTGGCTGGCGACTACCTATCCGCCGAACATGCTTCCGCGATAGTCAAAAAATTTTTAGAAACAAAATTCGACGGACTGGAAAGACGTGTTCGTCGCAATCAGATTATTGCTGATTTGGAAAAATAATTTTATGATCATTCCCGCTATTCTCGAAAAAAATTTCTCGGATTTTGAAGACAAGGCAAAAAAATTATCTTTTGCTCCGCTTATTCAAATAGACATCATGGACGGTGAGTTTGTACCAAACAAATCATTTGAAGAAATTGAAAAAATAAATAGTTTAAATTTAAAAAACGAATGGGAATTGCATTTGATGGTCAATCATCCATTGATGGCGATTGAAAAATGGAAAGTGGTTAAAAATATCAAACGTATTTTTTTTCACATTGAATGCGAAGACAATCCACAAGAAGTAATCAAGGCCATCAAAAGAAATGGCTATGAGGTGGGAGTGGCGATCAATCCGGAAACAAATAAATACGAAATTTTACCCTATCTAAATGATATCGACGAAGTGTTGTTTATGACTATTCATCCAGGCTCACAAGGTGCGTCATTTATTGCGACAGTTCAAGACAATATTATTGAATTAAAAAAAATATTAGACGTGAAAGAAAAAGATATTTTAATTGGCGCGGATGGAGCGATAGATAAAAATAATATTCAAGAAATTAAAAAATGGGGCGTAAACAATTTTTGTGTTGGCAGTGCAATCGTCGCATCGCCCGACTACAAAAAAGCTTACGAGGAATTAAACAATTTAATATAATTATGTTAGATCTCATTATCATCGGCGGGTCAGCGGCTGGCAGTAGTGCGGCTATTTACGCCGCTAGACGCAAATTAAATTTTAAAATGATCACAGATAATATTGGGGGCGAAGTGGCGCTTTCCGGTGTGGTGAACAACTGGCCCGGGATTATTGAAATTCAAGGTTTTGAGTTGGCCAAAAAATTCAACGAACATGTCCGTTCGTATGACGTGGACATCGAAGAGGGTTGGCGTGTAGCCAAAATCACTCCTGAAAAAAATCACCTCATCGTAGTCGCCAAAAATGCCGTCGGTGAAGAAAAAAACTACGAAACCAAAACTGTTATTGTGGCGACCGGCATTCATCCGCGCCGTTTGGATGTGCCCGGGGAAAAAGAATTTTATCAAAAGGGTGTCACTTATTGCACCGTATGTGATGGTCCACTTTTTAAAAATAAAATCACCGCTACGGTCGGCTCCGGCAACTCTGCATTGGAATCGGCTATGATGATGGCCAATATTGCCAAGAAAGTTTTTTTAATAAGTAAATACCCGAACACCACCGAAGCCAACGGCGGTTTTCCCAAAGGCGAAAATATTTTAATAGACAAAATCAAAACTCTACCGACAGTAGAAATAATTTACAATGCCAAAACGACTGAAATTATTGGCGACAAAATGGTGAAAGGTGTAAAATATACAGATGAAACCGGTGCTGAAAAAATTATCGAAACTCAAGGAGTGATGGTACACGCCGGCCAGATTCCCAACTCCCAATTTTTGGATGTAGAAAAAAACAAAATCGGTGAAATCATAGTAGACGCAAAATGCAAAACCAATGTACCGGGGATTTTTGCCGCCGGAGATGTTACCAATATTCCTTTTAAACAAATCGGCATTTCCGCCGGACAAGGTATCATCGCCTCTTTAGCGGCAATAGAATTTATTAATCGATGGAGTGAATAATTAAAATTTTTAATTAACAAACCTATGGACTTTTTCTTTAATTTATTGCCAGGGTTGCCTCTGGACCCTATAGTAATCGCCATAAATATAGTGGCAGTGGTTGGTGTCATCTTGCATATTTATGGAGTATTTTTGGAAAAAGAAAGAAATCGTGATCTTGTTTTTATTATCGGGGGCACTTGTTTGTTTATTTACTCACTCTGGATACGAAATAAAATATTTTCTCTGGCTATGGGTGGTTTCACTCTGGCCAGTCTGATTGAATTTATTGAGATTTTAACCGGTCACCATAAACACAATAAAAAACTAGTAGAAGAATATAAACACCCGAACTAATAAAATTATGTATAAAATTATTGCAATTGGTGATGTCATTTTGGACACTCACGTCAAAATAGATGACGCCTCGGTAGAGTGTGGTCTAAATGGACATGAGTGCAAATTGTGTTTGGATTACGCCGCCAAAATACCCGTCACAGATAGTTTTCAAACTGTCGGTGGTAATTGCGCCAACCTCGCTTTTAGCACTACCAAACTCGGTTTAGAAACAGCTGTTTTAAGCACTATCGGGGATGATCCTACCGGGCAAACAATCGTTGGAGCTTTAAAAAAATACAAAATAGACACTCAACATATTTCGCTGGATAAAAAAGTCAAAACTCGTTATTCCATCATTTTAAATTTCCAAGGCGAGCGCACTATTTTATCCTACCATCAAAAAAGAAACTATGTTTTCCCAAAAGATTTTCCAGCCACAGACTGGATATATTATACAAGTTTAAGCGAAGGTTTCGATTCTCTACAAGAAAAATTATTTAAATTTTTGGACAAACACCCGACTGTCCGTCTGGCTTTTAATCCGGGATCTTTTCAATTAAAAGATAATTTGGAACTTACACGAATAGCCCTCACCAAAAGTGATTTGTTGATTGTGAATTTGGAAGAAGCGGAAAAACTCGCCGGCGTTAATTTCAAAAAATTAAAATCCGTGGAAAGTTTGATCCACAAACTATTAGAACTCGGAACTCGTGAAGTGGTGGTCACCGATGCCGCCAATGGCGCTTGGGCCGGAAATACCGATGGTGTTTGGTACACAAAATCTTTCCCTGTGCCAATAGTTTCCAAAACCGGCGCCGGCGACGCATTTTCCGCGGGATATTTATCCGCTAAAATTTATGGACACGACATCCCGACTTGTCTGTCTTGGGGTATAGCCAATAGTTGTTCGGTGCTGGGACACTTCGGAGTAGAAAATGGACTACTGGATAAAAATGGAATAAAAAAGATGATGGAAAAATATAAAAATATTATTCCAAAGGAAGTTTAGCGCTGTCATTCCGAGCGAAGCCGAGGAATCCCTCACACAAAGTAAAAAAACCGCTTACAAAATGTAAACGGTTTTTTATTTTCCTCAAAAACTTTTTCGGCAGTTATTAAAAATTCCTTAACAACTGATTATTTTTATTTATTTTCCAACAACTTTTGATTATATTTTGCCAACTCCTGTCTCACTTTTTGTTCCATATCTTTATGCGACACACTGCCGGCATCGGTCAAAATTTCCTTTTCATTTGAAATCAAAATACCATCCAACTTTTCCACCCAATCTTTCATATACATCACTCGTTGCTCTACGCTCTGCAATTCCGCAAAAGATAAAAACTGTTCTACCAATAAATTAAGCCGTTTCAATTCCAATTCTTCCAAATAATTTTTAGCGACTTCCGCCTGATCGCGAGTGATAATTTCTCCTTTCCAATTGGTCAAACCCAAATTCTTTTTAGTACTATCTATACGACTACTGACAATTTCCGCGGCCGTGAGTCCTGTGATAGCGTAATGAAATTTATTTTGCACTATGGCAAAAAATTTTTGAGCATAATCGGTTTTTGGATTGTAATCAACGCTGGTGGCGAACACATCTCTGACTTTTTGATAAAAATTTGCTTCAGAAGTTCTGATCTTGCGTATCCTTTCCTCCCATTCTTGAAAATATCCTTTTGCCACACCGCCATTCGCAAGACGAACATCGTCCATCACAAAACCCTTAATAATGTACTCTTTTAATTTTTGGGTTGCCCAGATGCGGAATTGGGTGCCACGGAGCGAGCTTACACGATAGCCGACTGAAATAATTACATCAAGATTGTAACATTCTATTTCTCTGTCCACATATCTATCACCCTCTTTTTGAACTATCCGGAATTTCCGGATAGTTGAATTTTGGCTAAGCTCTCCTTCTTTGTAGACATTAACAATATGCTCATTAACTGTCCTTACATCCTTATCAAACAATTCGGCCATCTGTTTTTGGCTTAGCCAAACCGTCTCATTTTTCAATTTAACCTCAATCTTTGTCTGTCCATCCTCTGTGTTATAAATAATAATTTGATTATTTTTGTCCTCCATATATTATTTAAGTTTATCCAAAATCACCCGCCCAAATTCCTCTGCCGCCACTGGCCCACTGGCGGTAATCAAATTTCCATCTGTCACCACCGGCTCACGCACATATTGCGCGCCGGCTTTTTTTAAAATACTTTCCAACTCATCATCACCATCCCAACCAGTCGCCTTTTTTCCTTTTAATACTCCAGTCACCGCCAAAATTCTTGGTGAAATACAAATCGCGCCAAATACTTTGCATTTGGTTTGAGCGTCTTTGATCAGTTTATATGAATCTTCGTTGTCCAAATTTTCTAGCGCGCCCGGTCCACCGATAAAAAATACTCCGTCATAATCTTCGGCTTTGGTATCTTTTACCAACAAATTCACCTTCGCTTCTTGGGCATTGTTGGACGAAATAGCCGCACCAAGTTTGTTGCTCGCGGTTATTATCTCTACACCGCCATTTTCCAATACTTTTTTTGGTGCACCATATTCCAATGGCTGAAAATCACGATAAGCAATGACTAATAAAACTTTTAACATATTATTATTCTTCTCTCTCACTCTGCTTGATTATAAAAATCTATTTCTACCGTTTTATTTATCCCACGCAACCGATTCAATTCTTGTTTGCGTCCGGCAAAAAATTCCTGAGCCATTTTCACCTCTTCGTGTAAAAGCTCTGGCGCCAAAAGACACATTCCATGTTCAAAGGCTTCCACGCGCGCGCGAATTTCGCCGGCCAAAGTAGTATGGTTTTCTTCTTTGTCAGCCAAGTCCTTCAAATTGTTTAGATGACATTTTATCTCTTCCAAAATTACTTTGAACTCTTGTACTTTATTTAAATAAAATTCTTTTTTTAAACCGACGGCCTCTCTGGTGGCAAAATCACGTATAGATGTTTGCATATTTACCAAAGCCACACTCAACAACATTCGTTGGTCTTCATCGAGATAGTTGGCCAGCTTACCGGAATAAAAATCCCTCAAACTCAAACCGAGCTGTCGATATTCCAGATATTTTTCTTGTAAACCATTTGGCAAATTCGCCAACAAAAATTGTTCTCCAACTTTTTCTTCCGTAGAAGTTAAAATTTCTTTAAACGCCTGATTCCACGGCCAAACTTCATAACCATATTGCACCATCATATCTTCCAAAGATCCCAGATCCATTTCACTCTCTTGGACATTTTTCAAGTCTTTTTTAATTTGATATTTCAGATCCTCCGGAAAAAGTGGTGGAATAGTATCTGTTAGCTGTTTAAACAAAGCAATTGTAGATTGCATAAAAATTATTTAATTTTGGAAGAAATATAATACATGGTAATTCCCGCCGCCACACTAACGTTGAGACTTTTTTTCTTGCCTTTCATATCCAATTCGATTTCGGCATCACAATATTTCAACAAACTCTTGGTCACTCCGGTTTTTTCATTTCCTACAATCAAAGCCAAAGGAAATTGTGGTGCCCACTCGTATATATTAACACTTTTTGGCGTCTGTTCCAAGGCGACAATTTTATAACCTTGTTCTTTTAGTTTTTTTAACAACGGACCGGTTTGCTTAACATACTCCCATGGCATCCATTTTTCCGCGCCGAGAGATACTTTGTCCAACCTAGGATGAGGTGGACACGGCGTATAACCGGTGAGAAATATTTTTTCTACCCCCGCTCCATCAGCAGTCCGAAACATCGCCCCGACATTGTGGGCGCTACGGATATTGGGGAGGATTAAGACGAATTTTTGCATATCCGAACCATTTGCCTTTTTAACAAAAACCATATAAAATACCTTTTATAGAACCTTCTTCTATGACAAAAACTAAAGAAATTATAGCTTATTTATCATAAAAAATCAACGAACTATAACAAAGGTAATCAAATTATGAAATCACTTTATCAAAACAAACAGTTTGCAGAATATTGGAACAAAAGAGCGGGCGAATCTGGTGAGGTCTATAAACAATACATTCTTGATCCAATAATGTTCAAACTGGTGAATTCTTTTGCTAATAAAATAGTTCTTGAGTTGGGCTGTGGTAATGGATATCTGGCAAAAAAATTTATGGAGAAAAAAGTTAAAAAAATTATTCTAACTGACATCTCCAAACATAATCTTAGTTTTGCAAAACAAAAATTTACAGATAAAAATATTGAATACCTCGAACAAGATGCAACTAAAAAATGGAAGATTGGTTCACATTCAATAGATATCATTTACTCAAACATGATGTTCAACGAGGTGGCAGATATCAAAACTCCATTCACTGAATCTTTTCGTGTTTTAAAAGATAATGGAATTTTTATTTTTTCTGTAACTCACCCCTCTTGGGATTTGTTCGTTTTTGCACAAGAAAAAGCAGGAATAAAATCTAAAAAGATTAAGAACCTTGGTAATTATTTTAAAAAGGGATTTGCAAAATTTATCATGGGTTTGGACAATAAAACAAACCCAGAAATAGCAAAAAAATTCCAACAGGGGTTTGAAGTCGCGCACTATCATCGTCCATTATCGGATTATTTCAACACGCTGGTTGAAGCGGGTTTCAAAGTCAATAAAATAGTTGAACCGAGATTAACTAAGGAATTTCTCAAAAACAACCTTCGATTTAAGGAATACAAAGATTTTCCAGTTGGGTTAATATTCTACTGCTCAAATTAAAAAAGAAGGCACGGGCCTTCTTTTTTAACAAATTATTATTTACTCCATCTCGCGAAAATTCCACATGGTAACAAACGCTCACTTTTACTTTCTTCGATAGTCAACTCCCCTTTTTCTATTTCCCCGCCGTATTTTTTTAATAAAAATTGTAAATTATTTTCATACGCAATCGCTGAATATCCAGAAGCATAACCATTCACCAAAAAGAATAGCGGCTGATCAGATAAAATCTGCGAACACAAATCTATCAAATCTACAAAATCTTTTTCTACCTTCCACATCTCACCATTTGGCCCGTGACCAAAAGCCGGTGGATCCATCAAGATGCCTTCGTATTTTTTCCCGCGTTTAACTTCGCGTTTTACAAATTCGACTGCGTCGTCCAAAATCCAACGAATTGGTTTTTCTTTTAATCCGGATAATTCGGCGTTATCTCGCGCCCAACCTATCGCCACCTTTGATCCGTCCACATGACACACGTGAGCGCCGGCTTGAACACACGCCAAACTGGCCCCACCGGTATAACCAAACAAATTTAATACATTTATTTCCGGTTGTTTTGGTAAGCGAGATTTTATCACCTCACGCATCCAATTCCAATTGCCTTCTTGTTCAGGAAAAAGTCCGGTGTGTTTGAAAGCAGTCGGACGAATGTGAAATTTTAGGCCACCAAAATTTATCGTCCATTTTTCTGGCGTTCCCGGTTTTATTTTCCAATCGGCATTGCGACCATCACGCAAAAACTCCGCATCAACATTTTGCCAATCTTTGTCGGATAAATTTTTCTTCCACAAAGCCTGTGGATCAGGACGTCGAAATATCACTTTTCCATAGCGCTCCAGCTTTTCACCGTCGCCACTATCTAGTAGTTCATAATCACTGCTAGGCAAAGTGGATAACACAGATAAAGATGTCATAGATTTATTGATAAATTATTTAAGATCCATTCTAAACGCTGAACCATATTCTTTGAAACCCAATCGCTCATACCACCCATGCACTTCTTTTCTACTATGACGACTGGTAGCCAATAGTTTGTAACATTTTTTTTCTTTGGCCAAAGCAATTATCTTTTTCAATAATTTATTTCCAACTCCTCGTTTACGATAATTTTCATCTACATATACATCTTCCAACAACCCATACGGTTCAATATGTAAATTGTTGTGAATCAGATACAGCCAAGCTCTCCCAATTTCTTTGCCATCTTCTTCCACAAAAATTTTTACTCCCGCTACCGATTTTTCTATCTGTTTAATATTCATATTAATAATTCTTTTAATTTTTTACCCAAACTCAGCGCGCACAAACCGCCGTCAACTCTAGAAAAATCAAACGATACAATCTTGCTATTTGGTAATTTGTTTGAATCATCCACAATTACTTCCCAATTTTTCTTTTTATAATATTCTTTTTCTTTTTTATTTAATTTGTGATTGTTGTATAAAATAAAATCAACCGGATGTGGTAAATAATTTTCCAATTCAGTTACCACTTCGCTCAATTTGGTTGGGCCGGTTTCACCGTCAATATTATAGGCATTACCGGCTATAAATAAAATTTTGGCCTTGCTTTTGTCTATTGCCTCTTTTATGCCAACTGGCAATAAAACCGCTACCAAACTAGTGTACAAACTTCCGGGACTCAGCACCACATAATCGGCTGACAAAATCTCTTGAATCGCTTCCGGATTGGCTTTCACTTTTGGTTCTAAATATACTTTTTTTATTCGTAAATCACGATCATAATCCGGTCGATCAATCTTGGCTTCGGTTTTGATTACTTTGCCATTAATTAATTCCGCTACCAGATCATTGGTTTTCAAAGTAGCCGGATACACCGTACCCACCGCTTCCACGCTCTCCTCCAAAGCTCGGATGGCTTTCAAAAAACTGCCACCATATTGACTACTCAACGACAAAAATAAATTACCCAAATTATGTTTATTTAATTTACCGGATACTGAAAAGCGATTGCGATAAAAAATCTTTTTTAAAATTGGATAATCATAAACAGACAATGCCAACACCGCGCGCATAATATCTCCCGGAGGCAAAACACCCAATTCTTTTCGCAAACGACCGGAAGAGCCACCGGAATCGCTCATCGAAATCACGGCGGAAATATCAAATTTTTGTAAATTTTGTTTTAAGGCAACCAAGGCAATGGCGCTACCATTTCCTCCGCCCAATACTACAACTTTTTTCTTTTTCATAAAATTTTTATTCAACGGTTACGCTTTTTGCCAAATTTCGCGGTCTATCCACATCTTTTCCCAGCAATACCGCTGTATAATAAGCAAACAATTGTAACGGCAAAGTATTTAAAAGTGGTTCCAACAATTCCATTGTCGGTGGAACATATATCACATCTTGCGCCAACTCTTTGGCTTCCTCATCGCCATTTGTAGCCAATAAAATTACCGGCGCCAAACGTGCTTTTACCTCGGCAATATTACTGCGCATTTTTTCATACAACTGATTTTTCGTCATAATGGCAAAAACTGGAAAATCTGGACTCAATAATGCAATCGGCCCGTGTTTCAATTCTCCACCCGGATAGGCTTCACTATGAACATAGGAAATTTCTTTTAATTTCAATGATCCTTCCAACACCACCGGATAATTTATACCGCGACCCAAGAAAAAATAATTTTTATATCCCAAATATTTTTTAGCCAAATCTTTTATTTTGTCATTTTGTTCCAAAACCAATTTCATTTTTTCGGGAATTTCCAAAAGCGCGCTCAACAATCGTTCGCCGGTTGCAATACTCACGCGATTCAATCGTCCAAATTGCAAAGCGTACAAAATCAAAACAACCACCATATTGGTGTAGGCTTTGGTAGAAGCTACTGCCAACTCAGGGCCGGCATGAATGTAGGTACCACCATCGGTTTCACGCGCGATGGTCGAACCAACCACATTCACAATCCCACGCACAAATGCGCCTTTACGTTTGGCCTCACGCACCGCCGCCAAAGTATCCGCTGTTTCCCCAGATTGAGAAATGGCAAATACCAAAGTATTTTTATCTATTATCGGATCACGATAGCGAAATTCACTGGCAAAATCTATCTCCGTCGGAATACCAGCCAACCGCTCAAACGCATATTTGCCAACCATACCGGCATAAGAGGCGGTGCCACAAGCCAACATCACCACGCGTTTCACTTGATGCATCTGTTCATCAGTCATATTGAGACCACCCAAGTGTGCCGTACCCTCGGATAAATCATAACGCCCACGATACGCATCTTGTACTACAGTTGGCTGATCAAAAATTTCTTTTAACATGAAATTTGGGTATCCCTGCTTTTGCGCTTGCGCTTCATCCCATTCTATTTTTTCAACATTTTTAGATATTTGTTTCAGATCTAAATTAAAAATCTTTAACGACGTCGGGGTAATCTCGGCCACTTCGCCATCATCCAAAAATACCACATTTTTTGTATGCGCCAACATCGGTGAAGTATCCGAAGCAATATAATATTCTTCGTCGCCTACACCCACCACTAGAGGACTGCCGAGTCGGGCGGCAATAATTTTGTTTGGCTCAGACGCATGCATCGCTACCAAACCATAAGTACCACGCACTTCGGCCAACGCTTTTTGTACCGCTTTTAATAAATCACCTTCGTAAAATATTTCAATCAAGTGTGCTAAAATTTCAGTATCGGTTTGAGATTTTAATTCATGACCTTGCAAAAACTTTTCTCTCAATTCGCGATAATTTTCAATGATGCCATTGTGGCAAATTACCAAATCATCATGACAAGCGGAATGTGGATGCGCATTGGCTTCACTCACCCCACCGTGTGTCGCCCAACGAGTATGGGCTATACCAACTGACCCGATCAAATCAAAACTTTTTACTTTCTCGGCTAGATTTTCTATCTTGCCCACCGCTCTAATATTTTTTATTTTTCCACCAGCCGACACCGCCACTCCGGCACTATCATAACCGCGATACTCCAAACGACGCAAACCGCTAATCAAAATCGGTAAGGCTTCTTTTTTGCCAACATAACCAACAATCCCGCACATATTGTTTAATTAAAAACCCTCTTTATCTCTTCCCAATTTGGTTTTTTATTTAATTTTTGTTCCAGTATTTCATAAATTTCCGCTACGGACAAAATATTTTTTCCTTCCAACACTTTGGCCAATAATCCCAGAAAAAATATGTTTAAATTTTGCATTGAAGTGTTCTTAGCAGAAAATTCATCCTTAAAATCCGCCACGTCTAAACTTTTTACATTTTTGTGAAAATATTGTTTTGAACGTTCGCGTGCTTGCGGTGATAATACCACCAAAATATCCGGCTGAGTAAATTTCGGATATCCGATTTTATCATTATCTATTTTTATATACGATAAAGATACCCCGCCACGCTGTTCCAAACCATAGTTGGGAATATGAGTAACTTGCAACCCCTTGGCAAACGCCGCTCGACAAATAATATCTGCGATTGTTTGCACTCCTTGTCCGCCATCACCGGCTAATAAAATTTTTGTGGTCATACAATTCCAATTTTAAAAACATTTTTCATTTCTTCTAAATATTTTAAAGTTTCCGCACCTTTGGTACGCCAGTTGGTCGGGCATAGTGATAAAAATTCAATCATAGAAAAATGTCCGGCTTGTTGCGTTTCGATCGCCTGGCGCAAAAACTCCTGCATTTGTTTGGGATCATTTACCGCGGTGCGTGCCAAAAATGCTTTTTTGTTGGCGACTGGTTTGAGGTATTCTAAGCCAAGAAATGGTTTGTCTTTGTTGCCTTGTGGAGTGGTGATCGTAGTTTGACCAACCATCGAGGTCGGCGCCACTTGCCCACCTGTCATGCCATATACCGTGTTGTTTACTACAATTACAGTTACCGGCTCATCACGACGAGCGGCATGAAACAGACTTTGCCAGCCAATCGCGTAAGCACCACCATCACCGGCATAACCAAAACAAATAGCATCCGGTTTGGCGCGTTTGAAACCCATCATCGTCGGTGTCACTCGTCCATGGTGTGTCTGAAAAGTATTGATCGGCAAAAAATTCCAAGCCAAAAGCGAACAACCAATATCGAGCCCAAGCACCGCTTTTTTACTTAATTTTTTTTCTTCCAAAACTTTATTTAGCATCATCAAAACAATCGGATGACCGCAACCGGCGCAAAATTTTGCTGGGATAATATCTGTCATATTATTTTAATTTTTCAATTTGTGAAATAATTTCGTCCATCTCAATACCCACACCCGGATATTGTAAATAATCAAACGACTTGTCTATTTCCGGTGCCAATTCATCACGCACAATCCGCGCAAATTGCCCCATACTGGATTCTATCACCACTATTTTTTTAATATTTTTTGCGCCGGCAACTTTATCTAATGCTTGTTTTGGAAATGGACGCAAAGTAATCGGACGAAACAATCCGATCTTAATTCCCCGACTACGTAATTCCACCACCGCTTCTTTCGCGCTCAAAGCCACAATACCGTGAGCCACCAATAATATTTCGGCGTCGCTGGCTTCTACTTCTTCGGCTCCAACAATTTCCGGCGCGATATTATCAAAATCAGTTTTTGCGTTTTGTAATTCCTGATACAGATCTTCTTCAAAAGTATAAATATTTTGCCAATGCACTATTTTATCTTCAGGCACCAAAGCATGTGCCGGCACATTTTCTATTTTATTAATTTTTTCAAAATCAATTACCCCTCTGGTTTTTAAAGTAAAACCGTCGGTCAAAACCACTGCCGGAAAACGATATTTCCACGACTCATTAAAAGCACGACGAGTTAAAATATATAATTCTTCGATAGTGCTCGGTGAATAAACCAAGCGCAACCCCTCACCATTCCCACCATAACAAGCCAAAGTCACCTCTTGTTGAGAATAAATTACCGTACCGGAACTCGGACCACCGCGCTGACCAATAATCATTACAAATGGCAAACGCATCGCTTCAGCCATACTAAAACTATCTTGCAATAATATATGCCCAGGACCAGCCGAGGCCGAAAAAGCCTTTTGACCGGCCAATACCGCACCACACACCGCAAACCCAGCCGCAATTTCGTCCTCAGTTTGCAAACATATTTTGCCACTATTGGCCCAACCGGATAAAATCTCACAAGTCGGAGTAATCGGATATCCGTACATTGCTTCCGCGCCGGCATCCAGAGCCGCTTGCACCACGACCTCATATCCATTAATAAATTTTTTATCGTTTGTTTTCATATTATTTATTTTCTAATTTTCTTTTATTGGCTTCTTCCAATTCTTCTTTAGTGTTTATTCCTCGCCACTCATTGGCGTCCGCTAATTTTATCACTTGAAATTTTTCATTGGCCTCGCGCGCTATTGCCAAAGCAGTCGGCAAACCATATTCTCCCAATTTTCTTAAAAGTGGCATATCCGGAAATATTCTTTCAAACCACCCTCTATCAAAAACAAAAGTGCCGGTACTAATTTCATTTATTTTTTTCTGATCTTCCGTCAAATATTCTTTTTCAATTATTTCTATCCCTTTTTCTGTTTTAATAATTCTACCCGCTCCACCGGTGTCTTCCTCGTTCGCGCTCAAAAGTGTCAATACACAATTATTTTCTATATGTTGAGAAATTAAATTTTCCAATGTTTCCGGTTGATAAAAAGCGCTATCATCGCCGCCCAAAACCAATACTTGTTCAATGTTGTTTGGCAAACTTTTTATACCGACATAGGTAGCGTGCGCCGTGCCTTTTTGTTCTGTTTGGTCGGCATACACTACAGTATCTTTAAAATAATCTTGTGCCAATTCTTTTTTAAAACCTACCACCAAACAAATTTGTTCTTTTTTAAAACCGACTTTTTTTAAAGTTTCTACCACATACGAAACTATCGGTCGTCCGCCGATTTCCAACATTACCTTGGGTTTATCAGTACAATTCAAACGAGTACCCTTTCCCGCCGCCAATACTACCACACCGATTTTAGAGAGATCTAAAGACATAATCTTTGATTTCATTTAAGGTATTAAAACAAGGTAAATTACTTTTTTCATAATCATCTCCAGCCCATTTATCACGATGTTTTTTGGCCACCACCAAAACAAACGGCAGATCATTTTTGATTTGAATATTTTCTACTAGATTGTCGTTTACAAATAAAATCTTTTGTTCTTGTCCGGCAATATCTAATATTTTTTGAGTTTTTCCACCGTCAATAATTTCAATCGCGTCAAAATATTTGGCCAATCCGGTCGAAGCAATCTTTTTTTCTTGAATATTTTTTTCACCGGCGGTCAATAAAATTATTTTACCGCTAATTTTTTTAATATCTACCAAAAACTGTTCTGCTTGAAAATCGTTGTAATTTTTTTTAAATAAATTTTCCAACTCATCAAATATGCTATCCGGTATTTCGTAATTCATTTCTCGCAAAATATCTGTGTGTTTTTTGAAACTATAATCAAAATAACCAACCATCGGACCAAATACTGCTTGTTTGTAAGAAATTTCATACGCTTCGGCATTCACTCCATATCTGGCAAAACAACCAAAAATATCTTTTTTAAAAAGATGGGTGTTGAATAAAGTATCGTCCAAATCAATAAAACTATAATTAAACATAATTTTTGTTATTCAAGTTCAGGGCTATATTGTCCAAGTGAAGCGGTATTAGCCAGCGACGCTCGATGCAAAAAAGCTTGCTGAGCTACTTCTGTATTTTCAACTTTTCCCGACCAAACTTGAAGAGCTGTGTTTTGTAAAGCTCGACCAAAGGAATAAGTAAAAACCCAAGGTGAATTTTCCGCTTTTTTCACAATCGCATTTAAATTTTTACAAGCCTCGGATTCACTTTGACCACCAGACAAAAAGACAATTCCAGCCACTTCTTTTGGTACAACTTCTGCGAAACATTGCAAGGTTTTTTCAGCCACCATTTCAGATGAAACTTTTTCTCCCATCAAACTATAAATAATCATATTCGGCTTCAAAAGTAAGCCGGCCAAATCAACGTCTAATTTTTTTAACTCTTCAAACAATACTGACAATGTCTTTTTGGTCACTTCATAACATTGATCTATCGTATGATCACCGTCCATCAAAACTTCCGGCTCAACAACTGGCACGATGTCATTGTTTTGACAAATTTTAGCATACTGCGCCAAAGCTTGCATGTTTAATTTGATACATTTTTCAGTGGGAATATTCGCGCCAATTTTAATTACCGCGCGCCATTTGGCAAACCGCGCGCCAAGTACATAATATTCTTTTAATCGTTCCTCCAACCCATCCAAACCAACTGTAATTTTTTCTTCAGGTGAATCCTCCAAATCCACAACTCCCAAATCCACTTTTATTCCCGGAATTATTCCTTTGTCTGACAATAATTTAGGGAATAATATTCCGTCATCGGTCGCCTGACGGATTGTTTCATCAAACATAATGACCCCGCTGATATATTTTTCAATACCCGGTGTAGTAAAAAATAACTGACGATAAAGTCGATGGTTTTCAACTGAATCTTCAATGCCAGCCCCGGTTAATTTTTTAGCAATTGATTTTGTGCTTTCATCGGCCGCCAAAATACCTTTTCCAAAAGACACCAACAATTTAGCAACTGTCGCTAGAGATGCTTGAGACATAATTAGTTTGAATTATTTTAGCTATTTTCAGGTATTTTAGCGTTTTTATCTGTTTTTGTCAAAGGCGAAATTCAACCAAAATTCATTTCTCAATTTTTGCTCTATTTTATACCCATTACAATGTTTTAACAGTCCAAAGTATGATTCTAAACTGCTACTCAACTTTTCCGCACTTAATAAGCCATAATTGCACATATCAACCTTTCTTTTTATCTTTTTAAACATTCGTTTTTTGGTAGATGTCCGCAACACGCTGTGATATGGTAATAATACATACCCCAACCAATCAATCCCCTGTCCAAGTTTGCGATAGATAATTTTATTTGGGTGAACTGTTAATTTCAAATTATTAGAAACAAACGCACAAATTTTATTTTCCAATCTTTCCAAATGTTGACGATCAGGATGTAAAAAAATAAAATCATCAGCATAACGAAAGTAAAAATTTTCTTGTAGATTACTCTTTACAAAATAATCCAATTCTGAAAGATAAATATTGGAAAAAATTTGTGATGTGAGGTTACCTATAGGAACTCCTTTGCCAATCTGATCAGGCGAAGTAAAACTCTTAATAATTTCCTCCAACAACCAAAGAATCTCCTTGTCAAAAATCTTCTTTTTGATCAATTCAAACAAAACATCATGATCAACCGAAGCAAAAAATTTTTTAATATCCATTTTTAAAGACCACACAACGCGAGTATAATTTTTGCTGGCATAACGCAATACGGCGCGAACATCTTGCACTGATCGATGAATACCTTTGCCTCTCTGGCACGCGTAAGACCGTTCAATAAAAGTCGGTTGGAAGATCTGTTCCAAATAATTAAAAACTAAATGATGAACTACGCGGTCGCGAACGGTTGCTTTGTTTATAACGCGAAATTTAGGGTCATAAATATGAAAAGTATGATATCCTTGATGATGATACGTTTTCATGGTAAGATTTTCGTATAATCCAAACAAATTATCTTCCAAATTTCTTTCAAACATCAAAACATCCGGTTTATTTTGCTTGCCTTTCTTAAATCCATACCAAGCACAAAATATATTTTCCAAAGTAATTAATTCATTAAACATAAATTTATGCAAAACTATTCCACTACCCCCCCCCGGCTGGTTTTATAAATTATGATCAAAATTCCAAACTAACACTGGCGGGTGTGCCTATTTTGAAAAAAACAATTGACTTATACAAACTTTATTATGGATACGCCCAACTATTTCCCAAAAAGGACAAATACACTCTTGGTGCGACTTGCGAAAAATATATTATTGAAATTTTGGAATTGTTAATAACCGCCAGCTACCTGCCAAAAGATTCAAAAATAAATTTAATAAAATCCGCCAGCAATAAATTTGAAACCCTAAAAATTTTTATCCGCATACTTAGAGAATTAAATATTATTGACCAAAAAAAATATCTCGCCTTGCAAACTTTAATCCAAGAAATAGGGAAAATGTTTGGTGGCTGGATAAAATCTTTAAATCCTTAAAAACTAAAACCACCGTAAAAGGTGGTTTTATCATGCAGACATTTCCCGAGGACGGAGACCCCGCCAGAATAGTTGTCGTTGGCGTTGAGGTTCCTGTTGTCGAAGTTCGCGTTGTCGTCGTTAGCCTTGAAGTACAGCGAGCCGGACTGCCAGAATTTTTGCCTTTTTCCTTCCGTATATATTTTTCTGTCCCGGCGTGGACATTAGAAAAAGACAAGTAGTGTCTACATTTTGGAAGTATACGCTTTGGCAATCTCACTATTGAAAAATAAAACTGTCAAACTCTGATACTTTGAAAAACGGGTACGAGGCGACTTTGATCTATTGCTAAACCAAAATGCATTAGCCAAGTCCGATATTATTTTAACAAAATTTTAATAAAAACACAACAGCAGGGTTTCCAACCCTGCTGTTTAAAAAGAGCCCAAGAGCCAAATCGCCAAGCGACTTGACCCAAGAGACAAGTTACCAAAAATCCAAGGAAAAACGCCACTACCCGAGGACGGAGACCCCGCCAGAATAGCGGTCGTAGGCGCGGAGGCTCCTGTAGTCGAAGAACGCGCCGACGTCGTAAGCCTCGAAGCACAGCGAGCCGGACCGCCAGACGAGCGAAGCCATGTCCAAACCCGGCGTCTGATAATCACGCCCGAAGACGTCTGGGTAGGCGGCCGCCGCGACAGGTACTTCCATACCGGACAGGATCAGATCCTCCGGCAAGTGGGTGATGAACTCGCGAACGGCCTGGATGCCGAACCCTTGGGTTGCGGTGGGGAAACACACTCCGCACACCGGACCCTTGGCCATGGCGTCAACCAGACGATCTTGTCGCGTGTTGAGTGCGACTTTCACTTCACCGACCAAAGTGCCGTGTCGGTAATTTGTGAAACTCCGGTTTGGGAACTGAACGCGGTAGGCACGCTCCAACATTGGAACGAGCGTGTCGTCCAAGAATTTGCCGAGGTCGCCTGCGAATTGCGGAAGGACGAACGGGAAATGCGGACCCTTGAGAAGGTTCGCGACCTGCACATTTCCATGGATTCTCTTGATCGCGTCTTCGCAACGGTTGCGCAACTCTTCGGCCGACATGAAATCGTCGCCGGCGCAAAAGAGCTTCTGAAGGCGATCACGAACCGCGACGTAGCCGATCTTGGGCTGGGTGAGGTAGAATGCCCGATTGGCATCCACGACTTCGCCCTTGATGCCCTTGAACGGAATACACCGGCCGTTCTTGTCTACCAGCACACGATCGGCTGGCACGACTTTCACGACCAGCGGTTCGACTGGCGTTTCCTGTTTGGTGACAGAATCGGCCTGTATGACTTGGCCAATACTGTGCACCTTCATCTCTCCTGAGATGAGCTTGTGGGCGATATCCGGACCGCCGACTGCGTTGATGAGTGCCAGAACGCGTGATGCGTCCCAACCAGCCAGAATTTCCAGCACCTTTTCCATGAGACCCTCATTTCAGACCTTGAACAGTCCGAAAAGCAGTTTGCCCCTAACCCCGAGGCCCGAAGACACCCTCTCTAAAAGTGCAAACCACACTTTATTGAGAGGAGTTTTTGAATTACTACAAATGCCTGGATTCCCATTTTCCTGCCTTCGCATAAAGCTATGGCAAGGCAAAGCACGGGGATGACAACAGTTGATAATCCAAAAGCTCCTCTCAATTTTTTCTTTGATTTTTGGCTAATTTGTAAAAAGAACGATGTTTTACAATAACAAAAAAGCGAGGATCTGTCAATATGCGCCCAAAAAAAACAAAAAAGAACCATTGTCCTGGCGACGGCCTACTTTTGCCTTACGGCTATCATCAGCGCAGACGAGCTTAACTTCTGTGTTCGGTATGGGAACAGGTGTGGCCTCGTCGCTTGTGTCACCAAGACACTGGTTCTTTTTTTAATTTACAATAATTCAACAATATAGGATTGGCTTTTCAGCACTGCTTAGTGCTTTAGCCGTATGCTCGACCGATTAGTACTCCTCCGCTCAACACATTACTGTGCTTACACGTAGAGCCTATCAAACTCATAATCTATAAGTGGTCTTAACGAACATTAATCTTGAGGACGGCTTCACGCTTATATGCTTTCAGCGTTTATCCGCTCCGAACATAGCTACCCAGCGATGCCGTTGATCGACAACTGGTGCACTAGAGGTTCGTCCGCTCCGGTCCTCTCGTACTAGGAGTGGGCCCTCTCAATGTTCAACGCCCGTAACAGATAGGAGACCGACAAATTTGTTACTTTTTTCAAT
>JBAYGI010000013.1:0-16819 GCA_041666745.1 Candidatus Magasanikiibacteriota bacterium
AAATAAAACCATACAAAGAAAAAATTTATAAAAGTTCAAAATTCCGAACTGTTTAAAAATACTATGCAAAAAATTTTAATTGCCACAACCAACCCGGGGAAATTTAAAGAAATTGTTAATTTTTTTGGCGATTTAAATTTTGATTTTGTAAATTTGAAAGATGTGGGATTAGACAAAGTTGAAGCTGACGAACCGTTTGATACCACTTGGGAAAACGCTTTAAACAAAGCGAAATTCTATGCCAAAAAAAGTGGGCTGTTGACCATAGCCGAGGATACAAGTTTTTATGTGGACTATCTAAAAGGACAACCCGGCATAAAAGCCAAGCGGTTTGCTACCACACCGGAACAACGCAATTTAAAAATACTAAAACTATTAAAAGGGTTGCCAAAGTCCAAACGCCAAGCACATTTCGAAACCCATGCTTGTATTTATCATCCGGACAATGATGTATTCGCTATTTTCCCAGGCAGGGTAGATGGAATTATTTCAGAAAAAAGTATATCAGATTTTCGCCAAGGAATGAATTATGACTGTATTTTTTATTATCCACCACTCAAAAAGAACTTTTCTGAATTGACTATCGCTGAAAAAAATACCGTTAGTCATCGAGGAAAAGCAATCGTGCAAGTTGGTTTTTATTTATCCAAACAATTTGCTTTCAAACAACTAGTTGTGTCGGCCGCTATAATAATAAAAGACAGAAAAATGTTTTTTTCCAAACGCCGTGATAGCCGACCGATTTTTAATAACAAGTGGGAATTCCCAGGTGGGGGAGTAGAAAATGACGAACAAGTAATTCCATGTTTAATTCGTGAGATAAAAGAAGAAACCGGTTTTACTGTCGAACCATTGGAAATAATACCTCAAATATTATCTAAAACAGAAAAAAAATACAACTACCAAGTCTTCTTGATTATATACATTTGCAAAATTAAATCCGGAAAATTAAACACCTCCGACAATGAAACAGCCGACTCCGGTTGGTTTACTATGAAAGAAGCATTGAAATTGGATTTTTTACCATTGAACAAGGAAGTTGTTCAACAAAATAAAAATATTTTAAAAAAATATACAGATTAATAATATGTTAGACATAAAATTTATTCGCGAAAATAAAGATTTAGTTATAAAAAACTGCGCCAACCGCCTAGTCAAAATTGACATAGAAAAACTATTGAAATTGGATGAAAACCGCAAAGATTACTTAAAAAAAGTTGAGGAGTTACGCGCCACCCGTAACCAAAAATCCAAAGGCAAACCAACCGAAGAAGATATTGCCAAGATGCGTGATGTGGGAGAACAAATAAAACAAACTGAATCTGAATTAGAAACAATTGAGCTTGAATACAAAAATTATTTACTGCAAGTTCCAAACCTTACTCATCCTGATAGCCCGATTGGCAAAGAGGATAATTACAAAACTGTATTTCAAAGCAAAGAGACTTTTAAACTGGATTTCATTCCCAAAGATCACGAGGAACTGATGATCCAAAATGATCTCATAGACTTTGAACGAGGTACCAAAGTAGCTGGCGCCAAGTTCTATTTTACAAAAAATAATCTTGTGCGATTAAACCAGGCATTGATTAATTATGGCATTGACGTAGTAACAAAACATGGCTTTACCTTGATGGAAACTCCTGATTTGGCAAAAAATGAAATTCTCGTTGGGGTTGGTTTTAACCCTAGAGGAAACGAAACACAAATATATTCAATTGAAAATACTGACTTGAGTTTGATTGGTACTGCGGAAATTACCATGGGCGGATATCATGCCAACGAGGTGTTGGATTTGAACGAGGGACCAAAAAAATACGTCGCCATTTCACATTGTTTCCGTACCGAAGCTGGTGCTTATGGACGTACAAACAAAGGACTATACCGCGTTCATCAATTTACAAAACTGGAAATGTTTATTTATTGCAAACCGGAAGATAGTGAAAAACTACATCAAGAAATTTTAGAAATTGAAAAAGAAATAATTGATGGATTAGAATTAAATTATCGCGTAATAGATATTCCATCAGGAGATTTGGGAGGACCGGCATATCGCAAATATGATCTAGAAGCATGGATGACTATGAACGATGGATACGGCGAGATAACAAGCTGTTCCAATTGTACCGACTACCAGTCCAGACGTTTAAATACTAAATACCGCAAAGAAAATGGTGATACCGAGCTGGTGCACACGCTCAATGGTACCGCTATAGCACTCAGTCGTTTTCCGATCGCGATTGTGGAACAATATCAACAAGCGGATGGATCGATTTTAATTCCCAAAGTACTGCAACCTTATTGTGGTCTAGAAAAACTTTAATTACATATGCAGAAAATCAGAAATATTGCTATTATTGCTCACGTTGATCACGGAAAAACAACTCTCGTAGATGCTCTTTTACGTCAGGCTAAAACAAAATTTAGCAAAGAAACAATCGACCAGATCTGTATCATGGATAGTAACGATCTAGAAAAAGAACGTGGTATTACTATTTTTTCCAAAAATGCCGCGGTGCGCTGGGGTGAACACAAAGTAAATATCATTGATACTCCCGGACATGCTGACTTCGGTGGGGAAGTGGAGCGTGTTTTGACAATGGCAGACGGCTGTTTATTGTTGGTAGATGCCAAAGAAGGACCAATGCCACAAACTCGTTTCGTGCTCAAAAAAGCTTTGGAAATGAAATTGAAAGTGATTGTGGTTATAAACAAAATCGACCGACCGGATGCTCGTCCGGCTTTCGCACTCGACAAAACTCTTGATCTCTTTTTGGAACTTGGAGCAGACGATGAAACTGCTGATTTTCCAGTAATTTATGCTAGTGCCAAACAAGGTTTAGCTGGTTTAGAACCGGATCTTAGCAAAATGACCGACGTTAGTCCGTTGTTTGATATTGTTTTAAGTTACATTCCTGAACCAAGTGGCAACGCAGATATGCCTTTACAGATGCTTATTACTACTTTAACAGCAGATAACTATAAGGGGCGCATTGCCACCGGTAAATTGCTAAACGGCAGGATGAAAGCCGGGCAAGAAGTTGCTCGCATTCGCCGTGATGGCACTATTTCCAAACATCGCTTAGTGGCCTTGATGACCTTCGAGGGTTTGGATCGTTGCAACGCCGAAGATGTTGAAGCAGGAGATATTGTGGCCGTAGCCGGTATTACTGATGCTATGATCGGAGAAACTGTCGCCGAACCATCCAACCCAATCGCTTTGCCAGTTTTAAAGATTGAAGAACCAACTGTAAAAATGACTTTTTTGGTCAATGATTCTCCATTCGCCGGCAAAGAAGGAGTATTCACCACTTCGCGCCAAATTCAAGAAAGATTATTTAAAGAACTGGAAACAGACATGGCTTTGCGTATTGAAAACGGCAACAACAACGATTGGATAGTATCCGGAAGAGGGGAGTTGCACTTGGCAATTTTGATCGAACGTTTACGTCGCGAAGGTTATGAAATCCAAGTGTCTCGCCCGCAAGTAATCGTCAAAGAAATAGACGGAAATAAAATGGTGCCTTTCGAAAATGTATACATCGAAGCACCTGAATTTGCTTCCGGTTCAGTGATCCAAAAATTAGGATCGCGTCATGGAATCATGCAACACATGAACGTAGAAAATGGTATTTTATTTGCTGAATTTTTAATTCCTACCAGAGGTTTGTTTGGATATCGTACTGAATTTTTGACCGACACCAAGGGCTTGGGTATTATCAATACTATTTTCAATGGATACTATCCAGATCCGGGAAATTGGAAAGAGCGCGATCAAGGATCACTGGTAGCACACGAAACCGGTATTACCAATTTATATGGTTTATTGAATTCACAAGACAGAGGTCAATTATTCTTGGGTCCGGCCATCGAAGTGTATGCCGGTCAAATAGTCGGCCAACATGCCCGCACAGGCGATTTACGTGTGAATGTGTGCAAAACCAAAGCCTTGTCCAATATGCGCTCCAAAGGTGATGGTGTGTCCGAACATTTCAACGCGCCAAAAACAATGGATCTGGAAGATGCTTTGGAATATATCGGAGATGATGAGTTGGTAGAAATTACTCCAAAAAATATCAGACTTCGTAAAAAGATATTAAGTGAAAGCGAAGCGCGTAAAAAAACTTTAGGCATCAAATAATATGTTAACGCAGGTCGTGGTCAGCAAGCAAGCGATCGAACACAACTTAAAACAATTTAGAGGGTTGATCGGTAAGGATGTTTTGCTAATGCCAGTAGTAAAATCCAACGCCTATGGACATGGAATAATTGAGATTGCAAGAATTTGCGATCTCAATTCTTTTGTTGACCGTCTTTGTGTGGTAAATCTAGACGAAGCTATCAACCTAATAAACAACGGGATAAAAAAACCAATCATGGTTTTGAGCTTCTACGAGCTGGATGAGAAAAAGATTGAAATCGCCATAAAACATGGGGTGATTTTTGCCGTTTATTTATTAGAACAAATTAATTTTTTAAATAACATATCTAAAAAATTAAACAAAAAAACCAAGGTCCATCTAAAAATAGATACCGGCGCTACTAGAATTGGAATTATGCCAAACGAGGCATTGCTATACGCTAAAAAAATTACTGACACAAACAATTTGGAATTGGAAGGTGTTTTTAGTCATTTTGCCTCTAGTGAGGATGATCTGAAGTATTCAAAAAAACAAGAGGACACATTCAAAAAAACCATCGACGAACTGGAAAAAAATAATATTCATATTACCATCAAACATTTTGCCTGTTCGGCGGCTACAATTTTTCTAAAAACTGCCCACTTCAATGCTGTCAGACTAGGTTTGGGTTTGTATGGATTATATCCAAATGAAAATAGTAAAAAAATTGTTAAATTGAAACCGGCTTTAAGGTTGAATACAAAAATTATTCAAATAAAAACCATTGGACCAAACACAAAAATAGGGTACGGTGGCACTTATATCACAAAGAAACAATCGAAAATTGCCATTTTGCCGATTGGGTATTGGGATGGACTGGACAGAAAGCTGTCCAACACCGGACAAGTAATCGTAAAGGGGATCAAATGCCCGATACGCGGACGTATTTGCATGAATTTAATGATGATAGATGTTACTAAAATAAAAAGAGTGCAGGTGGGGGATGAGGTCGTGATCATCGGCAAACAAGGACAGAGTGAAATTGGTGTGGACGAATTAGCCAAACAAATCGGTACCATAAATTACGAAGTAGTGGACAGAATCAATCCTTTACTTCCTAGGATAGTCATATAATTATGCAATATTTTCAATCAGACAAAAGTTTCAACCAATACAAACCTCACCAATCTTTTTGGCAAAAACTTAAAAGCAAGCGTCAAAAAAAGGAAACAGCGAACTGTCTACAGCAATCAACCCTAAAAAATCCTTTTAAAAAGGACAAACCCACCTCCAAAAACAAGACCAGATTAATCTTGGTATTATTTATAATACTTATTTGTAGTTGGGCAGTCTTAATGCTAACCCTTCCTTATTTTAAAATTAATAAAATAATTATAACCGGCAATAAAATTACCAAAGCGACCGAGGTGGAGAACTACGTTCGTCAATTTAATTTTTCAAGAACAAATTATTTTTTATTTCCGGAGAAATCTATTGCTGAAAAAATTAAACAGGTGTTTTTGTATGAAAACACTGAAATAAAGAAGGTTTTTCCAAATACTATCCAAATAACGGTGGTTGAAAAACCAACCAGTGTTATTTATGATAATAATTATAATTATTATTTATTGGATTCTGATGGCAAAATCATCAAACAACTCAATGAATATCTCAATATTCCCGAAATAAACGTCGGTACAAGTACTATTAATACTAGCACATTTTCAACAAACACTCATTTAAACACCTACAAACAAATAGAGGCGGCCTATGGAAATTTTCCAGTTATTTTCAACGATAAATCTACTGTAGAAATAAATAAAGAAAAAAACTTATTACTACCAAAGATTATTAAAACCGCCATCGAATGGGAAAAGTACCTAGACGAACAAGGGGTGGGGGAGGTGCAATATTTCGAAGTTGGTGATACCGATTTCAACCTAAAGGTATTTTTAAAACAACCGTGGTATATATTGATAAATACTGATCTGGATTTGCAAGTGCAAATGCAAAATTTAAAAATAATATTATCCAAAAATAAGCCAACGGAATATATTGATTTGAGATTTGGTGAACGAGTATACTGGAAATAAAAAATTTGACACACTCCAGTGGAGGATTGGAGACGAGAGACGTTTAACCGCTGTGGAGTGGATAAGTACGTTTTGTGTTTTAATAACGCTGTGATATAATTGAGTATAATAACTCTTACACTCAATTATATATACTACAATATGCCTAATTTTCATATATGAATAGCAAATATCAACTACCCAAATTAGATGACTATATCTTAAATATTAAGGCCAATAATTTTTCTGATGAAACTGCCTATAACTATGAGCGTGATCTTAATACATTTGAAGATTTTTTAGAAAATGATATTAAAAAAACTTTTGACGAAGTTACCAAAACTGATATTTTGCGTTTTAAGGCTTATTTGAACTCCGGTGACCGTAAAACCGCCAAACACAAGCAGGTCAAACAGCGTTTGGTTAGTTTTTCGATCAATCGTATATTGTCAGCCCTACGGTCATATATCAAATTTTTGGAAGATATGGATTATCAATCCCCTGTTTCCGCAAATGCAATAAAGTTACTAAAGAATGAAAAAAAATCAGCGCGCGTACCGGAATTTAGTGAAATGTTAAAAATATTAGAAGCACCAACAAAATTTGAAGATGATGAAAAAATTGCCTTACGTAACAGAGCTATGTTAGAAACATTGTTTGCGACTGGAATGCGTATTTCGGAATTATTATCACTAAAAGTTAACCAGATTGATAAAACCGGCAGAATCTACGTATTAGGAAAAGGAAAAAAACAGCGTTTTGTATATCTAACACCACGTGCGTTAAAACATCTTAGTGGTTATCTTGCTAAGCGCGATAGTATATCAGAAATGCTCTTTGTCCCCTATCGTGGCAGAAATAATCAAGAAAAAAATAAAAAACTATCAACAAATTATTTACAATGGAAGATAAAAAGATACCGAGAACTACTCGATATCAACTTACCTATCAGTGCCCATACCATCCGTCACTGTTTTGCCACTTTTTTGGCCGAAAAAGGTGCGAACCCGGCGGCTATACAGATACTACTTGGCCACGAGTCACTGGATACTACAACGCGCTACGTACATGCTTCAGACAGGTACGCGGAGAAAACTCACCATGAATTTCATCCGTTGTTTGATAAATAAAAAACATTGCATATTAAATTTTTTTTTGATCCCAAAAATATTCAAAATATTTTTTAAAACCGTCAGCTGCCTCTTGACTACAAATCGAAAAAGTAACTGGTTCCTTTCCCACAATACTAATATTCATTGTATCCCGAAACAACGTCACCCACATCGGCGAATTAACACCAAATGGAAGATAGCGTCCATTTTTTTCCCAAACCAGTCCACGATCAACAATGATTTTCTTATCCTCATCCCCTGCTATCAAAACTTTTATATTACCGCCTTTATCGGTAATTTTTTTATTTAACTTTGGAAAAAACTTTTCCAACTCTGGATTAGAATTTTCATAAGAAGCTCCCATTACATAATATTCCTCACCGTTTTTTATTTCTTTGGCCACCTTTTCACGCGCAACAATTATCCCTTTATTACCATCATACACCCGAACATCGCGGGGCTTAGCGACCAAACGACCACGCAATTCCTCAATTATATTTTTAGTGATACTCATTTTTTCCTCAACCAACTCTTTTAAAATACCTGGATCATTAAGTTCGAATATGGCGACTTTGCCGTGATCCATTTTAGAAATAATATTTTTCTTCAACAGTCCATCTAGAGCGACATACACTGAGTTGCAATGTAGACCGGTTTGTTTAACGATCTCCCCTGCTTTGCACTTACCAAAATCAAACATGGCTAAATAAACTTTTATCTCATTTTTATTAAAACCCAGCTGTTTTAGTTGATTTTCTAACATATTTTTCGATTTAATTTTAATAATTATCATATTTTTTATGATAATTTTATTATACTAAAATTAGCTGAAACTGTCAATACACACCAATTTTTATCAAGTTTATTCCGAGTGTATTTTAGCTAATATAAGCCTAAATTTGCTTGACAGTTATAAAAAAATGTGATAAAAATAATCATAAAACAATATGCTATGCATAGAAAATCTAAAATACCACCAAATAGTTCCCCACTTTGTAGATATTCGTTGGACAACCAAGAAAAGAAAATCATAGAGAAAGACCGAACTGAGGTAAAAAATATTTTATCAGGAAAGGACAAAAGAAAAATCCTTATCGTTGGTCCATGTTCAGCTTGGCCAATGGATGCAACTTTAATTTATGCTAACAGGTTAAAGAACATACAAAATCAAGTTGAAAAAAAATTGAAAATCGTGATGCGCGTCTATGTACAAAAATCCCGAACAAGCGTTGGGTGGACAGGCCCTTTTTTCCAACCAGACCCATTCAAAGCGGCTGATATAAACAGAGGTGTTTTTTTCACTAGAAAACTAATGAAATTAATAATTAAAATTGGGATACCGATCGCTACAGAAATATTGTTTCCCAATACAGCCACATACTTTTCTGAATATGTTACATTCGGCGTTATTGGCGCACGCAGTAGTGAAAACCCCGAACATCGATTGTTTGCCTCATGCGCTAATTTTCCAATCGGTTTAAAGAACGGGCGTGACGGAAATGTGACAAACGCGATAAATAGTGTATATGTCGCGCAACAACCCGGCACTTTATATCTAGATAGACAAGAAATTAATACCAAAGGCAACCCTTACGCACATTTGATATTAAGAGGCTCGATATCAGGGCAAAATTATGACAAAAAAACGATTAATAATGCAACAAAATTAATGAACAAATTACACATCAAACACCCTGCCTTAATAATAGACGCAAGTCATGACAACTGTTTGGTAAAAGGCAAAAAGAAATTTTTACAACAGATAAACGTAGTAAAAGAAATGATACAATACATGAGAATAAATAAAAAACACAATATAAAAGGACTAATGATAGAAAGTTTTTTAAAGGCGGGCTCTCAAGATGTAGCTGAACTGTCTAAAAAAACAGTTGACCGTGGAGGGTTGTCAATTACTGACCCATGTTTGAGTTTTGAAGATACAGAAAAATTAATTTATAAATTAGCTTATGAATTATAAAAAAATAACTGCAAATTTTGGTAATCGCAGTTACACTATCAATTACGGAAATAACATCATTCAAAATCTTGGAAAACAAATGGACGATTTGGGACTAACAAAATCAGTGACGGTCGTAACCCATTCAAAATTAAAAAAAATATATGGAGATCAGATATCTTACATACTAAAAAAAACGGGACGAAAAATTCACTGGATATTTATTCCACAGGGTGAAGTAAATAAAAATTTGGAGTCTGTACAAAAACTATATACAGAGTTTATAAAAGCGCGAATTGACAAATCGTCATCCGTTATTGCTTTCGGCGGGGGTATGTTGCAAGATTTGGTTTGTTATAGCGCCGCCACATATTTGCGCGGTGTTCCGTTTATACAAATTCCAACGACAGTTTTATCACAAGCTGATATTGGGGTTGGTGGCTGTGCCATCGACCATCCTTCTGGTAAAAGTCTTATAGGGACATTTTATCAGCCGAAACTTGTTTTGATTGACACTAAATTTATTTCAACATTGCCAGAGGAAGAAATACAGAATGGAATTGCAGAAATTATCAATAAAGTAGTGTGCTTGGGTGGAAAAAATATCTCTACTCTATACGATGATATTCCAAAATTAATTTTAAAAAACGAAAAAATGATGTTACATTACATCACTCAATCAAATTTAATAAAATTATCAATTATCGAAAAAGATGAAACTGGTTTATGCGATACACGTATGATATTGGACTTTGGACATACACTTACCTATGCACTTGAACGAGCCACCAACTACACACTCAAACATGGATTTGCATTAGGAATAGGCATGCGAATGGCACTGCTTTTGTCAGAACAATTTGCTAATCTTTCTAAAAAAACAAGCGCACAGGTATTACAATTAATCAAACGAGGTGGCTTACCAATTCACATCCCGTTATGATTTTTATTGACGCAGACAAGGAAAACTGTCAAAATTATTTTTTTCAAGCACAACGATTGATTTCTCCTAGTGGCATCATTCTGATTGACAATACATTGTGGGCTTCAATAGTAACTTACAAAAATAGTACCGACAAAACAGCGGATACTATTAAAACTTTCAATGAGTTTATTTTTTCTGAAATGGGCAAACTAGCCACAATAATCCCGGCATGGGATGGAATGACTATGGTTGTAATGCCGCCTCAATAATCAAATCCAACAACTTCGAAAAATCTATATTTACCTTACTGGCCGCCTCAGGCAACAAACTAGTCGGGGTCATCCCCGGTATAGTGTTTGTTTCAAGTACGTATATTTTTCCATCATCTCCATAAAACATATCCGTCCGACTCACACCGCTACAATTAAGCGCTTTGTGGGCCTTGATAGCATATCCCTGCATCATTTCGATTACTTCATGAGGAAAATCTGCCGGACAAATATGCTTTGAACCACCCTCGCTATATTTTGATTTATAATCATAAAAAGCACCGGCTTGAGGTAGAATATGTGTCGGTGGCAAAGCAAACACTTCACCCTTTTTTTCGAGCACTCCACATGTCCCCTCTTTTCCTTTAATAAATTTCTGAGCCATCAACCAAGAAAAATTTTTAATAGTTTTGTTGACTGCTTTGATCAGATCATCTTCGGTTTTCACTATCGTCACACCAACCGCCGACCCCTGATCCACCGGTTTCACCACGGCCGGATATCCAACACTGTCATTGATGGCTCGTAAAATTTCTTTTTTACTTTTTTTCCAATTTTTTGCAGTAATATCTATAAATTCCGGATGGGGCAGATGCCAGGCGTTATACATTAAGCCGGCATACACCTTGTTCATAGCCAAAGCGCTACTCAAAGTATTTGGACCGGTATATTTTATTCCCAACATCTCAAACATTCCCTGCACAGTACCGTCTTCACCCGGCGAGCCATGCAAAGCAAAAAAAATAATATCAAAAAACTTTCGGTCTTTGTTTATAAAATCCAAATTCCTTTTCTTTTTTCCTTGCAAAACAAAATGTCTATCTTTTGTCATCTCAATCAAAAAAGGGGTATATTTTTTTCTATCCAAATTTGCAAAAATTTCTTTTCCGGTTATCAGCGAAACTTCTCTTTCCACCGATGGACCTCCCATGAGCACACCTACTTTGATTTTTGACATAATATTTAATTTATTTTTACAACATCCAACTTTCTACGGTAAATACCCCATCGGATCAACCGGAATACCATTCGAACGTACCTCAAAATGCAAATGCGCGCCAGTCACAAACGGACCCGCCCCAACTGTACCCGGAGTACCGCCTGAATATCCGATAATATCTCCCCTATTTACAAACTGATCTTCAGTAATCACAATTTTACTCAAATGACCATAAACAGTGGACAAATTACTATTGTGAATTAACAAAACATAGCTATAACAACTAGACACCGTACAGCGTTTGGCGCGCCCCACATAGCCGGAATTGGCCGCTCTCACCGGTGATCCCTGTGGAGAACGAATGTCAGTGCCACTATGCTCAAACACGCGTCTAAAAGGATAATCCGGGTCATGAAAAATCGAAGTAACATAGCGACCGGCAACCGGCCAGCCAAAATCACCGGACTGAGCTGGGGTATTTTTGAAACGCTCTTGATCGGCCAATTTTTTACGCACCTGGTCTTCATACGAACGCACCTCATTTTCCACCGCTGTATATTGTTGACGCAAACTATCCAACAAAGTTCTAAACTTCAATTCCGAAGACTGAGTTTGAACCAACAAAGTTTGTTTACTGCCCATCTGCTCGCCCAAATCTTTCTTTTTATTTTCCAACTGTACCAACAAATCATCATAGGTTTTCCGGCGCTCCTCGGCCTGTGCTTTTTTCTTATCCAGATCTTCTTTGGCCAATCTTACTTGTTTTACCGAACGCCCCAAATCGGTATAAACATTTTCTAAATATTTGGCTTGATTATAGAATTCCGCAAAGTTGTCATTGGTCAACATTATTTCCAAAAAATTCTTTTGATCATTGGCGTGCAAATTTTGAATAATTTTATAAATTATTTTTTTCTGTTTATTGATGGTTTCTTGTTTTTGAGCAATAGAAATATTTAACGCTTCGATTTCCAATTTTGTTTTACTGAGTTTTTCATTTGTCAAACTCACATCAGCCTCCGTTTGAGCGATTCGATTTTCCACAATACTCATCTGATTTTTCAACGACATGGCTTCGGTGCGTTTTTGATCAATATTGGTTTTATATTTGGCAATCGTATCTTCCAAATCTTTTATCTTATCTTTTCGCGCTTCGATTTGTTTGTTGAGCTGGTCAATTTCAGCGGTAGTGTCAGCCGCCAATACAAAAAGACGGGCTGAAAAAACAGACCCGAAAATAACCAATAAAATCAATAACTTTGAAATTTTTGCCATACTAAAATTATACCACAATTATGACAATCTCTCAATCGCTGATTTTATTCTTTTAACAGATTCGTCCTTACCCAAAACTCCGGCAATTTCAAACGGTCCGGGAGAATTCTCTTGACCGGACAACGCCACTCGCAACGGCCACAATACACTCCCATTAGAAAATTCATTTTTAACTATCCACTCCCCCACTATACTTTGCAACTTTTCCTTGTTCCAATCTTGAATACTTATTGTATCCACAAATTCGGCTAATCTCGGTAAAATTTTCTTCACTTCATCCAGTGAACTTTTTTTCCAAACCAAAATTCCACCATCATATTCCGGGCTAACAAATACAAATTTCAAAGCCTCCGACAACTCCGCCAAAGTAGTTATCCGCTCTTTTTCCAATTCCAAAGCGGACGCCAGCCATTGTTTATCCTCATTTCCAGTCGCTAATCCGGCTTTTACCAACCAAGGCAAACACACATCCACCAATTCATCATTTTTCAGATTCTTCAAATATTGTTGATTGTACCAATCCAGTTTTTCCAAATTAAATACCGCGCCTGATTTATTTATCTTTCCAATTTTAAATTCTTTCACTAATTCATTCAATGAATAAATTTCTTGTTCAACCCCCGGATTCCATCCCAAGAACGCAACAAAATTAATCATCGCCTGTGGCAAATAACCTTTTTTGATATAATCCTCCACCGCTACATCACCTTGACGTTTGCTCAATTTACTTTTATCCGGATTAAGCAATAGTGGTAAATGAGCCATCTGTGGCGCCTCCCAATTGAAATATTTATAAAGCTGTAAATGTTTTGGGGTACTACTCAACCACTCTTCTCCACGAATCACATGGCTGATTTCCATAAAATGATCATCTATTACCACCGCCAAGTGATAAGTCGGAAAACCATCGGTTTTCATCAGCACTTGATCATCAATCAATTCGTTTTTGAAAGAAACTTCTCCATGAATCAAATCAATAAACGTAGTCTTTCCTTCTTTTGGCATTTTTAAACGTAACACATGCGCCTCACCGGCCTCGATACGTTTTTTTACTTCTTCTTGATCCAACTCACGACAACAACCATCATACCCAGTTGGTAGTTTATTTTTTTGTTGATAATTTCTCAAATCTTCCAGACGTTCAGCGATACAAAAACAGTGATAGGCATGACCATTGGTCAAAAGCTCGTCGGCATATTTTTTATAAATTTCCAAACGCTCAGATTGAATATACGGCCCCTCATCTATTTCTATACCAGCCCATTTTAAAGATTGAATAACATTTTCGATACTCCCCTCCACAAATCTTTTTCGATCAGTATCTTCAATGCGCAATATAAATTTACCTCCATTTTGTTTGGCGACTAGATAAGAATACAAGGCCGTCCTAAGACCACCCACATGCAAAAACCCGGTTGGGCTTGGAGCAAAACGCGTACGTATCATCATAAAACTTTATCTTTTAAATTTATTATAAATATATAAACCGACAAACATCCCTGTCGCCTTCCAAATCCTAGTAAAACGTCGCGGTTGTAAACAAAGACGATACAGCCATTCTAACCCAATTTTCCGCATAAAACAAGGGGCACGCTTCACCGTCTGCCTCATACTATTAAAACCGGCAATAAAATCAAAGGTGCCCCCTACTCCCATCGCAACCTTAACACTAGGTAGATTTTTAATATTTTCATAAATCCATTTTTCTTGTTTATTATGACCAAATGCCACTAACAAAATATCCGGCGCGGTCATAATAATCTCATGTATCGCCTGATCATTGATTTCCGGTTCCGGCACAATCGTTTGCTTATCATCAACCAACAAAAAATCAATCTTGGGGCCGGAATGAAAACCAACTATTTTTAATTTAGGAAATTGTTTCTTTAGATTTTCTACTGTTTTTTCCAAAACCTTTCTAGAGCCGGAACCAACCAGATAAATACTTTTGTTTTCCTCTTGAGCCAATTCACACAATCTAAAAACAAAATCCACTCCGGTAATTCTTTTTATTTTACCAAAACTCACCAAACTCACCCCAAAACCATCGCTAATATTCAGATCACCGCTATTCAAAACATCTTTAAAATATTGATCACGGCTGGCATCAACCAACATTTCAGGATTGGGAGTAAAAATTGTATTATGTTTTCCATTTACAAAAAATCCAGCGACTTTATTCAGCGCTTCATTTACAGTCAAACTATCAATTTTTACTCCCAGCATTTCTTCCATAGTGTTTACTTTATAAACCCACCAGCCTGTAGATCCCACAGTTTTTTATACAACCCAACTTTCTTTTTGAGCAACTGACTGTGATTGCCGTCCTCCACCACCACACCATGATCGATTACCAATATTCTATCAGCACTCATAATAGTGGACAATCGATGAGCAATCATAATTACAGTTTTGCCTTTCATCAAATTGTTTAGAGCGTCTTGAATATAATGTTCCGACTCAGAATCCAAACTGGAAGTCGCTTCATCCAACAACAATATCGGCGCATTTTTTAAGATCGCGCGCGCGATCGCCACTCGCTGTCGTTCACCACCGGAAAGTTTTACTCCGCGTTCACCAACAAAAGTTTCATAACCACTTTCTAGATTATCAATAAATTCATGACAGTGCGCCAGTTTCGCGGCCGTTTCCACTTCTTGGTCAGTAGCATCGAACCTACCATAACGAATGTTTTCTCTCAAAGAACGATGAAATAAAATCGGATCTTGCGGAACCAAAGAAATATTTTTCCACAGACTTTCTTGAGTCACTTTGGCAATATTTTGTCCATCAATTAAAATTTTACCACCAGACACATCATGCATGCGCAAAAGAATTTTGAACACTGTGGACTTCCCCGCTCCCGATGGTCCAACCAACGCAATTTTATCACCGGATTGAATTTCTAAATTAAATTTATTTAATATTTTTCTAGTTTCTCTATAATTAAAACCGACATTTATATATTCAATCTTTCCTTTTGTCACTACCAGATCCTTGGCTCCCAAAATATCTGTGATTTCATGAGGGGTAACCAAAATTTCAGTCATTTCCGCCGCCTCAGATAAATCCGAATACACATGACTTATCACCCGTCCAAAACCCCAAATATTTAAAATAACAGTGATCACATAAGCCTGAACCATCATAAAATCACCGGGTGTAAACATTCCTTTCGTCCACAATATGATCCCAATCCACATCAACATAACTTCCAAAATCATTACCAAGAAAGTTTGAAAGCCGTCGAACATGCCATCCAAATACCATGTTTTTAATTGCAATTTTGAATACTTCCCTACCGTTTCTCTAAACCCAATATTTTCTTTACCGTAACCATTAAACAATTTAACATTTACATGATTGGTAATAGTATCCGCCAGCACTCCACTCACCGCTGAATCCGCCGCACTACGCAAGATATCGAACTTCAAACGATAACGAGTAAACAATATACTGATAGTCATATACACCACTATCCACACCAACAATGCTATACCGAGATAAAAATTGCGGTAAAACAAAACCCCCAAAATAATGCCGATCTCAATAATCATTTCACAAACATTGAAAATCACCCGATCATTAATTGATTCAAAAGAACGCACAAACCTATTTAATCTCTTGACCAACGATCCAACAAAATTATTATTAAAAAAATTGAAAGAATGTTTGTGTAAATATTCAAAAGAAAAATGGTACAAATCCGCCATTGTTTTCGAGCAAAGATAAGAATCAAAAAACATCACTACTCGTTTGAAAACGAATTGAATAAAACGCAAAATAATAATAACCAAAAATATATGGTATATCTGATTCAAGACATCCGGCTCGCTAGCTTTGTAGGCCAACAAATCCACGAATTTTTTTAAATACAACGGTACAATCGTACTGGAAGCCGATGAGATAATAAAACTGAATATGATCAAAAACAACGATATTCGATAACGTTTGAAAAAACTCCAATACAAACCAACGGTTTGTTTTAAATATCCTGGTTTGTTATTCATTTTTTTAAATTATGCAATGAAACACCACGGGCTTACGCCCGTGGTATCCGGGCAGAGTCACAGTCCAAGCTTCGCTTGCCCGCTGTCCTCTCGTCCTTGGTTAATAATGTATTTCTTAATTACTTCTTCGTCTATCCC
>JBAYGI010000014.1:0-16144 GCA_041666745.1 Candidatus Magasanikiibacteriota bacterium
ATAATGAACGCATTCACTCGAAACTTCGAATGCCTCCAAGACAATTCTATCTTAAGTGCCTTCGACAATGAAAAACAAAAAAAGACACTTGTCCACAGTGTCTATTAAATGGGGGTCTTGTCAAGTGGTTGAGGTCGTGGTAAACGGGTCAAAATTTGACTCGTCCATTGTCTTAAAAATATATAGCAAACGGTTAATTGATCTTAATTGTAAAAGAGCTATTACCCAAGATAGGGTAATAGATGAAAGTATCATATTTTATATAAAAAGTCAATGCGCATATGGCCAAATGTGTTGATAGTATAAATTATAGACAAAACTATATAAAATGGGTATAATTATTGCAGTATATAAACAATAAAAACAGTATGTCATTTGGCGAAGGATTTAGACCAAAACCAACAGAAGAATTGCGCGGACAAGTAAAAACAGCGCAACAAGATATCGGTTTAGAAGCCGAATATTCTTTGTTCCCTCAAACGCAAGATGAAGAAACAATATTTCACATGTCTGAGGATGAACTTAAACAAAAATACACTCGTCGCTATGAGATGTATTTAAAATTATTGCGTGATCAAAAGAGGTTGGAATATACAGAAGAAATGAATTTATCACCGAAAGAAATTAAAGAAATAAAAAAATGGTTAACTGTTTTAAATTCGTTGGATGAATATATTACAAAACACCACGAAGGAGAAAACGGAACTTTGCGTGGCAAACAGATTGATGTTTTTGAAGATTTGAGAAATTTTTTAGAAAAAGGTGGGGACAGCGGGTATGTAAAATTGCCAACCGGAGTTGGTAAGACGGTATTATTTACCGAATTGATTGAAGCAATCAATTTAAAAACTTTGATTGTTGTTCCAACTCAAATTTTAGTTCGGCAAACTGAAGAAAAAATAGAGCAGTTCGCCCCTGATTTGGAAGTCGGTAAAGTTTATGCGAAGGCCAAACAATATGGTAGGCAAATAACAATTATTACATATAATTCGTTTGTTGAAAAAATAAAAGATGGTCAAATAAATCCTGCTGATTATGATTGTTTGATTTTAGACGAAGCCCATCACGCGCTTGGACCGCAAAGTCAAGAAGCAGTAGCTGAATTTGATAAATCTATAAAATTGGGTTTTACCGCCACACCAAATTTTTCTTACGAAAAGAAACTTGCCAATTTGTTGCCAAAAGAAATTCATGCCATGTCTATCAGAGAAGCAGTGGAAGGTAGTATGTTGTGTGGAGTATCTGCGGTCATAGCCAAAACAGAAGTGGATTTATCTAATGTTACATTTACTAAGTTAGGCGATTACAATGAAAACGAATTAGAAAAAGCTGTAAATATTGTTGGGCGCAATAAGGCGGCGGCGGATCTGTACAAGGCGGCGTATAATGGACAATTAGCGGTCGCGTATTGTGTGGGCATTAAGCATGCCGAAGCGGTGGCCGAGGAATTTAAAAAAACGGGCGTGCCGGCACAAGCTATTAGTGGTAAGACGCCTTCAAAAGAACAGATTAGAATTTTAAAAGATTTTAGAGAAGGAAAAATAAAGGTGTTGTGCAATGCGGATTTATTAAAAGAAGGATTTGATGAACCAAAAGCCAGTGTGTGTCTTAATTTGAAACCTACCAGATCAAAAGTATCTGCTGTACAGCGAGGTGGCCGTGTGCTTAGATTGGAAGAAGGAAATCCGGAAAAACACGCTGTGGTTGTAGATTTTCTTGATAAAGGAATGCCTATAAATAAACTACCAGTATTGTTTGCGGATGTTGCAGGTGGCGCGCAATTAGTTCCAAAAAGAAAAACAAAGAAAGGCGAGAATGGCCATAACGGTGAAGGTGGTGTGCCAAGGCCTCCAATTATTGATATCCCAGGTTTGGAAGTTATTTATGACGAAGAGGAAGTAATGAGGATTGTAGGTATGATAAAAATAGAAAAGAAAAAAATTAATCCAAAACCATATACAGAAGAAACCGCTTTAGCACGATTAGAAACTGCCTTTATTCAGTGGCAAGACAAGCCAAAAGAAGGGAAAGAAAAGTTTAATACTAATTGGTTAAAACTTAATGGATTTGATGGTTTATATGATTGGTCTAAACGCCACACTTCTATCTCCGATTTGGTAGCTAAAAGTAAAAATAAAAAATTTAAAAGTAATTTTGTTAAACAAATTCACCCCGAAAGATCTTTGCCGTATACCGAAGAGACAGCCATGTCCAAACTGGAATATGCTTTTGCTAAATGGCAAGAGTCGCCGGCAGAAGAACGAGGAAAGTTTAATGTTAGCTGGTTGAATCACAATGGTTTTCAAGGGCTATATGATTGGACTAAAAATAAGAAAAATAACACATCAATTTCAGCATTGGTAGATAAAAGTAAAAACGAAAAACTTCGCGATAGTTTTGAAAAACAAGTTCAACGCGAAAGATCTTCGCCTGTTAATAAAGACACAGCCTCATATAAAATAGAGACTGCTTTTGAGAAGTGGAAAGCTATGCCAGAAAAGGAACGAGGAAATTTTAATACCGATTGGTTGTTTAAAAATTTTAGAGGGTTGCTTAAATGGTCTAGAAAAAATATCTCCATATCCGAGTTGGTAGCCAAAAGTAACAATCAAGAATTGAAAGACAATTTTAAGTTTGGTAAATAATTTAATAATTAGCAGAAAAACTTAAATAGATTTTTCGCTACTATTTTTTGTTATTTTTATAAATTTTATTTTTTATGAGGAGGATCAAAAATCATACAGTAGAGAAGTTAGAATATATTTCAAAATACATTAAGGCTTATTTGGACGCTACGAGTAGATTACCGAACAAGGTATTTATAGACGCTTTTGCAGGTACGGGTAAATGCGTATTGTGTAATAATAAATCTTGTGATTCATCTGGCGGTGATCTGTGTGATAGGTGTGGAAAAGGTCAATTACAAGATGGTTCATCTGTGGTTGCTTTGAAAATGGCAAAATCATTTGATGAATATATATTGGTTGAAATATCAAATCAAAATATTAAAGATTTAGAAAATATATTACGCAATGAAATACCGGAAGAAAGATTAAAAAAGGTTGTTTTTAAAAAAGGCGACTCAAATATTTTACTTAGAGATATTGCGAAAAGTGCCGCACCGTTTTGTGGCTATTTGATTTTTTTGGATCCAGAGGGTGCGGAGTTGGAGTGGAATACCTTGGAACATTTATCTAAAATAAATAAGGCGGATATTTTAATACTCTACGCTTATGACATGTCGCTCGTTAGATTAACTGCTGACTACAAAGAAAGATTAAATAAATTTTATGGATCGGATGGATGGCAGATAATTTATGATGACAAAAAGTTAACACCAAGCGATAAAGCAACAAAATTATTAAAGTATTATACCGAAAATTTGAAACAAATTGGTTTTGAATATGTAGTGCCGAAGCCAATTCACACACGATTACGCGAAGGCAAAAGATTATACCACTTGATATTGGCTACAAAAAATAGGGTTGGTGAAAAAATAATGAAGGATATTTTTGACAAAGAATTAGATGGTCAAGGTAAATTACCTCTTTTTAAAAAATTTTAAAAATGTTATAATATAATTATAACTCTTATAGATTCCCATGCTTACTATAAGAAGAAAGTCTTTACTTTATAAAAGCGGTGTTGAATACGCCGATTTTTGTGTTAACCATGTTGAGGGCTGTTCCCACGGCTGTCGTTTTCCTTGTTATGCCATGATGATGAAAAAGCGTTGTGGTGTCATAAAAGATTATAAAGATTGGATAAAGCCGAAATTGGTTGTGAATACAATGGAATTATTAGACAAAGAAATACCAAAATATAAAGATAAAATAAAATTTGTTCATCTTTGCTTTACAACCGATCCGTTTATGTATGGTTATCCGGAAGTAGGTGGTTTGAGTTTGAAAATTATTGAGCGATTTAATAAAGATAATATTCGCACCACAGTATTGACAAAAGGGGTTTATCCCAAGGATTTGGCAGAAGTAAAAAAATATGGTTTGAGAAATGAGTATGGTATCACAGTCGTTTCTTTGGATGATAAATTCAAAAAAGATTTTGAGCCGTTCACCGCGCCGTATAAAGAAAGAATAAAATCATTAAAATATTTGCATGACAAAGGATTGAAAACTTGGATTAGTATGGAGCCATACCCGACACCGAACATTGTTAACCAGAATTTGCAAAAAATATTAAAAGAGGTTAGTTTTGTGGATAAAATTATTTTTGGCAAGTTAAATTACAATGTCGACGCGTCAAAATCAGTATTTAGAGCGAGTCAAGAATTTTACGAAGAGCGAGCCAATGAGGTGGTTGATTTTTGTAAAGAGCATGATATTGAATATCATATTAAATTTGGTACACAAAAAAAAGATAACAAGACCACAGGAAAAATATTTGTTCGCAATGCTATGGTTGTACAAGAATCTATGTGCGTTGCTTGATAGATGATTGTGGCGCGCCAGCAAAGCTGGCACAAAAAACACCACCCACCAAAAAAGCCCACCAATTTTACAAAATCGCGACAACAGGCGGGTAAAAATTCCCTCCCCCAACCCCTTCCTTTTTACCCGCCCGTTGGCCGTTCGTTCACCGTTTCGCCCCCCCCGTATCGTTTCGTTACTTGTCCCGAAAAATCGTCCGAACTTGTTCGTATATACAGCTCACTTCGGTAACCACTTCGGTTTTTGCCAACAATTAATCATGGTTTCTATTTATATTTTATCTATGTTTAAACCAAGGAGTGAAAGAATAGAGGGTTTGAGTAAAAAATTCGCGCAAAATATCATCGCGCTTGAAGAAATATTTCAAGGTAATGTCGGTGTATATATTGATTATGCCAACGTGCGTCCATGGGCGACAAAATTGGGATGGAACATAGATCTGCATCGGCTTAAAACCTTTTTAAATTCCTTTGACAATATAAAGGCGATTAAATTTTATGATGGTATTTTGGCGGGAGATGTAAAATCGGTGCGGGCAGGCAAGGATAAATTAAAAATATTTAAGGCCGGTTTTATTTCTAAACCGGTAAAGATAATGAAAAAATCCATTGATCATACTAGTATAAAAGAATTTTCACCAGATTTGTTGGAACAATTTATCCGTAAGTGTCTGTTGTTAAAATATAAATTGGAGACAATTGAATATTTGAATAAAAGATTCAAAGAAATGAATAGCAACGGAATATATTATTTAGAAGATAGAAAATGTAATTTTGATGTTGAGATTGGTACAACGATGATGTTGGATTTTGAACATGGCGCAACAGACACTTTTATTTTGTGGAGCGGGGATAGTGATTTTGCCGATGTGGTTAGTAAATTGTTATTAGCCGGTAAAAAAGTTATTTTATTTGCCACTGCCCGAAAAGTTTCTAAGGAATTGAATGATTTACAAACAAACGGCCTGTTGATATATGATATTCAAAAAATTAGAGAATTTATTTGTTGGGTCAACCAGATCTAAAAATGCCAAAAGGACTCCTTGCGGAGCCCCTAAGCTATAGAATTCTTGAGGTTATTACTAACCTACAAGTACATTATACCACTAAATTCTCCATTTTGTCAATATTCGTCAACCTTTGTGGATAAGTCATGAAACTTGCTTATAGCCACAAAATTTATGGATATAAGTGAGTGCCGGTATTTCGTGACCGGCGGCACGGGAAAATTATTTCTTTTCCTTCTTCTCCTTCGCGGGCTTCTTCTTCGCGCTGGTGGTGCGTGCTGGACGCTCATCTGCGCTGAAATGAATATACCCTCCCCCAGCACCCTCCCTGTAGTCCCTTGAATAGTAGGAGTCGTTGTAGGGGTCGTAGCTACTTCCGACATCCGCGTAATCTCCGGAATGTGCTTCCCCTGCATACATGCTGTAGCCCATGGCTTACCTCGCGCCCATAATTGAGCGTATTTTCATTTTAATTCACCGTGCCTCTTGTTGCTACATTTTTTGTTTTTGTTGTAAAAAATTCACAAATTAATTCAATTTTTAATGAATTGTTGACTTTAGCTCAATATTTTGGTATTGTTCAGTCATATAAATGACTAAAATTTTTCACAAATATGGATTTGTCAGTACATTTTGAAAAATTAGGGTTTAATAAAAATAAGCAAAAAACCTATCTTTCCTTGCTGTCTTTGGGTCAAGCTACCGCCAAACAAAT
Source organism: Candidatus Magasanikiibacteriota bacterium (assembly GCA_041666745.1). Taxonomy (GTDB): domain Bacteria; phylum Patescibacteriota; class Patescibacteriia; order Magasanikbacterales; family GWA2-37-8; genus CAIOJG01. The sequence continues at coordinate 6,170 of JBAYGI010000014.1, forward strand.
AGCAGAGCATTCCGGTATTGAACGCACAACTGTATACAAAATTGCCGAAGAATTGTTAAAGGAGGGGTTGGCAGAAAAAATTCCTGGGAAAATAAATAGCTATGCGATTACAAATCCAAACAAATTGGTCGAGATTCAAAATGAAAACAAAAAGACTGCCGAGCTAATGTTGCCGGAATTATTAGGTTTGTTATCTTCGACTACTATTAAGCCAAAATTAAAATTTTATGAAGGTGATGAAGGGGTAAAAAAAGTTTTTGAAGATCCGTTTGACATGTCGCGTGGATCAGTGGTGAAAAGTTTTTCCTCCGCAGAAAATATTATGAGCCGATTTGGTTCAGTTTATGCGCGCCATTACACTGAGGAAAGAATACACAAAAAAATAAAACGACTTTCTCTCCGTCCTATAACAGATCAGCCGAAATCAAAAAATGATTGGGAGGTTTACACTTCGGAAGAGATGGTGTTGCGTGAGATACGCTTTTTGCCACCACAAATTAAAAATAATACGCTTATACAAATTTATAATAATAAAATTGGTGTCATCGGCACGAAAGAAGAAAATTATGCCTTTATTTTGGAGAGTAAAGAGTTGTGTTTGCTTATGGACCAAGTGTTTGATTGGATTTGGGAAATGGCTAAGCGATGATGCGATTATATAAAAGCTTATACAAAATATCTTAATTAACTTTAATTTTATGAAACGTGTAGTCGTGCTTCATTGCTGGGAGGGAATTCCGAATTATTGTTGGTATCCATATATAAAAAGGGAGATGGAAAAATTGGGATATGAGGTAATTGTTCCCGCCCTACCAAACACTGCAAAACCGGTTTTGAAAGACTGGTTAAAGGCTTTGAACGAAACAGTGGGTGAACCGGACACAGACACATATTTGGTTGGTCATAGTATCGGTTCAGTTTTGATTTTACGTTATTTGGAATCTTTGAAAATGGGGCAAAAAATCGGGGGTGCTGTTATGGTGGCGGGCTTTACTGACGATCTAGGGTTTAAGGAAATAGCTAATTTCTTTGAAACCTCGTTTGATTTTGATGAAATAAAAAAACATTGTGCTAATTTTGTTGCTATCCACTCAGATAACGATCCTTATGTTGCGTTAAAATATGGTGACGAGTTTAAAAGTAAAATTGACGCAAAATTAATCATCAAACACAACGCCAAACATTTTTCCGGGGCGATTGAAAATGAAGATAGTTGTAAAGAACTTCCTGAAGTTGTGGAAAGTTTAAAATTATTTTAAAAATATTTTATGCATAATACAGAACGACACATTCCAAAGACAGAAAGAAGTGACAGTCAAGTTGGTTTTTCTGAAAAAATACTTGAATTGTGGAAAAAAATGTACCCAGAAACATTTTCTTTAAATATTAGCGAGAGAGAACAGGCGAAAGATCAAGTTGAGAGAAGAGAGGAAGTTGTTGATCAACAAGAAATTTTACAACTACTAAAAGAATATGGGGTTGATACACAAAATATTAGTATTGAAGTTTTAGAAAATGATCGTTTTCGAATAAAAGTATCTGACCATTTTAGTCAAAAAAGATTACCGCCGGGTTACGCCTACAAGGGTGGTGCGGCACGCGCTTTGCTAATGAAAAATTTGAATATAGATAAATTTGCAATTCCAAGAGATGTGGATATTGTGCGTACTGTTGAAAAGGAACCTCAAATTGGAATGGACAAGACAGTTGGAATGGAATTTATGCCAGAAGATTTTCAGTTTGATTATGGGATTGAAACCGTACTGGACAATGATGATTATTTTGCAACTCGCGATTTTTCTATAAACGAAGTTTTGGCAACCGACGAGAGTATTGTTGCTACCAAACAATGTGTTTTGGATGTAGCTAGAAAGATTGTAAGATTGTCAGAATTTGAAAGGGAGGAAAGACAAAATGGAGTTGTTGGTCCAAAAATGTTGGCCAAAGTTCTTCGGTTGTATTCAGAAAATATTCATCGTTATGGAGAATCTCAAATTGCAAATGTGAGTGATTGGGAATTTGAAAAGTATTTTATTTCTCCATTTTGGTTGGCTTTACAGCTTGATAAGGCCTGTGAGGTAAACATCGAATCTGCTAAAATTTATGTACAGCAATTAATTGAAAGAAAACAAATTCCTAGCGAAATTACAACCGTTGAAGACGCGGCCAAATATCTAGTAGGATTGCTTTGCGGAGATCCTTTTTATTATAGGCACGCACCTAGCGAACAGTTTGAAGTTGAGAATAAATTGGCCGAAGAGTATGAAGATAAATTTGATTCAATAAAAAAACCAAAGAAAATAAGAAAAAAATAAAAATATTCTTAGTTATCTCTGGCAATTTTTACACAATCCAAAAAATTCTAGAAAGTGTTGAAGGACTTTGAATTTATTTTTTTTCCAAACTATTTTTTCTTGAGGATGTAAGTCTTCCGGAAAAACGATATCTTCTACTTTTTTACATTTCACACAGACGAGATGGTGATGGTGGGAATCTTTTTCATTTAGTTCATAACGGACATTACGGTCGTTGAAGTGTACTTCTTTTACCAAGTGGTTTTTTTGTAGTGATTCCAGTTGTCGGTAGATGGTAGTTTTATTTGCCTCGATTCCTTTTTTGGCCAAAGCCATTAACAGCTCTTGGGTGGTTAGTGGTTTTTTTATTTTTGATAATATTGCCAGCAGAGTGGTTCGAATGGGAGTATTTCTTTGCATAGTTATTTAACTGTAATTTTGTTGGTATTTCTTTTGCCAAACAATACCAATCCAAAAATAGCCAACATAATCAAGACGATTGTACCACCGGAGGAAATATTCAAATAAAAAGAAGTGATAATTCCGGCAATAATAGAAAATACTGAAATTATTTCAGCCCAGAGTAGAGTTGTTTTAAAACCCTGTTTTAATTGCAGAGCGGTAATAGTCGGTAATACCAACAAAGCCGAAATTAACAAAATACCAATTATTGGTATGGAGATAGCGATCATTATCGCGGCCAATAAAATAAATAAAGTGTTAAAAATTTTCACCGGTAGACCACTGACTGTAGCCGCTTCTTCATCAAAGGCGATATAAACCAGTTCTTTATAAAAAATGAAAACAGACAAGGCGATGAGTGTTCCCAGTCCCAGTATAATAAAAACGTCGGCTTGTTTCACGGTCACAATACTTCCAAATAGATAGCTGAATAGGTCAACACTAAAACCATGCGCCAAGCCGATTAACACCACTGCCAAAGCCAAACTTCCGGATAAAAATATGGACAGGGCGGTCTCGCCGTAAATTTTTTTACCGGTACGCAGACGTTCGATGGCAACTGACGATATGGCTGAAGCACCTATGGCGGTCCACAGAGGATTGATTTTTAGCAACAGCCCAATGGCCACACCAGCCAACGAAACGTGTGAGAGAGTGTCGGCAATTAGTGAATATCGGCGCAATACCAAAAAAATACCAATCAGTGGGGCGATTAGTCCGATCAAAATGCCCGCTTCCAGTCCGCGCATAATAAAACCGTATTGAAAAATTTCTAACATATATTTTTAGTGATGATGGGAAACAGATCTGGCATGTTTGCCATAAAAATTTTCTACGTAACTACTTTTCATAAATTTTTTCGGTTCGCCGTGATACACCAAAGTTTGATTTAAGCAGGCGATCTCAGTCACTTCATGCGAAACCACATCAACATCATGTGAAACCAAAATCAGAGTAATATTTAATTTGCTATTGAGGTGGGTGAGTAGTGAATAAAATTCTTCTTGGGTTTTAACATCGACACCGACAGTTGGTTCGTCCAAAAAGATCACCTCTGGTTCGCCGGCTAGGGCACGGGCGATAAATACTCGCTGTTGTTGACCGCTAGATAAGTTGCCGATTAGCCTGTCAGCATATTGAGTCATCTCGACTTGTTCCAAGGCGCCGTCTATTATTTTTTGATCTTTTTTTCTTAACCATTTTAGTAATCCCAATTTTCCATAGCGACCCATCGCTACCACTTCTCTGACTGTTATTGGAAATAGGGGGTCAAAGTGGATGGCTTTTTGTGGTACATATCCAATTTTTGACCAGTCTTTAAAATCTTTTAGTTTTTTTCCAAATAGTCTTACATTTCCGGATTCCGGTTTGATAAGACCGAGCATTATTTTTAATAAGGTGGTTTTTCCTCCGCCGTTTGGGCCGATTAGACTGATATAATCACCCTGATGAATATCCAGAGTAATGTTTTTTAATACCTCAACATCACCATATGAAAATGATACGTTTTCTACTTCAATAATATTTTTGCTGTGGTCTATTGACATTGTAGGGCAATTTTAAGATTAATTAAATTGTTTTGCATTTCGGTAAAATAATTTTTTCCATTTTTAATATCCTCATCGGTTATTCCTTCGATTGGATTTAACACCAAAGTTTTGGCGCCAATTTCTTGGGCGATAGTGTCGGCCAGTTTTGGGCTTACCAAACTTTCAAAAAAGATATATTGCAGTTGATTTTTTTTGGCGTAATCGGCAATCTCGGTTAGTTTTTTGGTCGATGGTTCCGCGTCGGGAGATAAACCGGAAATCGATATCTGATTCAAACCGTATTCACGCGCCAAATATCCAAAGGCGGCATGCGCTGTAATTATATCTTTTTTTTGGCAATTGCTCAATTCGTTTTTGAATTGGTTGTTTAGAATTTCTAATTTATCGGTTAATAGTCTGGAATTGTTGGCATAAAAATCGGCGTTCAAGGGGTCAATGGCAATCAGATTTTGTGTAATTATTTCCACTTCCTTTTTGGCCATCATCGGGTCTAACCAAAAATGCGGATCTGGACCAACAAAACTTTTTCCAATATTTACAATGGCGGTATTTTGTTTGCCTAAAATATTTTGAACATTGTTAGCCCAGCCTTCAAAATTTCCACCATTGATAATCAGCAGTTGACTATTTTCGATTTTGACCATATCCATCGTAGTGGGTTCGTAATCGTGTGGCTCTGCTCCGGAAGGGGTGATATTGTGCACCTCGGCCTTGTCTTGGGCTATTTGAGTAGTAAAAAAGTATAAAGGATAAAAAGATGTGACTACCTGCAGTTTTAAATTTGTAGCAGGGACTTTTGCGGATTGGTTACTGAAATTTATTTTTAATAAACAAACAAAAAGACCAACAATGAATATGATTAAGATAACAATTAAAATTTTGTTGCCGGTTATTTTTGACATGTTTTTTCAAAAACTTAATGCAACTCAGTTGCTTTTGCTTTTTTTGATAATAACATGATTTGGTAGAATAGTCAAGAGTTTGATTACTCCGCTTGGTAGCGTCGATTGAACCAAGTTTTGATAGTTTGAGTGAGTATGAAATAAATCACGATCATGATAGACAAAATAATCCAATACAGAAATGGCAGGGGAGTCATTTTTAAAGTAGTGGCCAAAGGTGAAAATGGCAAATAACAACCTAGTCCGACAATCGCCAAGGTGGTAATTAAAAGTGCTTTGGATGGCCAGCTTTGCAGGAAAGGAATTTTGTTGGTGCGAATTATGTAGATTATCAAAGTTTGAGAAACCAAAGATTCTACAAACCAACCTGTTTGGAAAAGCGATGGGTTGATATAGGCTTTGAATACGAACCACATCACGCCATAAGTGGCAAAATCAAAAATCGAACTTATTGGACCAATAAAAAGAATGAATTTTTTTATTAATTTTATTTCCCAGCGTCGTGGTTTTTTCAAAAATTCCGGATCGATATTGTCGGTGGGGATGGCTGTTTGAGAAACATCGTACAATAAATTGTTGGTCAAAATTTGAATTGGCAACATTGGTAAAAATGGCAAAAATATACTAGCTCCCACCACACTAAACATGTTGCCGAAATTTGAACTGGCGGCCATCTTGATATATTTGGTAATATTGCCGAATATTTTTCTGCCTTCCAAAACACCGTCTTGCAGAACAGCCAAACTTTTTTCCAATAAAATAATATCAGAAGATTCCTTGGCGATATCAGCGGCACTGTCGACGGATATGCCGATGTCAGCCGCGCGCAAGGCGGGAGCGTCGTTGATGCCATCGCCCATAAATCCAACCACATGTCCCATGTCACGCAAAGCATGAACTATTTTTTCTTTGTGTAAAGGTGTGAGTTTGGCAAAAATCTGTTTGTCTTTTATGGCGATTTTTAGTTGTTCGCTATCCAAATTTTCAATCTCACTGCCTAATAAAATATTCTCTGTTTCCAAACCGACCTGAGAACAGATTTTTTTTGTTACCAATTCATTGTCACCGGTGAGTACCATTACTTTGATGCCAATTCCCTCCAGTTTGGCAATGGTTTCTTTGGCGGTGGCTTTTGGTGGATCCAAAAAGGCCAAAAACCCAAGTAGGATTAAATCACTCTCATCTTTTGTGGAGTATTTATTTTTGCTGGCCGGTTCTTTTTTGTAAGCTATCGCCACCACTCTAAATCCTTCGCAATTTAATTTGTCTTCGATGTCTTTTTTTATCCGTGCTTTAATATTGGAAATTGGTAAAATTTTACCATTGTTTTGAATATGAGTGGCGCTGGCTATTATTTCTTCGAGTGCTCCTTTGCAAATTAAAATGTGTTCGTGTCTTTCATTTTCTACCACCACTGACATACGACGGCGATTGAAATCAAAGGGAATTTCATCGATTTTTTTATAATTCTTTTCGATGCCGATATTTTTCTTGACCTCGGTGTGTTTCAAAATAGACGCATCCATCAAATTGTTTAAGCCGGTTTGAAAATAGCTATTTAAAAAAGCATAATTTAAAACATTTTCATCCGGCTCTCCATTAACATCCAAATATTTTTCTAAAATAACTCGTCCTTCGGTGATGGTGCCGGTTTTGTCAGTACACAAAATATCCATTGATCCAAAATTTTGCACAGAATTTAAATGTTTTACAATAACTTTTTTCTTGGACATGCTCAACGCGCCTTTGGAAAGATTGACCGCGACAATCATCGGTAACATCTCCGGTGCCAGTCCAACTGCCACCGCTAAAGCGAAAATAATCGCTTCCAACCAATCACCTTTGGTTAAACCGTTGATTAAAAATACCAACGGCACCATGATTAAAATAAAAGTCATTATCAGCCAGGTAAATTTTTTGACGCCAACATCAAAACTGGTCGGCGGTTCAATGTCGGTAAGTTCTTTGGCGATTGCCCCGAGGTAAGTATTTTTTCCGGTAGATACTACCAAAGCGGTGGCACTGCCAACTTCAATATTGGTGCCCAAAAAACAAACATTTTTGAGATCTAGCGGATTGCAGTCTTTTTCAGCGCCGGTATTGGAGTTTTTTTCAACTGGAAGTGATTCGCCGGTCAGAGTGGCTTGGTTAACGAATAAATTTTTGGTAGTCAATAAAATCACATCGGCCGGCACCATATCTCCGGCGGACAAATGGATGATGTCCCCTGGTACTAATGAAGCGAGCGGTTGGTTGGTGATCTTGCCAGCGCGTACTACTTTTACGGTAGTATGTACCATGGCTTTTAATTCTTTGGCCGCTTTGTCGGCTTTGATTTCTTGAAAGAAGCGTAAAAAGACACTCAGCACGACCATAATCCCGATCATTACTGTGGCTTTGTAGTCTTTGGTTAAAAATGAGGCGGTAGCCAAAACTATCAGCAGTACGCTGAGTGGGTCGCGTAAATTATTAAACAATAATTTTGGCCAAAACATCTTCTTTTCTACCACCGCTTCATTTTTGCCGAATTTAAACAGACGTCGTTTTGCTTCAGAGCTGGCCAAACCGTGTTTAATTGAGGTTTGGAATTGTTTTAGTAGTCTTTCGGTAGGCAAACAAACCAAAGTGTTCAGTTTTAGGGTCTCGGTGTTGGTTATTGGTTGTTTCGTTCTTTTGGCAGTTTTAGCACTATGAGTCAACAAATGTTTGAATTTTGGCATATTTATTAATGATATTTTTATTTATTATACCAGAAATAAAGAAAAAAGTCCGTAGGCATTGACAAAATCTCTAAAAATTTATATAATAATTATCACAATGCGGTAGTAGTTCAGTTGGCTAGAACGTCTCCTTGCCAAGGAGAAGGTCGCCGGTTCGAATCCGGTCTACCGCTCCAGTGATACATCCATACATCGCGGGGTAGAGCAACCAGGCAGCTCGTCGGGCCCATAACCCGAAGGTTCTCGGTTCAAATCCGAGCCCCGCAACAAATTCGGACACGTCGGCCGTTCGGCCAAAATTTGGTACGGTTTCCCCCATAACCACGACACTTTTTGGCCAGCGAGGCGGCGGTTCGTTCCAATTTTTTCCACCAGCGATTTAATTTCGGTTAAGTCGTTGGACAAAGCCAATTTTTTCGCGTGGTTGACGGTAAAAATAAAATCACGGATTGGTTCAAACCAATTATTCCCTTTACGCGCCAAATCAGATTTTCGCTCCGCGAGATCTGTTTTTGTTTTTATTAATTCTTCCTTTTTGAGTAGGTAGGTTTCTTTTTCAATACTGCCGTCTAAAAAGGCGTTGACTAGTCGATCTAGCTTTTGCGTTGTCTCGTTTGTCTGTGTTTGTAAATTTTGGGCGTTGGTTTCTTTTGATGAATTATTTTCTTTTTCCCACTGTAATACCTTGGCTAGCATTTGTTCTTTTTCTTCGTCGTTTATGGCAATCTGTTGGAGTCGTGTTTTGATCTGTTCGGTAACTTGATCTTGCCGTAAATATTTTTGCGAACAGGGGCCAAGCCGTTTGGTGCAACGGTAGTAAATGTATGTGCCACCATTTCCGTGGGCGTATTGGGCGGTTATGGCCGCTCCGCATTCGCCACATGTCAAAAGGCCACGGAAAGGGAAGTTGTGGAGCTTTTTGCTTTTCCTCGGCTTGGCTCTGTTCTTTAAAATTTTTTGTACTGCTTCAAAAGTCGCCGTTGGGACAATTGGCTGGAATTTGCCTTCAAACAGCTCACCGTTGAATTTTATGAGCCCCAAATAGGCGTGGTTGGTTAGCATTGCCTGTACCTGCGACTTTACGAAGTTTTTGCCATATTTACCCACCACGCCCCAAAAACTTAAGCGCGTGCCTAAACTATCCAAAGTATGGGCACCGGTAGCAAATTCCTCAAACGCTTTTAACACTATTCGGCTTTTAGTCGGGTCTGGTTCTATATTACGAGTTTTTGGGTTGTTGGTATAACCAAACGGCGCCATATTTAACCATTCGCCACGCTTGATTTTTTGGCGGAAACCACGCTTTACATTTTCCGACAGATTGTCGGAATAATATTTGCTTTGTCCAAAAGCCACTTGCAACATAAACATACCTTGCGGAGTCGGCTCGCACCAGAAAGTGGGGAAGCGCAACGAAATTATTTTGCCAGTGTCCACAAGGTAGATTATTTGCCCGCCGTCTATGCTGTTCCGTGCGAGCCGATCTGGGTGCCAAGCCATAATGCCGATTGGTTCTTTGCTGTTGTGGATTTTTTCTATCATTTTATTAAAAATTTCTCGTCCGGGACTCTTGGCGCTTTTGCTTTCTATAAATTTTTCCGTAATAATAATATTTTCTCGTTTAGCGAATTCATCCAGCTCTGACAATTGTGCGTCTATGCTCATGACTTGTCGCTCTTCGTCCTCGGTGGACTTTCGAGCGTAAAGAAAATATTTTGTCATATTGGTTGGATTAATTGTAAAACGCGAAAAAATTGGCTTTGTCCAACGACTTAACCGAAATTAAATCGCGAATGGAAAAAATTGGAAACACGAAGTGTTTGGGGCGTTTCACGCCCACGAACCGCCGCCTCGCTGGCCAAAAAGTGTCGTGGTTATGGGGGAAACCGTACCAAATTTTGGCCGAACGGCCGACGTGTCCGAATTTGTTGACCATATTGGACGAAGTGCGAAAATTTTATGAGAATGGGGGAAATATGGTGTAGGGGCTGGTCGCCCCTACAACCCCGCTAAAACGGGCGGGCAAAAAGGAAGGGGTTGGGGGAGG
>JBAYGI010000015.1:0-13041 GCA_041666745.1 Candidatus Magasanikiibacteriota bacterium
ACACAATGGCCTTGTTTGGAATATTGCATATACATTCTTTTGGATAGTATAGCAGACTCCGAGGCCAGCGGGTAGACTCTATCCCCGGGCTAACGCCCGGGGAATTGCGTGGGGGTATTAAATTTGAAAACTCTTCATTTGTAGATACTCTACCCAAATCATCCAAAAATCCTAAATAAAAAGCTTTGTCAAACATTTCTTTTACCTCTGAATCTTCCAAAGGTTTTTCGTTGAACTGACCACGGACAAAAGCCTGCCATACCACTTGCTTATCCATCTTGTTGTAATCGGCCAAAATTTTAACAATCGCATCTATAAAAATTACATAGATTGCCCCCGGGTTGACTTGTTCATTTTTTAGATAATTATCATAAAAATCATTTAGCGCCTCCTGACTAAATTTACCAGTACGCTTGTTATACTCGAGCAACATATCCGCCGACATTTTTTCCACAATCGAATCATCCAAAAAACCAAAAAAATCAAATTCTTCTTCACCTACTTTTCTATCTAGCTTGTCACGATGAATACTTCGTTTGTTGACATAATAATTTCCAGCCGAAGTCAAAGTCTCGGTACTAGGTTTACCAAAAAAACTAAACTCTTTTAAAAATGTTTCTTTAAAAATCTCAAACATTGTTTTAAAAGATTTGTATGACACTTGATTTTCATGTTTACTCGCCGCATGGGCCACCTCATGAAGCAAGACTTGGGTGCGCAAAATATCTATGTCTACTTTGGCATCTTTGGCTACGGTGTTTAGCAAATCATTGTTTAAACCAATATAATTTCCATTCATTTCAAACTCTCCGAGCGAATTCGGGTCTTCTTTTTCATTCACGATCCGTCCCGGCCAGATATTGTTGATCGCTTTATCCTGAACACCAGATTTATTCACCATCTCTTGAATCATATTATCCACCGCTGACCAATCGACACTTTGCATCCAAGTGTCAAAATCTTCCTCATACACTTCTTTGTTACGAGCCATTACATAATTTTCAGACTCCATCACATTTTGCTCGTCGATACTTGCCCGACGATCACCCACTTTGAATGTACGCAAAGAATCCTTGCCACCAAAGTAATTTCCAACCCATTCATTAAAATTAGACATAAAAAATCATTTAGATTGCCCAAAAACCTCTTCGTTTTACTAAACATTTTTTAATACGTATATTTTACTACAAAATCATTTTTTTAACAATAATCAAAAATCACCTCGAGTGAGATGATTTTTGGGAATTGGGCGACACTCGAAGGCGGTCGCCCGTTGGCCTAAAAAGAACGTCAGGGGGTTTTGCCCACATCGGCAAATTCCTTGCGGATTGCGTTGCCCCTTGCGCACCCGTAACACGGATGCTCGCTCTTCTTTCCTGAGTTGACCTCCATGTACTGTTGTAGACAGGTGTCCAGCGTCAGCGTTCTTCCGCTTGGGCACGTTATCACCGAATCCAACGACAGTCGTCTTGACTCCGGTAGACGAAAAATCGCAAACGCCCTTTCGCGCTCTTTCATGTCTCACCGCCTTATCCAGTACGTTGTACTGTGTTTAGGTATGGTAATCCTATCAAAAACACACAAAAAAGCAAGAGGCAATTTTTGCTAAAATAAGACAAAAACACCCTATTGACAACATTTTAATATATTGTTAAGATATTATCACTCTCTATGTTAGAGTGCTAAACAATAATCAATCCCTATGATACCTCAAAATTTTACCAATAAATCTCAAGAATTAATCCAAAAATCTGCTCAAATCGCCTCTCAAAACGGTCAACCGCAAGTGGAACCACCCCACATGTTTTTTGCGATGTTGGAGGATGAAGAAAATATTGTCGCTTCGGTTTTACTGAAAATCGGGGCAAAACTGATCAACTTGCGCGCGCAAGATCAGCTTCTGATCGACCAACTTCCCAAACAAACCGCCGCCACCCCAAGCTTTACCGGACAAATAATGCTCGGCCAAGCGATGATATATATTTTTCAAAGCGCCGGCGGTGAAGCCCAAAAAATGGGAGACGAATACATCAGCGTAGAACATTTGTTTTTGGCTCTAATCGCCTCTCGCAACCCTATCAGCGATGCTCTCCAAAAAGAAGGTGCCTCCTACGAATCTATTCTCAAAGCTTTGGCCACCATTCGCGGTACCCAAAAAGTAGATTCTCCTGAACCGGAAGCAAAATATAACGCTTTGGAAAAATATGGAAAAAATTTAACCGACCTAGCTCGTAAAGAAAAAATCGACCCCGTAATTGGTCGTGATGATGAAATTCGTCGCGTGATGCAAATTTTAACTCGCCGTACCAAAAACAATCCGGTACTAATCGGCGAACCCGGTACAGGAAAAACTGCGGTAGTCGAAGGTCTAGCCCAACGTATAGTCAATGGAGATATTCCCGAATCACTCAAAGACAAAGAAATTTTCGCTCTAGATGTCGGCTCACTTTTGGCTGGCACAAAATTCCGCGGTGAATTCGAAGAACGCCTCAAAGCGGTTTTGAAAGATATTAACGCCGCCGCCGGTAAATTTATTTTATTCATCGACGAATTGCATACTATCGTGGGAGCCGGCGCCTCCGAAGGTTCGATGGACGCATCCAACATGCTCAAACCAATGTTGGCGCGCGGTGAACTACACGCTATTGGCGCCACTACTTTGAAAGAATATCAGAAATACATTGAAAAAGATGCGGCACTCGAACGTCGCTTTCAACCGGTAACGATCAAAGAGCCATCCCTAGACGACGCCATCGCCATTTTGCGTGGCATTAAAGAAAAATACGAAGTGCATCATGGTGTGCGTATTACTGACGCCGCGATTATTGCTTCCGTAAAATTATCTGACAGATACATTACTGACAGATTTTTACCGGACAAAGCCATCGACCTCATGGATGAAGCGGCCAGTGCTTTGCGTTTGGAAATAAATTCCATGCCGGAAGAATTGGATAAAATGAAACGCCAGATGATCAAATTGGAAATCGAAAAACGCGCTTTAAAAAAAGAAACGGACCAAGAATCCAAAGAACGTTTATTTAAACTAGAAAAAGATTTGGCAGAATTAAAAGAAAAAAGTGGTGAGCTGGAAGCCAAGTGGAATAATGAAAAAGAAATTATCACAAAAATTCACAGTAAGAAAAAAGAAATCGACACCCTCAAACAACAAGCGGAAATCGAAGAACGCCATGGTGATCTGCAAAAAGTAGCCGAGATTCGCTATGGTCGTATTCCAAATTTGGAGGGAGATATCAAAAATGATGAACGCAAATTGGCGGAAATTCAAAAAGCACACGGAATTTTAAAAGAAGAAGTCACCGAACAAGACATCGCCGGCGTGGTCGCCCGCTGGACCGGCATTCCGGTTTCCAAAATGTTGCAAGGTGAAAGCGAAAAACTCGCCAAGCTGGAAGACGCACTCGGACAACGAGTCATCGGCCAAGCCGAGGCGATAAAATCCGTCGCCAACGCCATTCGCCGTTCACGCGCCGGCATTTCCGAACCCAACCGCCCCATCGGCTCCTTTATCTTCCTTGGCCCCACCGGTGTCGGCAAAACCGAACTCGCCAAAGCCCTCGCCTCCTTTATGTTTGACACCGACGAAGCGCTGGTGCGCGTGGATATGAGCGAATACATGGAAAAACACAGCGCCGCCAAACTCATCGGCTCCCCTCCCGGATATGTGGGCTACGAAGAAGGCGGACAACTCACCGAAATAATTCGCCGTCGACCATACAGCGTCGTCCTCTTTGATGAAATAGAAAAAGCGCATCCGGATGTTTTCAATGTGCTACTCCAAATCTTGGACGAAGGCCATGTCACCGACGCCAAAGGCAGAAAAGTAAATTTCAAAAACACCGTCATCATTTTGACCAGCAATATCGGGAGTCAGATGATCCTCAACCTCAACAAAAAAGGTGAATTTGGTTTTGAAGACGGACACGGCAAGAGTGGCAAAGCCAAAGAAAAAAGCGTGAAAGAAAAAATTGAGGAAGAACTGCACAACTATTTCAAACCGGAATTTTTAAACCGCTTGGATGAAATAATCGTGTTCCACTCGCTCGCCGAAAAACAAATAGAGCAAATCGTGGAATTGCAACTGCAAAAAGTGCAAGACCGCCTCAACGAAAAACGCATCACCCTGCGCATCGCCAATGATGTCAAAAAACACATCGCCAAAAAGGGCTACGAGCCCACCTACGGCGCCCGACCGATAAAACGGTTGATACAAAGTGAGATTTTGGATGAGTTATCTCTGCGGATTATTGAGGGGAAAATACAGGACGGGCAGGAGGTGGAGATTGGGATGGAGAGAGGGAAAATTGGGATTAAATAATTTTAACAAAATACCTCCAAATGGGGTATTTTTGTTTTTGACTAAATGGGGATTTTTGGGTATAATGGGCGTGGGAGCATATTCATAATCCAAGTTTTAATATTACCGAATTCAGTAACATTAAAAAAGTAAAAATAATATGATAACCTCTATGCAAAAACCAATTATTGATGCTGAAGCATTTATAAAATTCTTTGAAAAAACTTCAGGCGTAAAGTTTGTGGATGCTGAAACAGGTCAACCGGCTCTGGACATTCTTGCTAAGCAAAAGAGTGAAAAGAAGTCAGATTATGATCTGTGGCTTGAAGAACAAGACGAGGAAACAAAAAAAGCCCACAAAATGGGAGAACTTTAAAAAAATTGGAAATAAAAAAATTCAAGCAAAAACACTTTCCCCAGCTGAAAAAGCATATTTGGAAACAGCGGTGAGGTTATCCACAACCATTTTGTTGATGCCAACGAAATGGTATGGTATTCTAAAAATAGAAGTAATACCTCTCGTATTGGAATACCGTAAGGCGTTCCGTTAAAGCGAGGGGTTTTCTTATTTATGAATTAAATTATCCACAACCATTTTGTCCATACGGACGAAATGGTTAAGACCCGCTGAAAAGGTGGGTTTTGTTTTTGACTTGGGGTGGATTTGGGGATATAATGTATTCATTACTTATGAGCAAGAAATATTCGAAATATTATGAATAAACCATATTTTGATAAAAATAATTTTAAATTATACCACGCTAACAGCATTGACCTATTAGCCGAACTTCCCGAAAATTCTATTGACATGATTTTTGCCGATCCGCCTTATCTTTTGTCAAACGGTGGATTTACAGTCCATGCCGGAAAAATGGTGAGTGTAAATAAAGGCGAATGGGATGTTAGCAATGGTCTAAAAAAAGATTTTGAATTCCAATTATCATGGATTGAGGCCTGCCACCGTGTTTTGAAACCTGGTGGAACTATTTGGATCAGTGGAACATACCACTCAATTTATCAATGTGGTTTTGCTTTACAAGTAAAACATTTTCATATTCTCAATGATATTGCATGGTTTAAGCCAAATGCCTCACCAAATTTGAGCTGTCGTTTTTTTACTGCCAGTCACGAAACACTCATCTGGGCACGCAAAGATAAAAAAGCCAAGCACAAATTTAATTATCAAGCGATGAAAAATGGTAATTGGCCTGATGATTTTTTAAAAAAACCAAATCTACAAATGCGTAGCGTTTGGGCTGTATATCCACCAAAAACTGCAGAAAAAATACACGGCAAACATCCGACACAAAAACCGATTGATTTACTCGTGCGTATCATTATAGCCAGCACCGATAAAGGCGATGTAGTGTTAGACCCTTTTGCCGGCTCATCTACCACAGGATTAGCGGCTATATTGAACAATCGAAAATTTATCGGTATTGATTTAGAAAAAAAATATCTTGATCTTTCAATCAAAAGATTTAAAGATATTGAAAAAGATATAAAATAACATGCAAAATCTAAAACAGGTCTTGGTACAAAAAATTAATAAAACAAATTGGTGGCATGTTCCACCAACAGATCCTAAAGCGTATAAAAAACGTGGAAAATTTTTAGCTTCCACGTATGATGAGGCAAATTTTTATGGAAAACCAAACCTACTATCAGAAAAGGTAATCGTTGTTAACCCGTTATTTGGATTTTCCGAAATGTCAATTCTAAAAAAATTATTTGGATCTGAGAAAGCTAAGTGGCTATTGAAAAAGACGGAGAATCTGGAGAATTACAAAGTTCGAATAGGATTAGACGCAAAAATTTACCACAGAGCCAAAAGATTAGGGTATGACTCCGTTGTTTTAATGACCAAAAAGGGCAGAGAATATTTGAAAAAAGGACTTAAGCCAAGATCTATTGAATTGAATATATTTTTATAACAAATTTATGCAAATAATTACTCGAGCAGTAGCTATAAAAAATCTTAAAAAAGCAGTTGGAAAAGACTTGAGAGCACTGGCATTAGAACACGGAATTACAACTTATGAAACCGGCAAACAAAACAAGGGTTGGAAAGGTCTGGTTCTAGAAAGAGTGGCTGGGTTGCAAAATAATGTTTCCAAAGCCCCAAATGGTTTATCTTGGGAATTAAAATCTGTTAGTTTTCACGAGGTAAAAGGAATATTAGTACCAAAAGAAACAATGGCCATTACTATGATAAACCCGACAGAATTAAAACAGCATTCCTTTTTTGAAAGTCATTGCTGGGCAAAATTAAAAGCAATAATTTTTTGTGCAGTTGCATGGCACGGTAAAAATGCGGATAATGCGGAATTGATAAAGGTGACCAGTTTAGATTTTGCGGAAACAGACGAACTTATTCAGGAGATTAAAGCAGACTATGATTTTATTCGTAACAAGCTAATCAAAGAAGGTTTTAAGTCGCTGACTGGCTCAGACGGTAAGTGGATACAAGCGAGAACAAAAGGTGCTGGGCATGGATCAACCAGTCGTGCTTTCTACGCCCGAACATCATTGGTGAAAAAAATATTTGAAACTGCTAAATAATTTTATGATAGAATGGCTAAATCAAAATCAAGGATTAGTAGCTGTTTTATTAGCCATCATCTCGGGTGCATTTGCTATTATTTTTCGGTTTTTCACTAAAAAATCAAATTCACCTCATATAACTGCTGGTGGTAATATTTCTGCAGGTGGCGATATTGTGGTTGGCTCAAAAATTAGCAATGACACAAGAAAAACAGGCATAATTTTAGAAGGGGAAAATGCTTTACTTATAAATTGCAAAGGTGTCGGTCCAGACGCAGGGATAATAGATAAAGGAGAAAATAATAAAAATATAAATTGTAATTTTGTATCTACAGGTAATAACATAAAAGCTGGAGACGAAATTAATAAAAAAGAATTTAGAGCCGACAATAATTCTGGCCGCATTCAGCAGGCGGGTCGTGATATTGTTTATACACATTCTCAAAGACCAAAAATAGATCTTGATGGTGATATGCCTGTTTCTGGTGGACAGGCAGGAAAGTGGATTAATTTTAGGATAGTGAATATAGGCAATGACTCAGCGGTTGATATCAAATATTTTTTATCTTACGACGACACAAAAACTGAATTGTTTAATGCTTATAGTAAATTAATACCGAATGAAAAAACGCGTAATTTTGAATTTTATTATCAAGATTCCGACATTTTCAAGAGGAAGGTTGAAAATCTAAAAATCAATTTTGTTTATAAAGATACAGACGGGCATAGTTTCCAATCAGGTAGAAATCTATCGCAAAATAAAAGGGCTGACGGAAATTATGATATTAACGGTTATATAGGAGATTATATTATACCAAATGAAATTGTTTAAAATCAAAAAAATAGAGTGGTGGCAAAATTTCAAAAATGGTTGGCAAAAATTAAAATTTTTTGAAAAAAACCAAATAGTCGTAATGGCGATGATGGGATTTTTGGCTTTTATCGTAGCTTGGAAACAAGCAAGCTTAAGCGGAAGATTACTGCAATTGGAAGAAAAAAACAAAGAGCCAATATTAAGCATTGAGGTTGGTGAATATACACAACCAACAACAAACACCATACGCATAAATCCAATTTTTTATAATGTTGGTTCTGTCCCCGTCAATATAATAGGAACTGGATTCCATATATATAAAGAAACAGCAGAAAAAAGTATTTTTAGCCTAATTTATGGTAGAGGAATGGCGGGAATGAAAATAGGACCAGGAAATAATAGAACTCTACCATATGAAATATCCACCGCAGAAGACATTCTCGCATTATACCGATTTGATATAATTTACAAGGAAGAATATGACTGGAAAGAAAAATGCGAAACAATTATTTTACCAGGGGAGATAAAAAATTCTTTCAAACGAATAGATGGACTGGTTGTCCTAAAGAATAACAAGCTGATTATTTAGAAAATAAATAAAATAAAAAAACACTTAGTAAAGAGAAAGAAAGGAAAAAATAACACACAAAATTTTATATTTGATTGACAATATGTTCTTACAGAGAATAAAAAAAGCATCTATTGAGGTTTTGCCACTACTATTGATTTTGGTAGGAAGTTTGCTTATAACATTTTCCTTACGTTTAATAGACCCCGGAGCTACACGCGACTTAGGCAATGGATTAACTGCTACAGGTGGTACGCCAATAATTGGTGGCATTCCATTAATAATTCCTCAACAAAATGATACATATTTTTATTGGGGATTAGGTTTCTTTTTAGCTGGTTCTTTGTGGGAAATAATTAAAATTTTCAAACACCATTTAACAGCACGTTAGCGGTTGTTCAACTACCTCACGCTAGGCTCTATGGTCTGAGCTTACACAAGAGTATGGAGACGTGGTACATAACATATAAATATAGTTGAGTGATTATACAACAACACGGTTCCACAGCCATCATTCCTTAGAACTATGGAACCAGCTAAGAGTTCCAAGCTAAGAAAAAACAAATTTTGGGAATATAATAAACTGTATACTAAACAGAAAATTTAAACCTAATTTTATGCCAGTAGACAGAAGAATATTTAAAACTCCATTTTATAAAGGCAGTCCACCACAATGGCCGTGTCCAACTTGTGGCAAAGGTGTTCTGAAGGGAGAAAATTCTAGTTGGATTAAAAATGAATTAAAATCATCTGCCGATGTGCACGGACATGAAGACTTTGAACCAGAGTGGATTGAATATATTTATTCATGTATCTTTATATGCACTAATCCTAATTGTGGCGAAAAAATAGCTAGTGTTGGAATTGGCTCCGTAGAAGAAGATGTTGAATTTGATGAGAGTGGTTCACCTGATAGTTTGCAATATACTGATAATTTTCGACCAAAATTCTTCCAACCAAACTTGAATATTTTTAACATTCCTGCCAAAACACCCGACAATATTAGATCCGAAATAATTAATTCATTCAAACTATTTTTTGCTAGTCCACCCGCTGCGTCGAACAACATAAGAATGGCATTAGAACTTATTCTGGATTATTTAAAAATAAAAAAATTTGATAACAAACAAGGAAAAAGAATATTCATTAGTCTGCACCAAAGGATTTGGCTTTTGCCCAAAAAATTAAATGATTTCAAAGAATATTTTTTCGCTATAAAATGGTTGGGCAACACAGGAAGCCACCCGAGCAAAATAACCATTGATGATGTTATGGACGCGTATGATATTTTGGAAACTATATTGAATGAGATATTTGAAAAAAGGACTATATCAATTAAAAGTCTTGTAAAAAAAACTAACAAAAAAAAGGGGCCTAAAAATTAATTTATTTTAAATTTGTCGTATATGCCATTATTGATGTTACAATGTCAGCAATGCAAGAAAATTTTTTCTTCTGGCATTATGATGACCGCAGGAGCTTCTGCAACTTTTATAAATAACAAATCACAGTGTCCATTTTGTTATTCAATGGAAAATATACCAGATGGCACATTCAAAGCTACCGTGGAAGGTTTTATCAGTGAGTTAAAAAACGTCGAGGACCCGTTAAAAAAGGCTAAAGAAATATTTGAGGTGTTACAGAAAATCAAAACTTCTCATGACCTATTAGAAATTAAACAATCAACAAAATTTTCAAAATTTAAAAAATGGTTGCCGGATTCGCCAGAAAAAATCGCTGCATATATAGTAATCTTTTCTACGTTAATCCAACTTTTAACCAAATCACCTGATACCAAAATTGAATACAATACTTTTGTCAACCAGTATAATCAGACTGTGAATATCGAAATAAAATGATAAAATCAATATCGCCTAACAGCAATTTTGTAGCTATGCTTTAAAAAAATCAATTTAACCCCCATGCACATCACCGCCTCCAACCTCTACGACTACCTACAATGCCCTCATCGAGTTTGGCGGGATATTTATGGTCCGCGTGATGAAAAAATAAAAGAAACAAACCCATTTGTCCAACTTCTCTGGGACAAAGGTGTTCAATACGAAAAAAAAGTTATTGACCAAATTGGCGATTTTCTTGATTTGTCAAAAGGAAATTTGGAAGAACGCTTTGCTAAGACAATCACTGCGATGAAATCCAAAACGCCCTTAATTTATCAGGGTGTTTTAATGGTGGATAATCTTGCCGGTATCCCCGACCTCTTGCGACTGATGCCCGATGGATCGTATCTGCCGATAGATATAAAATCCGGTATGGGTGTGCAGGGTGTGGATGAAGAAAATGAAGAAGAAGGTAAACTGAAAAAGAGTTATGCCGTTCAACTGGCCTTGTATTGCGACGCGCTGATTCGACTTGGTTTTGAAAATAAAAAGACAGCGTTGATTTTTGATATTGCCGGAAATGAAGTGGAATACAATCTTGAAAATCCGATTGGGAAAATAAATAAAATGACTTTTTGGGAACTTTACGAAGATGCTCTTGCCAAAGTGTCCGCGCTGATTGAAAACAAAACTCAAAACAAGCCGGCAATGGCGGGTATCTGTAAATTATGCCCGTGGTATGCAAGTTGTAAAAAATGGACAGAAAAAACCGATGATCCTACCTGTCTTTTTTATCTCGGCAGGAGTAAGCGAGACACTTTGAGTCAAGACGCCGGGATAAATACTGTGCAAGATTTATTGACCGCCAATGTTGATGATTTGATGAAACAGCGCAAGGGTGATAAAAACTTTTTAAAAGGAATCGCCGAAAAAACAATGGAGACGATAATCACCAGGGCAAACATACTGCGCAAGATAAAAAAGCCGATCGTATATGGTAAAATTGATTTTCCGCAAGTTGATTATGAATTATTTTTTGATATTGAGGATGACCCAACGCAGGAATTTGTATATTTACATGGCGTGTATGAACGAAGCCCAAATGGCGAACGGTTTTTGGATTTTACCGCCAAAGAAATATCCGCAACGGCCGAAAAACAAGCGTGGGCGGACTTTTGGCGATATACCCAAAGCTTGCCGGAAAATAATTTTGCGGTGTATTACTATTCTCACCACGAAAAAACCACCTACAAAAGAATGCAAAAAAAATATTCTGATGTGATATCTGCCGATGAAGTGGAAAGTTTTTTTGATAATCCCAATGTGATTGATTTATATCAAATTGTGCTCAAAAACACGGACTGGCCGGTCGGCAGTTATTCTTTGAAAGCATTGGCGCAATATCTCGGCTTTTCGTGGCGCGACAAAACTCCGTCCGGGGCGTTGTCTATTCAGTGGTTTAATGATTATATTAAAACGAAAGATGAGAGAATATTAAATAGGATTTTGCTGTATAATGAGGATGATTGTCGGGCGACGATGGTGTTGAGGGATGGGATTGAAAATATTAGTAAAAAATAATACTACTATATGGATTACAAAAAACTCACAGAATATATTAAACTAATTATTGAGGCTCACCAAGAGAAAGCCTTGAAACCCGAAAATGCACTCCGGACTTTCCCCTCTGGAGAATCAAACCCATATTTTACACATTCTTTGTGGTGCGCGATGACAATCCTACTGGAAACAAAACTGCCTGAATCAATTCGTCTTCCGGGATCAGAGGCATTACTATTTCACGATGTCCTTGAAGACACTTCGGCCAAACTGCCGACTGATCTATCTCAAGAAGTAAAAGATCTCGTACAATCAATGACATTTGACGATTTTCACAAAGAAGTCAAAGAGACACTGGCGAAACCGCCAATAAATCAGTTGTTGAAATTATATGATAAAACCGCCACTCTTTACGATGGTGTGGTAAAAAACAAAGTTGGGAAAGAATGGTATGATTATTTGCAGAACTTGGTTATCAATGTTGAGAAAGAATATGGTGAATTAAATATAGTTCTTTTAGCAAAGACTCTGCTTGAAAACAGATAAGCAAGAAGACAGCTGTCAGGTATTACTTAACAGTTCAAATGATGGCTAACCAGAGATAAAAAATACGGAGAAAATTCTATGATAAAAAAGATTGCAAAAATGGTTGAATTGGCTTGCAAACAAAAAACCAATTATTTTGGTTATGGCGCTTGGACACATCATATTGTATCGGTGGTAAAATATGCCAAACTAATGGCCAAAAAAATCAATGCGGATGAAGAAGTTGTTGAAATAGCAGCCTTGCTTCATGACTATGCAGGTATTAAGGACTATAAATTATATGAAGATCATCACTTGCATGGCGCAGAATTAGCGGAACGTATCTTAAAGAAATTTAATTATCCTCAAAATAAAATCGAACAAGTAAAACACTGCATCCTTTCCCATCGAGGAAGTAAGGTGACCAAAAAATTAACTAAAGAGGCTCTGTGTATCGCCGATGCAGATTCTATGGCGCATTTTGATTCAATTTCTTCATTATTTTATTTAGCTTTTTCCAGTCACAAAATGAATACCGACGAAGCAAATAATTGGTTAGTACAAAAATTGGAAAGAAGTTGGAAAAAATTAAGTCCACAAGCAAAGAATATTATTAAAAATAAATATAAAGCCAGCAAAATATTGTTAGGCGATCAAAACTAACCATATCTAATTATGTCCCCACTCATCCGCGAATTACAGCTCAACGACGCCGAAATAATTTCTTCTGCTTTTGAAAAAATAAAGTGGAGGCCATGTCGCCAAATGAATCCACTTATCCACTTAAATAACAACCAAAAATATGCTACAATAAAGGTATAATTTACTCTAATTGTAGCCAAAATATGAATAACATAGCCGCTAATAAAACAAG
>JBAYGI010000016.1:0-10096 GCA_041666745.1 Candidatus Magasanikiibacteriota bacterium
AGACACAATGGCCTTGTTTGGAATATTGCATATACATTCTTTTGGATAGTATAGCAGACTCCGAGGCCAGCGGGTAGACTCTATCCCCGGGCTAACGCCCGGGGAATTGCGTGGGGGTATTAACAACAAAACACGATCTTATCTAAGACCGTGTTTTTTGAGTATTATTTCTTTTGCCTGTTCGTATTTTTCCACCTTTTTTGTCTTCCACGGTAGTTTATAAAACCAGCTCGGCAACCAACTACTATACCCTACTCTTCCAAATACAATCTTTTTATACAAAACCTGTGGCACAAAAACACCGGTTTTATTTTGTTCCAACATCATCAACCACAAATCCCAATCTTGAAAACGTTTTAGTGATTCGTCAAATGGTACGAAATCTTTGGTGCGGACCAAAGAAGTCACATCAATATAATTAATCTGCTTCAAAAGATCAGAATCAAAAACATGGCTCTTCATTTTTTTCCACCCAAAACAAAATTGGCTATAAGCATAACTCGCCTGTGGGTTTTGGTCCAAAGCCTTTTTCATCGTTGAGATCATGTGCGGACGACAGACCGTATCGGCATCAACAAAAATAACATATTCTCCGTGTGCTTCTAGAAAACCACGATTACGCGCGGCCGGCGCGCCAAGGTTCGTTTGCTCAACCACTACCGGATTCATTGCTTTGATTTCCGGATATTTATTTAAAATATTTTTTAAGGTTTCGCCAAAATTATCCGTACTACCATCGTTTACTATTATCAATTCAATCGGCTGATCGTGAGATTGTGAAAAAATCGTACGCAAACAAATCTCAAGTGTGTGAGCGTGGTTGAAAACCGGAATTACAACACTAACTAAATTATTCATAATAATTTCGAAACTTCCTGACTCCATCTAAAAGAATTGTCGGCACGCACTTTGCCAGTCTGTCCCATTTGTTTGCCAACCTCTTGATTGGTCAAAATACCCACAATTGCCGGTACTACACTCTGATCCTGATAAACATCCACTACCATACCGGTTTCACCGTCCAGCACCGCTTCTTCAACCCCACCGACCCTTCCCGCTACCACCGGCAATCCACAAGCGGCCGCCTCCAAAAATACCGTCCCCCAACCCTCTTCATGATTTTCATCCTTGTGTGTCAACAACACAAACAAGTCTGCCAAACGATAATATTTTAACAAATCCTTTGGTTCAATATTACCCAAAAAACGCGCTACATTTTGTAAAGAATTTTTCTGAACCATCGCAAAAATTTCTTTACTCTTTGGACCATCACCAATTACCAACCAAACCGCGTTTGGAACTTTTTTCAAAATCTCCGGCAACATGCGAATCATATGAGGAAAACCTTTGCCCTCCACCATGCGCGCCACTGTTAGAATTACTTTTTTTCCACCAAGCGCCAAACGTGCTCGCAAAGTTGAAATTTCCAACTCATCAACCGGGGTATCAAAAAACAAATCACTCGGACATGGGTAAACCACTCGTACATCACTCAAATTTTCTACCACATCCGACAGTTTACTTTTTAAAAATTCACTATTTACAACTACAGTTTTGGCTTCTTTACAAAGTTTGATAAATTTTTTACGTTTACTTTTGTTGGCAACAGCAGTGGCGATATCTGTTCCATGTAAAAATAAAGTATACGGAATTTTTTTGAATTTCTTTACCAAATAAGCTACATACCCGACCGGTAAAACATGATTCACATACAACATCTCGATCTTTTCTTGATTGACCAAGGTAATAATTTGAAAAAATAACCGCAACCATTTTGGCCAAACAAAACCCCAATATGGATTCAACCGATAAGTTTTCCATGGATTTTTAGCGTCGAATTCTTCTTGGTTCTTGTTTTTTGGGGCATAAACTACAACATCTTGAGCCGGCAAATGCGACGCCAGATTATAAACATAAGTGGCAATACCTCCTATTTGTGGTGGATATTCTAAAGTAATAATTAATTTTTTCATACAACTTTTTTAGAATCAAGAATTTTGTGATAAAATTTCAAAATCAGATCTTTGTCAATGCCACCAGACATAAATAATAATACACCATAAACAACCGCAGACAAAGGAATAATAATCAAAAAACTAATTTTGGTGGAGAGATAAAATGCCATACCAGCCATGAAAGCCGCCGGCCAAAAAGTTTGATTTAAATATTTAAATAGCACCGCCATATTGATCGAAACCAGATGGCGACAAAACCAAAAACCACCGACACTCAAAATAATATTACTCAACAACGCCGACAAAGCCGCGCCGATAATACCAATCCTTGGTAACAACAACAAATTGGCTAAAATATTTACCACCAAAGCAAACGCCAACAAAGAAGTCTGGGTTTTTTGTCTATTGCTGGCATTCAAAGTCGCACCGGTAATAAAACTCAAATAACCGAAAATCAAACTAAGCAACAAAATCCTCAACACTGGAATAGCTGGAGCAAACTGCGGTTTGTACAGTTTGATAATAATCGGAGTGGCCAACGCTATGAGACCAAAAGATATTGGGAAAACAATCGTAAACAAATAGCGCCACGATTTCAAAAACAAATCACCGATTTTTTCTTTTTGGGTTAAAAACAACTCACTCATCACCGGATAAACACTGGCCGACAAAGCTACCGGCACAAATTGAAACGCGAAAGTAATTTTGTAGGGCACACTCCACCAGCCCATTTCCTGAGTAGATAACATTTTGGACATCAACAAAGAATCACTGTATGAATACAAACGCCCGATAATACCCGCCAAAGCAAACGGCAAAGCAAAACCTAAAAACATTTTGAAAATACTCAAATTAAAAGACCAACGATATACCAAACCGTAAATTTTCTTTAAACAAACCGCGGAAAAAATAAAATTTAAAAACGCCGGAATGGTATAAGCCAAAATCAACCAATACAACGGCCAATGATTGAACAGCGCCACCGAACCAATGATCAGAGTGATCGCCTGTGAAGCCACAATACCAATCGATTCACAAATCAAATTTTTACGCGCGCGAAACACCGAATAAAAAGCGGCGTGTAAATTATCAAAAAACATCGTAATACCGGAAACACTAACCAACAATTTTATTAAATACGGATAATTAAAAATATTTATAAAAAACACAACCAAACCATAACTAACCAAACCAAACATAACTTTCGACCAAAACGCCGTATGCAAATATTGTTCACTTCTGTCCGGATAACGCGCCACTTCTCTGGTCAATACCGGTCCCATGCCAAAATCGGCAACCACCGTAAAAATAGTAGTAAACGTAATCGCAAAAAAATAAACACCCGTGTTCTCCACCCCGATCATTCTGGCGATAATCGTAAAATAACCAAAAGAAATCACTTTCTGCAAAATAGAAGCGGCAGTCAAAAAAGAGGTGTTTTGGGTAATAGTAAAAGTTTTCATGAAATATTTTGTTATACTATTTTACCTCAAAACGCCGTATAAATCAATAAAAAAACATCCCGACGGAATCGAGATGTTTTTGAATGTTTTTTAACGTTTTGACCACTGTGGTGCGCGACGAGCTTTTTTCAAACCGAATTTCTTTCTTTCTTTGATGCGTGGATCGCGAGTCAAATATCCTTGAGTCTTTAGTGTCTTTCTGAATTCTTCATTCCAAAGTACCAAAGCGCGAGCGATGCCCAATTGGATAGCTACGGCTTGTCCTTTTTTGCCACCACCGGCAACTAGACAAGAAACATCGAGATCTTTTTCTTTAGCCAAAGCTTTGAGTGGAGCCAAGACAATATCTTGCCATTCAAAATATGGTAAAAATTCTTTGAAATCTTTGCCATTTACGGTAATTTTACCGGTACCTCGATTGATGCGAACACGGGCTGAAGCGCGTTTACGGCGACCAACAGCGCGATTGCTTTCAGTTTTGCTTATCTTGATCATATTTTACTTTTTAAAATGCAAGCGAATCATACGTTGATCGCGTAATTTATTTTTTGGTAACATTTTCATAACAGCGGAACGAATCACATCTTCAGGTTTTTCAGCCATCAAAATTTTGGCTTGCTTTTCTTTCAAACCACCTGGGTGATTGGTGTGGTGGCGATAAAGTTTTTGCTCCATTTTTTTACCGGTGAAAACAATTTTATCATAATTGGTAATCACAACTTTATCTCCAAAATCAATGTGTGGGGTATATTTAACTTTGTGTTTTCCCATCAAAAACGTAGCAATTTTGGTTGCCAAGCGACCTGGAGCTTGTCCGGTAGCATCGATTTCAATAGTTTTTCTATTTGTAGGCATAATTATCAATTAACTATTAAACAAACTCAACCATCGCCTCTTCACCAGCGTCGCCTTTGCGAACTCCTAGCAAGGTAATACGAGTATATCCACCCTGTCTTTTGGCGTAACGTGGACCAATTACTTCCAACATTTTTTTGATAGCATTGTTGGTGTAAAGCACGCGCATCAATTGACGACGAGCAGATAAATCATTTGGCTTGGCTTTGGTAACTAATCTTTCTACAAGCGAACGCACCGCTTTGGCTTTGGCTTTGGTAGTTTTGATTTTCTCATAGATAATCAAACTCTCCGCCAAATTCGCCAAAAGCGAACGACGCGCCGCGGTTTTACGATCTAATGTAGCTTTTTTTACTAAATGGCGCATATCAAAAATCCTTAAATAATTACTTTTTCTTAGAAACTTTCTTTTTTGGTTTTTCTTCTTCTTTTGCAACCAATTCATCTAAAGTAACTTCGGGCTCCTGTGCAACAAATTCAGGTTGTGTAGAAGCAACACTAGATAAAACAATTGAAAAATGATCGATTAAAATCTTTACTGATTGGTTCACCGCATCTTCCGGAGAAATAGTACCATTGGTTTCGATGTTTATGGTTAATTTTTCGTAATTGGTAATATCACCAACACGAGTATATTCAACACGATAACCAACATCTTTTACTGGAGTATAAACCGAATCAGTAACAATTGTGCCCAATGGATAATTTTTCTTATCCTTTTCTTCTACTGGCACAAAACCGCGTCCCTTGCCAACAATAATTTCCATTTCTAAAGTTTTTGTGTTGGTAAGATTGCAGATAACCAAATCTTTACTGACCACTTCGGCGTTACTGTTCTTTTCAATATCCGCTCCGGTCACCGGACCTGGTCCTTTTTTGATTAAATTCAAAGTAACTGATTCATCACCGTAAACTTTCACTGCCAATTGTTTTAAGTTCAACATTATTTCCACCACATCTTCCTGCACACCATCAACAGTATTAAATTCATGCTGTGTACCTTTGATTTTGAAAGCCTCAACTGCACCGCCAGATAATGAGGATAACAAAACACGACGCAAAGCATTACCCAAAGTGGTACCATAGCCATGAAAACATGGGGTAATTACCAAAGAACCAACTAGGTCTGTTTCACCCGGTTGAAATTCTACTTTAGATGGCAAAAGAAAATTCTCCATAAAATTAAAGTTAATAATTAGCGAGAGTAAAACTCGATAATAGCTTTTGGATTAAAATTTGGATTTTCTACTGTTGGCGCGTTTAATATTTTAACGCTTGCAGTTTTACTATCCACACCCAACCAGGAAGGAGCCTCCACTTTCTGTAGCTTCTCACTAATACCTTCAAATAATTTTTTGTTTTTGGCTATCGGGCTAGCGGCCACAACTTGACCGACTTTAACGCGATAAGATGGAATGTCTACTTTTTCACCATTTACAGTCAAATGACCGTGATTGACCATCTGACGAGCGGCAGCACGAGAAGGTGCCAAACCGGCGCGATAAGTCACATTGTCTAAACGTGATTCCAAATAATTCAAAAGAATTTTACTGGTGTCGCCTACTTTTTTGGAAGCTTCAGCAACATAGTTGGAAAATTGACGTTCCAAAATACCGTAAATTCTTTTTACTTTTTGTTTTTCTAAAAGTTGTTTGCCGTATCCGGAAATCTTTGGACGTTTCTTGCTTGGGCCGTGTTGACCTGGTGGGTATGGTCGTTTGGTCAATGGGCATTTTACAGAATCGCACAATTTTTCACCGTACTTGCGACATAACTTATGTTTTGGTCCAATTTGTCTTGCCATAATATTTTAATTACAATAGGGTAAATTACACTCTGCGTCTCTTTGGTTGACGACAACCATTGTGTGGAATCGGGGTCACATCGTTGATAGACACAACGTTTAAACCGTTGGTATGAAGAGCACGAATCGCGCCTTCACGACCACCGCCGATACCTTTTACAAATACACTCACTTCTTTTACCGCGTAAGCGGCAATCTTTTCCATCAAATCCTTGGTCACTAGAGAAGCGGCATAAGGAGTAGCTTTTTTTGGACCTTTAAAACCTACCACACCGGCAGAAGACCAACCCAAAACGTTGCCGTTTGGATCAGAGATAGTGATAATTGTATTGTTGTAAGTCGCCTGGATGTAGGCGTTGGCGCGAGGAACTTGGCGATCAATCTTCTTTTTTTTGTTTTTCATTGAACTCGCCTTAGGTGTACTGGTTTTAGCAGAAACGCCTTCAACTTTGCCCTCGGTTTTATTAATTTGTTTTTCTGTCATATTTTTAAATCTCTGGTATTAAAATTAACAAACGTCTGCTTTAGGTCTTCTGACCAGTCAGCTTCTTGCCGCTGACAGCTGTCTTGCGAACGTTGCCGCGCACAGTACGTGAATTTGTCTTGGTACGCTGACCGCGAACCGGCAAATGTTTCATGTGGCGAATACCACGATAACACTTCACATCTTTTAAGCGTTTTATATTACTCATGATTTCACGACGCAAATCACCTTCGGTTTTATAATCTTTTTCTACAATCGAGCGCAATTTATCTTGTTGAGCTTCGGTTAAATCTTTGGCACGAATGTTGCCATCGATACCGGCATCTTTTAAAATCTTGACGGCCAAAGTACGACCAATACCGAAAACATACGGTAAGGAATAGGCAATCTTCTTTTCATTTGGGATATTAGTACTTGCGATTCTCATAGTTAGTTAAGTAATGTCATCCCCGCGAACACGGGAATCTAATATTTAATAAATTAACCCTGACGTTGTTTATGTTTAGCGTTTTCACAGATGACAAACACACGGCCTTTGCGACGTACGGTTTGACATTTCATACAAATCTTCTTGACGGAAGCTCGTACTTTCATATGGTATTGATAAATAGATAATTAAGTAAAGCAAAAATACCAATCACTGCCGCGATATCGACGCCCCTCTAAAAGTGAGAAGCTACACCGCAATGATTAGATAATGCTGAAAATTGAATTGTTTAGAAACGAAATGTGATTCTTCCTTTTGTCAAATCGTAAGGTGTCATCTCTACTTTGACCTGGTCACCTAGGCTCAAACGAATTTTGTTTAAGCGCATTTTACCAGACAAATGAGCGATGATCGTCTGTCCACTTTCGAGCTTAACGCGGAAAGTGCCAGCCGGCAACAACTCTTCGATTGCCCCTTTTAATTCGATTACGTCTTGTTTGCTAACCATTTGGAAAAATGTTATTTGCTAATAGTTTAGCTAAAAAAATGAAATTAGTCAAGGGGGTTGTTAATAACCTCTATTTCAGTGGGTTTATAGACAAAAAACTTGTAAAGCAGGAAATTCCAAGATACTGCCAAAGCCACGTTTACCGTCCTTACTACTAAATAGTAGTTTGGCTCGGAAATGCCTAAATACTGGGTATATTGATGTAAATTTACCAAATTGGTAAAAAACCACATCCAACTAATAGCAATCAGATAGTTCATACCAGCCACCATATAAAAACGAATCGCTTGCTGATGAGTAATCCCCTTACTGCCGAATGCCCAGTGTTTGTTGAGCAAAAATACAAAGTTTAAAAGAAGTACCTGATTGGCCACAACCGCCAACACCGGATTGAATTTTAAATAAATCACAAAAAATCGCAATGTACAAATATCCAAAACTACCGCACTAATACCAATGGCAAAGTATTTGGCAAACTGTACACGTATGGACCAAAATTTTTGTAAAAATATTTTAATCATAACAACACTGCTTTGATGCGACGAATGCCGGATGACACAGATTCTTCTTTGATAATTTTAAATTTGCCAAGCACGCCGGTATGATCTACATGCGGACCACCACAAATTTCTTTACTGAACGCTTGAGAATTTATCGTGGCAGACGGCATCACATCCGGTTCACCTACTGAATACACTTTTACTTTAGCGCCATATTTATCTTCGAACAATCCCATCGCCCCTTTGGCTTTGGCTTCTAACACAGTCATTTCAGCGCAACAGATTGGATAGTTTTGAGAGATGGCATAATTTACCAAATCTTCCACTTCTGTTTTTTGTTCTGTGGTCATTTTTTCCGGATGAGAAAAATCAAAACGCAAACGCTCAGTGGTAATATTACTTCCACGCTGTTCTACATGTTCTCCAAGCACCTTGCGCAAAGCCGCGTGCAACAAGTGTGTGGCGGTATGATATTTTACCGACATCTCGCCATTGTCGGCCAAACCACCTTTAAATTTTTGTTCGGCACCGGCGCGAGATAAATCTTGGTGGGCTTTGTAGGCTTCATCAAAACCATTTACATCTACTGTCAAACCATTTTCTCTGGCCATTTCCAAAGTAATTTCCAAAGGAAAACCATAGCTCTCAAACAATTTGAAGGCTTGCTTGGCAGAAATTTCGGTAATATTTTTCCCAGTCTTTTCAAAAGCAATTCTAAAACCATTCAAAAGTTTTTCGAATTCTTTCATTCCTTGTTCAATGGTGTTTCGAAATTTACTTTCTTCCTTGGCCATTTCGTTCATGGCAAATTCGTAATTGCATTTTACCTCAGAATAAACATCTGAAAAAATCTTCAACACTTCTTCTGCAATTTTATCACAAAAATTTTCGTGGATGCCGAGCGAACGTCCGTGACGCACAGCGCGACGAATCATACGACGGACAATATATCCCTGATCAACATTGCTCGGTGCCACTCCATTATTATCGCTCATTATCATCGTAGCAGTACGAATATGATCAGCGATGATACGCATAGATTTTTTCACTTCTCCACCTTCAATATATTCATGCCCGGAAATTTCTTCAATTTTTTGAATCAACGGCCAAAAAGTATCCACTTGAAAAACATCGGCAAAACCGTTTAAAACCACCAAGGTACGTTCTAACCCCATACCAGTATCCACATTCTTTTGTTCTAATGGAATTATGAAAAAAACCTCTGGAACATTTGAAGGAATACGATGATATTGCATAAACACATTATTCCAAATTTCAAGCCAATGTTCTTCGTCGTTTGCAGGATTTGAACCAACAGGCGGAAATTCTGTATCTCCCTTCCAAAAAAATATCTCTGTATCTGGGCCACATGGGCCAGTTTGCCCAGCTGGACCCCACCAATTATTTTTTCTAGGCAAACAACCAATACGATCTTCAGAAATGCCTAGTGATTTCCAAACAGCAACAGCCTCATCATCTTTCGAAATAAACTGCCCACTAATCTCTTCACCTTTAAATACAGTTACGGCCAATTTTTTTGGATCCAAACCCAAATATTTTGGAGAAGTTAAAAATTCCCAACTCCACTCTATCGCCTCTTTTTTAAAATAATCCCCGAGTGACCAATTTCCCATCATTTCAAAAAATGTCTCATGACGGTTGTCGCCAACTTCATCTATATCTTGGGTGCGAATACATTTTTGAATACTGGTGAGGCGTTTGCCTTCCGGATGTTTTTCACCAAGCAAATACGGCACGAGCGGATGCATACCGGCGGTAGTAAATAAAACCGTTGGATCATTTTCCGGAATCAAAGAAGCGCTCGGAATAATTTTGTGATCCTTGCTGGCAAAAAATTCTAAATATTTTTGACGAAGTTCTTTGGAGGTGAGCATAATTTTTTATTTAATATCCGACAAAGACAATAAAGCGCGATTGGTACTTAAATTGAATTCTTGCCAAGAATCATAATGGCTGAATGAAACACCACGGGCTTACGCCCGTGGTATCCGGGCAGAGTCACAGTCCAAGCTTCGCTTGCCCGCTGTCCTCTCGTCCTTGGTTAATAATGTATTTCTTAATTACTTCTTCGTCTATCCC
>JBAYGI010000017.1:0-8921 GCA_041666745.1 Candidatus Magasanikiibacteriota bacterium
AGACGAAAAACACACTCTGACAGAAGGATAAAAACAAAAAATGACAAAAGTGAGATGAAAATCTGACGATTTTCACATCGCTTGTGTCATTTTAAATTAAAATTGAATTTGGCGACAGTGCCTAAATTCATCTGGTTCGTCAGGGTCAGATATTGTCGGTTCAAAATATTGTTTATCCAAAAATAAAAGTGGGTGTGATTGAGTTTCAAAACGCAACAGTGGATCAGGGTGATTCTCGGTTGGAAATTCCGGTTCTTTTTCTTTGTTCCAATATTCAGAAAATATTTCTTGCTCTTCTTCAAAATAAACGTCGTGTAAATTGTGAGCAACATCAAAACTTGGTTCATACCCTTTTTCACGCAAAGCCACTGAATATAATAATGCCAACCCCAAACAACTCCCGCCTTTTTCTTTGATAACCTCATCCAAAGTATTGCAACGGATATCGTAATGAAAACCGTGTTCTAAAAAATATCGACGAATTGCTGTGGCGGCAAAATAAGGATTTTTTGGCAGAGGTGGCAAATCGGCAATATACTTTTTCAATTGAGCGACTGATTCCGGATCTGCCTCCGAAGCC
Organism: Candidatus Magasanikiibacteriota bacterium; assembly: GCA_041666745.1. Lineage (GTDB taxonomy): Bacteria > Patescibacteriota > Patescibacteriia > Magasanikbacterales > GWA2-37-8 > CAIOJG01. The sequence continues at coordinate 581 of JBAYGI010000017.1, forward strand.
TCCGTATATTTTTCCAAAAAATCCGAACTTGGGCCGATTTTGATATCTGGAGTTCCGTTGCTTTCCAGCGCCCTTCGTTTTTCATCGTACATATTTTAAGTTAAATATTACTTATTTTCACTCCCGACTTATAAAACTACTTTAATGTCTATAATACAACAAACAATCGTTAAAATCAACATTACCACCCGCTATTAACAGACAGGGTTTTTATTGGTATAATAGAGGAAATATTTATCCTATAAATAAACCTAATCAAAAATATGTCCAACAAAACCCATGTCGTTTTTTATGGAATTTGGCCAGAAGTAAAAGAATACGCTCGACACAAAATGAAGGGTATCTCCTGTCATATTCATGAAGAAAATGTTGGCTTAGATGTTTTGGAACCAAATACAGAAATTTTAGTACCTTTTATAGAGGCTCCAGTCAATAAAGCCATTTTTGACAAACTGCCTAAATTGAAAATGGTTGCCACTATGAGTACCGGCTACGATCATATAGATATACAAATTGCCAAGGCCCGACATATTCCGGTTTGCAATGTACCGACTTATGGGGAAAATACTGTCGCTGAACACACTATGGCTTTGCTACTTGGTTTGACTAGAAAAATATTTTCTTCAGTCAAACGAGTAAAAGAAGCTGACTTTGATTATCGTGGCCTTATTGGAATGGATATTAAAGGCAAAACTATTGGCGTAGTTGGCACCGGACATATTGGAGCGCATCTAATAAAAATGGCTAAGGGTTTTGACATGAACGTGGTTGCGTTTGATCCGTATCCAAACAAAGATCTAGCGGAAAAATTAGGATTCAAATATGTAAAATTTGACAAATTACTTTCTGATGCCGATATAATTAGTTTGCACGTTCCGCTTTTACCTACCACTTATCATTTGATAAATAAAAAAAATATTAAAAAAATAAAACAGGGTGCCTATTTAATAAATACCGCGCGCGGAGCCCTGATTGCGCCGGAGGCTTTGGTTTGGGCATTGGAAAATAATTGGATCAGTGGTGCCGGGTTGGATGTTTTGGAAGATGAAAATTATTTACAACATGAAGAAAAAATTGTTGACAGAAAACGTACCAACAAAGAAATCAAAACTAATTTGATGAATAATATTATCATTGATCATGAAAAAACCATCGTTACACCACATAATGCATTCAATAGTACCCAAGCACTCCAAAGAATAGTGGATTCCACAATTGAAAATATAAAAAGTTATTTATCAGGCAAAACTATCAATGATGTCACTGCACCAAAACCAGTAAAAAAATAAAATTCCACAAAAATAACTATAAAAAAAGACCGGCGATTAAACCGATCTTTTTTGTTTATAGCTATAAGCCGAATTCTGTATCCCGACTAAGTCGAGACGATGATCATTTATCTAGTTCCACTATTGCTAGTGGAATCATGCCTGCTGTTGCTAAAAGCTACAACAAGGCAAAGCGAGCGAACTTTTCCAAGAAATCTCTCATTTCTAGGCTGCTCTTGCGCCAGACAGGGCTTGGCTCCACATCGTTTCACAACGATGGGTATATGGTAGCTCTGTTTCTAGAGTCAGAACCTCCATATTCTTTTCACCTTTCCTTCGCCGAGGCGAAGTAGTATTGTCTCTGTGCCGCTTTCCCTCATTTGACGTTGCCATCAAACTGGTGGGTGTTACCCATTGTCTTTTTTTTCTTTTTTCAAAGAAGGACGTTCGGACTTTCCTTCCCGACTAGGTCGGGACAATCATCCACTATAAACATAACTAATATAGCATATTTTAGCCATTTTGTCAATCAAAGTCGGTTATTTTATTTGCAATTAGCCAACAAAATGATATAATCAACACATGGAAAAATTTTTATTCTCACAAGTTAATATTCCGACCACGACCACTATCGAGGAATTGGTCGAAAATATGAAAAAATATTGTCAGCCGACTGATATTGAAACAGTTCAGCTGGCTTATGATTTTGCCAACAAAGCTCATGCCGGACAGCTCCGAAAATCCGGCGAACCATACATCATGCACCCGCTTTGTGTGGCTTGTATCTTGTCACAAATTCAAGCGGAACCAAATATCGTGATCGCCTCTTTGATGCACGACGTGCCGGAAGATACTGAAATTACTTTGGAAGAAATTGAAAAAAACTTTGGCAGTGATATCGCCAATATGATCAGGGGCATTACCAAGCTTGGAAAATTAAAATATCGCGGTATCGAACGATACATTGAAAATCTACGCAAATTATTTGTGGCCATGGCTGAAGATATCCGAGTGATGATTATTAAATTTGCCGATCGTGTCCACAATCTCAGTACCTTGGAATCACTTCCTGAAAAAAAACGGGAGCGTATCGCTCTGGAAAGTTTGGAGATTTACGCGCCTATTGCCAATCGTTTGGGTATGGGTGAATTCAAAGGATTGCTCGAAGACTTGTCTTTCAAATATGTAAAACCAAAAGAGTTTCAGCGAGTAAAAGCGATTCGTGATGAAAATATCAGTGAAAAAAATGTTTATCTCGGAAAAATAATTAAAATCGTTGAACAAGAGTTAAAAGTGGCGGACATAAACTATGTCAATATCCACGGACGAGAAAAACAATTTTATAGTCTTTATTTAAAATTACTAAAGAAAAATTGGGAGGTCAATAATATCTATGACATTGTTGCGGTGCGTGTAATTGTAAAAGATGTCGGTGATTGTTACGCGACTTTGGGTATCATTCACAAACTCTGGCGCCCGCTAAAAGGACGCATCAAAGACTATATCGCCCAACCAAAACCTAACGGCTACCAATCTCTGCACACTACGGTATTTTGTGATGATGGAAAAATCGTAGAATTTCAAATCCGTACTCAAGAAATGCACCAGGAAGCAGAGTTTGGTATTACCGCCGCTCATTGGACTTATGACGAAAAAGGTCCTCGTCCTTCCAAAAAAGATTTGAATTGGGCCAAAGAACTGGCCAAAATGCAACAAGAGATTTTAAATAACATCAAAGACCTGGAAGAAATGAAAGTGGATTTTTTCCACAATCATATTTTTGTGTTTACTCCCAAGGGTGATGTTATTGATCTGCCGGAAGATGCTACTCCGATAGATTTTGCTTATCACATCCATACGGAGGTAGGAAATAAATGCAATGGCGCCAAAGTAAATGATCAAATGGTTAGTTTAGATTCATTCCTCAAAAGTGGCGACGTGGTCGAAATTATTATTGATAAAAATCGCAAAGGGCCGAGTCAGGATTGGATGAAGTTTGTGAAAACTCACGCTGCCAAAAATCATATCCGATCTCAACTCAACAATTCGAAGATTACTTGGATTAAAAATTTGTTTGAAAAAAAAGATAGATAAGCTGCTAACAAAAAAACGCCGACTATAACCACCTTTTTGCTTTTTTTGCCCGCGAGGGCAAAAGGATGAGCCTCGGGCTCATAACCCGCTCAAAGGTAATTATAGTCGGCGTTTTTTTAGTTTTCTAATAATTCTTTTAATTTTTCTTTGAACCGATCGGTCGGATTGACTTTGAAAGAAGTTTTTATTTTTTTATTATCCACCAATAAATATACCAGCGCGTCACCCGGATACAATGCCAAAAAACTTTTAATCGCATCGGCTTTTGTTTTGACTTGATCTCCGGTTAAACTTATTTCAAACGACAAACTGTCCGCGGCCTCACTCGACATGTATTGACGAACAGAATTTTTGTTTTGTCCGGTACTAAGTTGAGCGACCAATTGTCCGCAGTTGGCTTTGTTCAAAGCATAGGCCTTTTCTACAAACAATTTATTATCCCCTTCTTCTTGCGAAGTCTTGCCGACCACCACTACCATCTGACCTTCCACCCAAATATCTTTGGTGGTTTCATAAACTTTTGGAAATACCAACAACTCCAATTTGTCGGTGGTGTCTTCGAGATTTACAAAACTCATTTGTTTGCCACTGCGAGTGATTTTCTTTTTTACACTATCCATAATGCCGGCCACTATCACCCACTCATTGCGAGATGTGTTTTGCAATTCATTGATCGGTGTCAAACAGCTACTTAGTGCTTGTTGAAAATACGCAAAAGGATGAGCGGTAATATATAATCCCAACAATTCTTTTTCCCAAATTAATTTTTCATCCAAAGTGGCCGATGGCGCCGGAACAATATTTAATTTCGAAATAAAATCAATTTTGGTGCCGGCAAAAAGAGAATTTTGCAAAGAACTTTTTTGCTCGCCAAAATTTTTAGAAAAAGATAATAAATTTTCAATGTTGGACAATAATACTCCGCGATCAAATCCAAAACTATCCATCGCTCCGCATTTTATCAAACTCTCTACCGATTTTTTATTCAGATCTCTATCTTGAACACGCTTCAATAAATCTTCCAGATCTTTGTAAGCGCCATTGGTTTTACGTTCACGATAAATCGCGTCGGCGATATGCTCACCGAGATTTTTGATGGCGCTCAAACCAAAACGAATATGAGCCGTACCACCATTTTGCCAGCCCACCATGGCAAAATTTTTCATACTTTCGTTGATATCCGGTGGTAATACTCTCACCCCCATTTTTTCACATTCACGAATAATCTCCGGCACTTTATCCATATCACCACTTTCCGCAATCAAGGCGGCGGTGATATATTGCACCGGATAATTTGCTTTTAAATACGCTGTCTGGTAAGCCACCACTCCATAACTGGCCGCATGAGCTTTGTTGAAACCATACGCCGCGAACGGTTCGATCATCTCCCAAAGTAAATGAATTTTCGCTTCCGGTAATTTTCCAAACGTACGACAGCCTTTTACAAACTTTTCTTTTTGTTTGGCCATCTCAGCTGGAATTTTTTTGCCCATGGCTTTGCGGAATTTATCCGCCTCTTCCCAATTGTAACCAGCCAAATTTATAGCCGTTAACAACACGTCATCTTGATATACAATCAAACCCAAAGACTGATCTAGATAATCTTCCATGCGAGGATCGAGATATTCGATCGCTTCAGGATGGTGTTTACGTTTAATATATTCCGGAATTTGTTCCATTGGTCCGGGACGAAACAAAGCCACCATGGCGGTAATATCAAAAATCGTGCTCGGTTTTAATTCTTTGAGATATCGAGTCATGCCTGAACCGGAAAGTTGGAACACGCTGTTGGTTTCACCACGCGCCAACATCTCATATGTTTTTTGATCATCCCAAGGAATAGAAAAAATATCTATTTTTTTATCAGTTGTTTTTTCAATAATTTCTACCGCGCGACCAAGGATAGATAAGTTGCGAATACCCAAAAAATCAAATTTTAAAAGTCCGGCGGCTTCCACTGCGTGCATTTCATATTGAGTGGTAATTTTGTCTCCACCGGTTTCATATTGAATTGGCGTAAAATCCACCAACGGTGTCGGGGCGATCACTACGCCGGCCGCGTGCATTGAAGTATGACGAGCACAACCCTCTACCTTCTGTGCCAAATCCAACAATCTGTGTACTTGAGGATTTTTATTATACAAATCCATCAAATCTTTTTCCAAATCTTTGGCTTTGGCGATAGTCATACCAAAACCTTGCGCCCCCATCGGAATTAATTTTGAAACCTGATCACAAAAAGAATATGGATAACCAAGCGCGCGACCAACATCACGAATAGAACCTTTGGCTTGCATCGTTCCAAAAGTAATAATCTGAGCAACTTTATCGGCTCCGTATTTTTGCGTCACATAAGCGATCATATCATCACGACGATCGTCGGCAAAATCCGCATCAATATCGGGAGGACTAGGACGAAATGGATTCAAAAAACGTTCAAACGGTAATTTAAAATACAGTGGATTTACCGTGGTGATACCCATCGCATAAGCCACTATAGAACCTGCGCCCGATCCTCTGGTGGTTTCCACGATTCCATGGGTACGCGCATAGTGCACATAATCGGCTACTACAATAAAATATGTGGAATAACCTTTTTGAGCAATAACACCAAGCTCGTAATCAATTCGCACACGCACTGCGTCATCTATCGTAATTAAGAGCGGTAATTTTTCATAAACCATATCTCGCAAGGTGTCATCCGCAGTTTTCCCCGGTGGCAAATCAAGATGTGGAAACAACCATTTATTTAATTCCAATTTTAAATTTACACGCTCGGCGATTTTGACTGTGTTGGCCAAAGCTTCCAAATCATTTGGAAATCTTTCGTAAACTTCTTCAGCTGTGCATAGTGATGTATCGATAGCCGCGGCACTTTGACGATCAGTATCATCAATAGTTTTTCCATCGCGAATACAGGTCAAAATATCTTGCGCTTCTGAGTCGTCGGAATTCAAATAATGACTATCACGAGTGACGATCAATGGTATACCGGTTTCTTTGGACAGACGACGCAAATTATCATTGAGTTCGGATTGACCTTCCAATGTCGGGATGTCCATCATTTCCAAATAAAAATTTCCTACGCCAAAAATTTCTTGATACTCCAAAGCCACTTGTTTGGCTTTTTCCCAATTATTTTCTTTACGCAAAATATGAGGAATTTCTCCACCAAAACAGGCCGACGAACCAACCAACCCTTCGTGATATTTTCTCAATAATTCTTTATCGATTCTTGGTTTGTAATAAAATCCTTCAAGATTGGCGAGCGACACCAGTTGCATCAAATTTCGATAACCGGTAATATCCAATGCCAACAAAACCAGATGACGATACCTGACATTGGGATCCTTATCAAAACGACCATTCAAAGCAATATATACCTCTACCCCCACAATCGGTTTGATACCCTGTTTTTCACATTCCTGATAAAACTCAATCGCCCCATACATGTTGCCGTGATCGGTCAATGCCAACGCCGAAAAACCACGCTCTTTGGCGGCTTTGACCAGGTCGGGAATTTTGGATAATCCATCCAGCAAAGAATAATGCGAATGGACATGCAAATGAACAAAATCTTTCATAGTGGGGTTATTTTACCAGATCTGACTGAATAAGCAACAGCGAAGATTGACATTTTCGCGATAATATGACTAAATACACACATCCGCAACCTGCTCAAAGGAGGGCAGATACCATGATCATCGTCTTGCAGTCAGAAAAGACATTCCTGGAAGGACTGAAACGCAGTTTCCTGGAAACAACCCACAAGCAACCTGAGGAGGTGTTCTTCACAAGCAACTACCGAGAGGCAATCGAGCGAGTTCGTGAGGAGGCCGACAAGCCGGGTCGCACCATCGTGGTGTCCAGCGCTATATTCTATGAAGCATTTCCGGGAGACACCGCCGTCCATCTGCTCACCGGATCACTGATGGCTTGGACGGTGAAGGGGGTGAATCCAACGGCGTGGTGCTTCATCTACTCTATGACCACGCCAACGGTTAAGGAACACATTGACGGCTTCATTCCCAAGGACATGAGGAACGTCTATGCTCCTGCCGTCGAGTTCCTCAACCTTGACTTCGACAAGATCGAAAGTCTCGAAGATCTCCGTCGTCGTCTCCCGTGGCTCCTGTAACTGGTCTGTCCGAGCAGGCCCCCTGCGTGTGTTTGTCCCACTTGCGCACACAGGGGGACGGACACACACTTTTTCACTTATGATTCTTTTTAAATAAAAAATCCCGATCAGTCAATCGACGTCGGGATTTTATTTTTTTATTTATAAATATTTTTCAATCATTTCTTTTAGTTTTTCTTTTTGCACTCCACCCGTCAACTGATCCACCATCTCACCGTGATCGAACACCAAAAAAGTTGGAATACTCATAACATTGTATGCAGTAGCCGATTCACCATTTTCATCAACATTGCATTTGCCGATTTTAATATTTTTTCCTTCCATTTCATGCGCCAATTCTTCCACCAACGGCCCCATCATCTGACACGGTCCGCACCATGGTGCCCAAAAATCTACAAACACCGGTATTTTGCTTTCCAAAACTTCTGTTTTGAAATTTGCATCTGTAAATGTGTATTCCATAATTGAAGTGCATGGACGAAAAAATTAAATGTATTTAATCTTTTCCAATTGAATAAAATTATATACTTTATTGTATCATGATGTTAAAAGGTTTACAAGTACTTTTAACACATTAATTCTTGACAAAAGTTCATTTTTATGGCATTATCAAGTGTTGTTTCAACAGCCCAATTTATTATATTTTAGTGCATTGAGTTGTTGAGGCAATTCGGGGGAATATTGCTTCACAGGTTTTTTCATAACATCCAGCGTGTACTGACATGACCCCTGTATAATAGACACAGCGTTGACCAGCGCTGTGTTTTAAGTTTTAATATATAGAAACATATAAATATATGCCCAACCCAATCACACCAGAACTCCGTGCAAAAATATTATC
>JBAYGI010000018.1:0-7995 GCA_041666745.1 Candidatus Magasanikiibacteriota bacterium
GGGATAGACGAAGAAGTAATTAAGAAATACATTATTAACCAAGGACGAGAGGACAGCGGGCAAGCGAAGCTTGGACTGTGACTCTGCCCGGATACCACGGGCGTAAGCCCGTGGTGTTTCATTATAAAGGTTATCAATATGATTCCAAGTACATGAAATAATGCCGGAGAAGTAATATTGATAATCAAAAAAGAAATTAAAATAGCAAACAAAACATGTTGGCTATTTTTTATTATATTTTTAAATAAATAACAAATCAAAATTAACCATATCAACAACCCAAACAACCCCATCTCGGCGAAAATTTCCAAATAGCCCCAATCAAAATTGGGAGTGGTAATGTTGGTTTTAAATACCGGGCTATAAACCGTAACAGTGTCGCCCAATCCACTACCTAAAAATGGATGTTGTTTTATTTTTTCCAATATCTTTGGCAACAAAAGCAACCGACTCAATGAGCTGTCTTCCATTTGGGGGCTGGCGATACTTTGTAGGCGTAAACCAAAAATTTCTAAACCAAAACTTTGTCCACGGCTGGCTAGGGTATGAGAAATCGTAAAAATTAAAATAAATCCAATGGCAGTTGCAAACGAAACAGCTAGCCATCTTTTCCAATTTTTAATATAAAACAGCACTAAAGTACCAACAAACAAGGCGACCAAATAAATACGAGAAAGATTGTTTGCCAAAATAAACAAAAGACAGACCAATGCGGTTACATTTATTTTGTTAACTTTATTTTTTATAATATCACCAATAAAGTAAAGAGACAGCGGGACTAGCAGTAGATGTTCGTTTAAAACAAGGCGATAAAAATGAAAATTCAGGTCGGTAATTTTCCCTAGGGCCACATCGCGGTACCAGTGATAATAATTGTCTTGTAGAATAAACAATCCTGACGACAATCCGATTTGAGTTAATAAAATCATCAAGGCATTTCCAAAAACTGCTGCCACAATGGCGTTTTTTCCCAGTTCACGAAAACGGTCAGACAACCACAATTCGCGCAATGGAAAATAATATAACAAAAATAAATAGGGAACAAAATTAGAAAATACAGTCGAGTGCTCGTGATTCATATACAAACCACGCATTGCCGCCAAACCAGCCATGCCGATTAAAATTAAAATCAAACTTTGTTTCAATTTTAGTTGTTTGAAGAATTCGGTTTTTTCTGAAATGATTTTTTGTATAAAAAAGATGGTGACAGAACCCAATAATAGGGCAGTGCGCAAAGAAACAAAATCAAGTCTCAGATATCCGCCTGATCCGCCCAATATTATTTCACCGGCAACTACATACCAACCGCGCTCATCTTTTTTGATAAGTAAATAAATAGCCAAAACAAAAATCAGAGCCGAAACAATAGTGTTAAGCGGATGTTGTGAAACGAGTGGGGTTTGAGGACTAAAAAAATATGAGAACAACCGAATTGCAAAATATAAGACAAAGAATTTGGTGATGGTGGTTTTGGAGTTCATTGGTCTATAAAATATTTTTGAATCCGTTGATAAATTCTTTGGCATTCATCGGGTTTTTTCCTTCCAGTTGTATTTTGGTAATTTCAATCGCAGTGTTTTCTCCACCGCCGGCAAACAGTCTGTCTGATTGCGCGGAAATTTTACCTTGTTCAATTTTTTCATTGGCCGGTTTGACTTCCAACAACTTCAAGCGTTTACCATTATATTCAGTCCAGATCCCGGGCCAAGGAGTAAGCCCGCGATAAAGGTTGTAAATTTGTTCACCGGTTTTATTCCAATCAATTTTGCCATCCTCGCGAGTAAATTCTTTGCAAAAGGTAGCTTCTTCGTGTATTTGTACCTGTGGCGTTATTTTGCCCTCTATATAGTCGCTAGCGGTGGCTATTAGTAGTTTGGGGGCAACTGCCAGCATTTTGTTATTTAATTCCGTATAGGTGTCATCATGGCCAATAGTGATTTTTTGCTGTCTCAAAATATCTCCATGATCCATTTTTTCATCCATCAACATCACAGTTATACCCGTTTCTTTTTCACCGTGAATCAAAACTGATTGGATAGGGGAGGCGCCACGATATTTTGGCAATAATGAAGTATGGACATTGATCGAACCACGCTTGGCAGTTTCCAATATTGTTTTAGGAATTATCAATCCGTATTGGCAAGTAATATTTAAATCCGCAGTTTCTGAAAGATGATAATTTTTTAAAGTCTCCGGTTGTTCGATTTTGATATTATATTTTTGGGCAATAATTTTGACCGGCGATGCTTGAATTTCTTTTTTTCTGCCAACCGGACGATCGGGTTGAGTAATAACCAATTTAATATCAAACACACCACTTTGAATTAGCGTTTCCAAAATGTGAGCTGAAAAATGGTGAGTTCCAAAATAAACAACAGAAATCATAATTATAATCCTTTTTGAGTAGTTTCCATTTTTTGTAGTTTTCTGGCTTTTTCAATAAATAATATTCCGTTGAGATGATCAATTTCGTGTTGTATGATGCGCGCTGGAAAATCTTTGGCTTTAAATTCGATTTTTTCTCCATGTTGGTTTAACGCCTGCACTTTAATTCGGGTGTAGCGTTTTACTTCGCCGTAAATAAAAGGCACCGACAAACAGCTTTCACTATCCCAAGCTTTTAAAATCGAGGTTTTTTTCCAAACTGGATTTATCAGTACCAGATCCTCGTCTTTGTTGAGTGGAGAAAAATTTTTGGCAATTACACAAATTTGTAATGACTTATCGACTTGTGGAGCGGCGATGCCTACACCATCTTTGAGATACATGGTGTCTATCATGTTCTTAATCAGTTTTTTAATTTCCGGAGTAGCCAATTCAGCCACGGTGAGATCGCGGCCTTTTTTGTGTAATATTGGATTTGGTTCTAAAGTAATTTCCAAGAGCATATTAAAAAGATAAAAGATTATTTGGGTTGGGATCAAACTTCCAATTTTCAGGTATATTTTGGGCTAAAAATTTGGTAAGTTGTTTGTATTTTTCAAAACTGACTTTGACCACAATTCCGTGCCAATACAGCCCTTTAGCGTAACTAGGGGAAAATGGCAGAGGATTGGATATTGTAATATCATGACGGCTTTTAGTCAAGGTCTGCAGGTGTCCAAAAAGATCATTGGCCGACGCCCTAGATGATTCTAGAGTCTTTTCGCCATTATAGAGCCGAATTAGGTAGCTAAAAGGTGGGTAGGAAAACGATTTGCGTTCTTTGAGTTCTTGATCATAAAAACGTTGTGGTTGTGCCAAACTGGAAAAAACATGGTGTTCTGTGTGGCCGGTTTGGATCAGTAGTCTGGCTTTTGGCGGCAGGTGATATTGAACTTCGCGCAACTGACTCCACAAATTTTCGGCCATTTTATATTCCGGAATAAACAAAGAGCTGTCCGCGTCGATAAACGCCATCAGTTTAATTTTGCTCCAATCTATTTTATCCAAAGCAATTTGTGTGCCAATAATAATTTTATCACCAGCAACATTTTTATTATAAATTGAAATAGTGTCGCTGTCTATTCGAATTATTTTTTTGTTCAATTGATTTTTTTTGGCCAGTTCGGTTTCCAATGATTGTGTTCCTACTCCATACATTATCATATTGGCGCTGTGACATTTGGGACAGGTCAAAAACATTTTATTTTTTAAATTGCAAAAATGGCAATCCAAGGTGGCGGTATTTTCATGGTAAACCAATCCGCGAGAGCATTGTGGACATTTGGCCACATAACCACAATCACGACAACCCACATAGGCGCTACTGCCTTTACGATTTAGGAATAAAAAAATATCACCGGAATCGCCGTTGGCAATCGCATCTTCCAAATCCAAACTCAAGAATCCATAATTACGCCCACGTCGTTCTTCTTTCATATCAATAATTTCGACGTTGGTGTCAAAAATTGGAATTTCTTGTTTGTTGGTATAGACTTTGTGTTGAGCAAAATACCAACTTTCCACACTAGGAGTATGGGTGGTCAAAAAACATTGAGCGCCATGAGCATGGGCAAGCATCAAAGCGGCTTCGCGAGCTAAAATACGCGGAGCCATGTCCCAGCTTTTGTGACTGGGGTTGGCTTCGTCATCCACAATAACGGTTTGTAAATTACTCCAAGGCATAAAAAGAGCGCGACGGGTGCCGATGACCACTTTTATTTCTTCGCTACGAATTTTAAACCACAAATCAAAAATATCTTTTTCGGATACGTCAGCACTAATAATAGTCGGGTGAATTTCAGGTGATAGATTCAAATTTGAAGCGGCGCTAATTTCCGGTACCAAAATCAGAGTTTGTCCGGTAGGGGAAATTAATTTTTCGATTATTTTATTTCGTTCGTCTTGATTTCGGTAGAGCTGTATTTCCGGTTTTTTTCCAATCGCCGGTTTTAGTTTGTCCGCATTCGGGATCTTTATTTTTTTAATTTTAGTTTTCTTTAAAGGTGGTAAACAAGTTTGTAACACAAAACCCAGCGGAGTGTTGTAAAACTCACTTATTTCGATAGCGAAGCTCAGTTGTTTTAGAGTGAGAGCCGATTTTTCCCAGACAATATTTTCGATTGATTTTAATTTCCCTTTAGCTTCTTCTGTTTCATTTTCTTTAAATTCTGTGACTATGCCATATAGCAGGCGATTGCGAAAAGGGATATTTACCAACTGCCCAATAGTAATTTCTTTTTTTAATTGTGGTGGCACCAAATAATCCAACTCAGAAATTTTTTTTGGCATGCGTCGAATCGGTGCAACTTTGGCAATCATAACTTGTTAAATAATAAAGTTGGCTGTTAAATAGCCAACTCCAAATGGCGCTTCGTAAGAATGTTGGCGATAAGTATAATCTAAATTTTTTAATATTCCCATTAAAATTAAGAATGCTTTAAAACCGCACTCCGAAGCATTTTTTACAAAATCCGCTTCCAACTGCAACATGCCGACAGCGTTTCCGTTGGCCAAAAGTTCTTGAATTTTTTCATCAAATTTAATTCCGACTGGATTGAATCCGGCAGGGGAGTCGGCACTCAAAGCGTGAGACAAATCTCCTGAGGCGATAACCGCCACGCGTTTGTTGGTATCGAGAATTTTTTCTTTGACAAGATATCCAAAATCCAAGTGAGTTTTCCAATCCAAATCACAAAATCCCATTTGAATTATTTTGACATCCGGCAGGTGTTGGGTAAGATAAAAAAGCGGAATCGCGCTACCGTGATCCAAAGTGGATTCGCTTATCATCGTGGTAGGAATTTTTTCTTCTTTGGTTTTTTCTCTGATCAATGCCGATAAATTCATTTCACCTTTGAAATTCATTTTGGTGGTCAGGTCACCAAATTCTTTTAAATCAGTATGGTATTCCGGGCAGACATTGAGAGTAAAAGCATCAGGAAAATAACTGCCGTGCGCCGAAATGATAATCAGCACATCCGGTTTGGCCAAATACAATTCCTCCTCCATTTTTTCCATGGCATTTTTTGTTTTTTCCAGTTTTTTTAGCGCCTCTTTGCCTATATTTGGGATGAGTAGTGGGGGATGTGGTGTGATAGCCGCGTAAACTAGCGACATATTATTTAGTTAATAATTTAAGGTTTAATAGCGAGATTTGTTTTGGTAGAGGCGATCCATTCGGCAACTTTGTTTGGCTCAACAAAGCGATTGGTATAATCCGGATTGCCCATGGTGATGAGTACGTATTGTTTGTTGTCTTTTTTATTTTTAAATAGCATGATTAAATTTGACCCTGCCTCTTCGGTGTAGCCGGTTTTGCTAGCTAAAATCTGGTAATTTCTACCTGCTTTTTCAATTAGTTTATTGGTATTTTTTACCACATGGGTTTTGATTTTGTCTTTACTCAATACTTCTTTGAAAGTATAAGAAGTTTGACCGATAGATGTTTTTATTTTTTCATCCTTGAAAGCTTTGATAAATATTTTTAATAGATCGCGTGGAGTTGATTCATTGTTTTCATCCAGGCCGGTCACATCCGCCACTTTGGTATTATCCATACCCCAAGTATCCAAATTTTTATTCATCAACGCTATGAAACTTTTTTCATCCTTTCCGGTTGCCTGTGCCAACATGCGAGCGGTATTGTTGGCTGAACCGACCAACATAGTATTAAACGCATCTTTGGCTTTTATTTTTTCACCATCTTTAATATTTAAATTTCCGCCCTCCACGCCGTATTTTTTATTGCTGTAAGTGAGAGTAGAATCCGGTTTGTATTTTTCATTAATAACCGACAGAGCAGTGATGAGTTTGGTCAGTGAGGCCATTGGACGCTGGGTATCAATATTTTTTCCGGAAACAATTCGTCCGCTTGGATATTCGGCCACCAAATAGGCCGGTAATTTGGAACCGTATAAATCTTTTATGGCTACTTCTGAATCACCCAAAAATTTATCTTTTGAATTAACCAGGTTGGAATTTAAAAATATTTTTTCACCATCTGGGATCATCATTATAGTTTGAAAATTTACCGCAACAACATTTTCTTTTTTGTATCCCATTGCGACAAAAGTATCAGCATCGGCCAAGAGGCGTTTTTTGCCTTGTTCGATAACATATATTTGGTCATAGCCATCTTCTTTTAACAACAAGCCATCTTTAATAATCGGAGCGGCATAGACAATTGGAAATAGCGCCAATTCTTTTCTTTTATGTTTTTCGATAGGAATATTTTTATAATTGGCCGCCACTAGATTTTTTTCAGTAATTGGATAAAATTTATTATCTTTCAAAAAATAAAACTTATTATCCATGTCGGTAATCTGGTAAATTACTCCGGTTGGCGCGGTAGAGGAGGCGGTAATCACCGGTCCGGTGGAGTAGCCGAGCAAGTCGGTCGAAGTTACATCGACTGTTTCGTCTGGATTATAGCCAATTTGGCGAACAGTAGCCTCTGACTCAAAAGGTCGTAAAGTATCATAATCCAATAAATAATATTTGCCATTCTCAGTTTTTAAAATAGAATAATTTGGTAAAGAAATATCTGGGCCAGCTTCATAGTTGGTAAGTTCAGATTCGGGAATGCTTACCACCATTTTAGGGTCAGCACGAGAAATCAAGACGGTCAAGTTTTTGAATTTGCGTTTTTTACCGTCTTGGATCAACCAAATGTCAGTGGAGGTGGATGTGGAATCACTAATTTTCACCAAAGTACCGTTTGGATAGTTTTGGCTAAACCAAGTGCTCCAAATACGCCAAAAGTTTTTATTACCATGTAAATGTGGAGTATAGGTATATAGAAAAGCGGTCGCCCAACTTTGTGGTGTTACACTAGTGTTGTCAATAGATAAAAGCGAGTCTTTCTTTTTAATTATCGAATTGGTGTCTTTGTTGTCATAATACCAACGCATAATACCAGCCGCATCATCCACTTGTTTGGCAAAACCTTTGTGTTTGGCTACTTTGGGATCACTGCGGTCACAACTGTCGCAAACCGCATAGCCAGTAGCCCAATCCAGTTGTTTTTGGGCAGGGGCATCGTCGGTAATCAGACTTTGTTCTTTTTGTAGTGTAACCAATAGATATTTTGGGTTAACACGATAAGTTTGCGAGGCGTCAAAAATAATACCAGCCGCGGTGCGTGGATTGCCATTGATATCTTCGGTTTGGTAATTGGCTAGATAGCTACCGCGATCTTCAAGAAAATTTTGGATATCAGAAATAACCCAACCTTGATAATCAAACATTTCATTGTCAGAAATGATGAATTGAGGGTTAAAATCCGCTTGAGCAATAGCCAATTGGGGGATTAACAACGTTAAAACCAACAAAAAAACCAATATTTTTCGCATAAAATGCTTTTTATTATCTTCTATATTATTATACGCTATTATACCACACTTTTGTTTCATTGATAAGTGCGAAGTTTACCAACCGAATTCGCTGTAGTGGCCATGTCGCCAAATGAATCCACTTATCCACTTAAATAACAACCAAAAATATGCTACAATAAAGGTATAATTTACTCTAATTGTAGCCAAAATATGAATAACATAGCCGCTAATAAAACAA
>JBAYGI010000019.1:0-5682 GCA_041666745.1 Candidatus Magasanikiibacteriota bacterium
AAGACGAAAAACACACTCTGACAGAAGGATAAAAACAAAAAATGACAAAAGTGAGATGAAAATCTGACGATTTTCACATCGCTTGTGTCATTTTAAATTAAAATTGAATTTGGCGACAGTGCCGTAGTGTACGTTGTTAATAATATTTTCAATAGCAAATTTTACTTCCGGCAACACATTTTCTGGTAGGTCATCAATTTTACTCCATTTGAGTTCATCACATTTGTTTGGTTCCATAATGGTAATATCCCCAGACCATTTTTTGGCACGAAGATATATATCAAAATATTCTCGTTCAGGTCGGTAGCGGTGCATGACGTGAACAACCTCGAGATCTTCGGGAGTTAAAGTGATGCCAGCTTCTTCATACGCTTCGCGGATGATACACTGCTTCGTAGTTTCTCCACCATCCAGATGACCAGCTACCAAACTGTAGCCGCCATCTTTATAACCGGTATTATATCGTCTCAAAAGTAAAATCTGTCCATCTTTTTCCAACACCAGATAGGCGGCGGAAAATGGTTTGAATCTTTCTGTTTGTTGCATATTTTTTTATAATTTAAAATTATTTTGCCATTTTTCGCACCTGCTCTATCTGGGCACTACATTCATCTTTTAAAATTCCTGTTTCAATATGAACTTCTTGTTTACAATATTTACTTATTTGAAATACGTCTATTTTTGGATTTAATGTTTCATTTTCTGCGTAGCCATATATAAAGTGAGATATTTTAGATTTTATAGCTGCCGAAAAACACATCGGGCAAGACTGGGCATTGCTGATCAGGTAATAATTGCTCAAATCTTTTGTGTTTAATTTCTTCGCCGCTTTTCTGATGAGATGTATTTCGGCGTGAGCAATAGGGTTAACATCTGTATTAGTCGTACTATGTGCCACCTCAACAATATTTCCTTCTGAATCAGATATAACTGCACCGAAAGGCGAGTTTCCCTCCTGTATTGCTATTTCAGCTTCATTCATTGCGGCTCGGATTAGTCTTTCTTTTGTTTGTGTGTCCATATGTTGACTTCTAATTTTAGATAACTATTTTAAATCTGCAAAACTAACGCGTTTACTATTCGTCATTACAAATTTACTATCTTTCCAACTATAGGTGGTAAGGTCATAAAAAGAAGGACAACAGTTGGCATCGGTTTCTAAATAATATGGCTGATGAATAATCAGTTGGTTATCTTTAATTTCCGCAGTTTTTTTATCCCCAACAAACTGTCCAATCAAAGTAACTTTTTGATCGGCCAAACTATATACCAAAACACCCAGGTCACCTCTAGTACCGCCCGAAGGTATTCCAACAATCGCTTCATCATTGCCATCGTTGTTTAAATCCGCGTGTTTGATATCTAATTTTTTTACATTAGTATTATTCAATTTTACAATTGGTCCCAATTTGTTACCATCAATTATGATTTGAGAAAATAAATCTTCATTTGGATTCGTTGTTGTCGCCTTAATAACAACAAAAGAGTTTATTACTTTATCCCATTTTTCTGAGTTAACAATATTAGTAGGTTCTTTTCTTAATAATTCCAAATATTTTGTCGACTTAACCAACTCTCTCATTTTTAAATTTATCGGTTCTAATTTTTTACTAATTTTTTCAAAATCTGCTTTCTCTTGGTCGTTTTTAAAATCTGTGTTAGTTAGCGAAGTGTTCAATCCCAAATCTTCCACCAAACCAAATTGGAGCAGAGATTTGTATACCGCCAAAGATTCTAGCGGAATTAAATGTTCATCTGTGCTGATACCCACGCCATCAAGATTGCCCTCAAAAATAATATTTTTTTCTCCAACTTTTTTAATATAGTATTTGTGCCAACTTAGGGTGGCGTCACCTCCGGTGCTAAAAGGTTGGTGCCCCGAATCAAAATTATAATATTCCCCCAAATGGTTTTGGTATTTTATGTCATTTTTATCAAGTGGGGCGATAGTCAAACCATCATAATATATTTTTGAATTCATTGCTTCTGAATCTATCTGGTCGAAACTTAATTTTTCAACATCGCCAATAAATTCATAAGTGTTGCCACCAAAATCAAGATCAATTTTATCTCCGTTAACAGTACCTCGTTTTTTACCATAAGAAAAAATAGTGTTGTCTTTTACGGCTATGACCGCGGTTGTGTCTAAGGTTTGTTGTTCTACCTGCGGAGAAGAGGGGATTGTATTATTTTTTTCCATTGCGCAACCGGAGATAAAAAGTAGGGCGACGGATATGAGGAGTATTTTTTTCATAAATTATATATGTTTTATATATTCAAATTTTACCAACCACCACTACTTCCACCACCACCCGAACTTCCACCACCAAATCCACCAAAACCTCCGCCACCACCACTTCCACCACGTCCACCACCAATCCACCAAGGGCGACGACTAAACGGATTTTTTTGGTAAATGTCGTATTGTTTTGAAACTTTGTAATCAAATAACAAGCCAATCGGTAATAGAATTGCGATGGAAATTATCCCTGCATAAAAAAATCCACCAATTAAGCCAATAATAATTCCGATAATAGCCCCGATTATACCACCGGTCCACCAAGATTTACTTTTGCCCAAACTTCTACCCAAAATGGATCCTATCCACATTAAAAAAATTCCAACGAAAGATAACAGGCGTATAATTGATCTGAGTGTAAATGGATCCTCAGCTTGTTTATCTGTATTTGGCACATATTCACCCTTCGTAGCCGAAATAATTTTATCCGTCGCCTGATCCAATCCCAAATAAAAATTATTTTGCTGAAAAGCCGGTTTCATTACTTGGTTGATAATCCAATTGGATTGCGCGTCGGTCAATGCGCCTTCCAGTCCATAGCCCACTTCAATTCTCATTTTTCTGTCATCTTTGGCCACCAACACCAGCACGCCATTGTCTTTGCCCTTTTTGCCAATGCCCCAATCTTTGAATAATTGCGAGGCAAAATTTTCAATCGTGTCTTCCTGCAAAGTTGGTATCATCACAACCGAAATTTCATTACTGGAAGTTTTTTCAAATTGAGAAAGTTTATTTTCCAATGTTTGTTTTTGCTCTGCGGTGAAGGTGGTGGTATAGTCACTGACAAAACCCGCCGGTTTTCCCGGATTATAATAAGCGTTCGCATTGTTGGTCAATACGAACGCCAATATACCCACGAAAATAATTGTGGAAATTTTAATTTTCATTATTTAATCTGTAAGTCAACTTTTGGCGCATTGGCCGCTCCGGCTTCCGCTTCAAAATAATTTTTGGTGGAATAGCCCAGTTGCTTGGCAATTAGATTGGTAGGGAATACTTTTATCATGACATTGAAACTTTGCACCACATCATTGTATCTTTTTCTTTCCACGCTCACTCGGTTTTCGGTGCCTTCTAGTTGAGCCATCAAAGTTTGCACATTGTCCGCAGATTTTAGCTGAGGATAATTTTCCATCACAGCGATTAATCTGGATAATGAACCTTCTACCTGTGTGGCCGCTTCTGCTTTTTGGTTGGCATCGGTCGCGCCGGTATAATGCGCTCTGGCATCGGCCAAATCCCCAAATACTTTTTGTTCCTGCTTCATTACGCCTTTTACCGATTCCACTAAATTTGGAATGAGATCAAAACGGCGTTGGTATTGGGTTTCCACTTGTGCCCACTGGTTGGTAACCGCTTCGTTGGTGGTGATTAATCTATTGTATGTTGACCAAATATAGCCGACCACGATTACGGCTACAACGGCGACTACGATGAGTACTTTCTTCATAGTTGTGTTAGGTTAATTAAAATTAAATAAATTATATTATACATACATTATACGCCTAAAATAGCGGAAAATGCAAGTTAAATATTTTTAAATTTTCTTCCTTATTTGTGTAGATTTTTCACGTTTTTGTCAACATAATCGTGAAAAGTGGTAAAAAACTGGCTATTTTCACGGTTATGGCATATTTGTCATATTAGTAATTGACAGTATATTCCAAAATGGAATGAACTAAATTTGGCTGTAATTCGCTCTATTCTTTTTTCTTGTCTTCGGCAGTTGTTCGGAAATTCCGACCAACTGAATTTTCCACATGCCGCTGATTTTAGAATAATGTTATTTTTCATATTGAGATATATGTATCGACAATTGACATATGTGCATTTTCCTGCTATACTTCACTGTTCTGTTGATGTGACACGCACGCATTGGCGTGGATTTCCACAACAGTTCACTCGCTCGGAAACGAGCATCACACTCCGTGGAGGGAAATTATGAATAAGCGCGTCAATGAAATGGAACCTGGGACATGGTTTCGTTGCCCCGGCAGCGAAGATGTCCTCGTGAAGTTGTCTGATCCGGTCAGACCAGCAAGTCACCACGTTGACAATATGTGGTTTGCTGTCAATGTGCGAACTGGAAGTTTAGAGTGTCCTTGTGGGGCTGGTAACAGCTCGAAAGAGGGCAGAGAAATTCTGTACGAGATCGTCCACAGGATGCCTCGTGCCGAACGGGTGTGATTGCACGACCATCTGGTCGTGAACAGTCATGGGGTTCTAGCGCAAGCTGAACCCCGCCCCTTCTTTTTTACATCAAACTTTGGTGTACAGAATAAGTGGTAATATATCAGGCGATTCATCCAGAATCGTTTTTTTTGTTTATAGAAAGAACATTGCTAATAAAAAACTATTTACCTCCGCCTGTTATTCAAAACGAATTTCTAGTGTTTTATATGGACTATCTTTCGGATAAACCATAAAATGAAGGTGCGGACACTCGCTCCAGCCAGTATTACCGACTTCTGCAAGCGCATCTCCTACCACTACTTGGTCTCCAACTTTAACCTTGGCCGAATGTTGACGAAGATGTTCATATTCTGATACCTCACCATCTTTGTGTAGAACTTCGATGTAGTTACCGTAATCTTCAAATTGTTTATCTAAACCACCCTTGTTAGAATCATCTTTTACGGAAATTACCACACCACCTAGCGCGGCAAAAACAAGTGTGCCTTCGGGTGCATCATAATCAACGGAATGAACTAAATCGCCGACATGAGCGATTGAATCTTTTTGCGTGGCAGTAACCTTGTTTATATCAATAGGCAAGCGATATGTGTTTTTTGTTTGCATACTATTTTGGCGTTAATGGCCGTATTTATCTCAAAAGTTTAGTAAAATGCAAAACCAACTCATCATCCGCGCAAACCACCTGTCCGTATTTAACATATTTATTTTTATAAGTAATTCCCAATCCATCTGGAATAAAACCACGGCGCACATACATCCGTTGCGCGACGTTATATCCCGGAGCCAAACCAACACCGATGCCAACCACCTTGGACTTTTTGGAAATAATTTTTTCCGCTTCGTTCATTAATTTTGTGCCAATTTTTTGTCCTTGATATTCCGGCAGAACATTCAAATCTACAATTTCGGGGATCCCTCCTTTTTTAAATGGGGGATAGGTGGATTTCCAAATGATTGTCAGATAGCCGGCGAATTTACTTTTCAAAAAAGCCACCAACATCAATCGTTTGCCGGTTTTTTGCTCGGAGTAATAGCGTTTGTATTGTGACGCCGGTTTATTCCACTGGCACTGTCGCCAAATTCAATTTTAATTTAAAATGACACAAGCGATGTGAAAATCGTCAGATTTTCATCTCACTTTTGTCATTTTTTGTTTTTATCCTTCTGTCAGAGTGTGTTTTTCGTCT
>JBAYGI010000020.1:0-5452 GCA_041666745.1 Candidatus Magasanikiibacteriota bacterium
CCCTACAACGTCCTTCGTCGACATTTGGTGTCAAGGCATCCACCATGCGCACTTATTTAATTGCATACGGCAAAAACACTAAATAGTGCTTTGCAGTTTATTGGAAAATACTTCTTCAGTATTCTCTACCCTATATACGTTGAATTTGTAAATTGTCAAAGTTCAGTCAATTTCTCTCAGCACTTTCATTTCGAGCAAAGTAACAAATCTTTATTTAAAAATTTTTTACTTCGCGCGAGATGTTTTTTTTGACTTGAAAATAAAAGAGCCACCTTTGCAAGCGGCCCTCTAAAATGTCAGATAAAAATCTGCATCTATGAACCACTTGGATATTCTGAGTATGAATTTAATTGCAATGTAAACATTGTATTTAAATTTTGGTATATCGACTGTGCCTTGCCATAGCTTTAGCGAAGGCAGGCTGTCGATATTAACCCAGAGGTCCAATGGTACGTATTCTTCCAATATTCTTTGGACGTGGCTCCATAAAAAGGAGTAACTAAAACGTAATTGCGATTATACCTGTTAATTTAAAGGATGTCAAGGGCTATTTGTGTGGAAAAAAAGTGGATAAAAAAAATAGCCATTTTTTGGCTATGTTGAGGTCAAGAAACTACTACATCGCTTAAAATAAAACAATCACACTACCACCTTCTTCTTGGTAATTTTTTACAGCCTTGCAACCCTTCAATTTCTCCAACACCACCTCTCTTAGCTTTCCCGTTCCACCACCATAAATCACTCGCGCACTGTCTGTGTTTTTTTCAACACACTGATAGATAAAAATATCTAATTTTTCTAATGCGTCACTAGGATACAAACCGTGTAAATCCAGCTCGGGGATTTTGGCGCCAAGTTGCGCGGCGTAAAATTTCAGCTCATCATTTTTCATACCTCTGTGGCGGATTTTCAAAAGTGATTAAAGTAGCTTCGAATTCTATTTGCATAAATTTGTGCCGGGGAGAGGACTTGAACCTCCATACCATTGCTGGTGCTAGCTTCTAAAGCTAGTGCGTCTACCATTTCGCCACCCCGGCATTTACTGACCTATTTAATCACAAAAGCAGTATTATTTCAAGTTAAAAATAAATTACTTTAAATTGACCCACTTGAATAAATAAACTATAATGATGTTATACATTAAAATTATTGCCAATTCATATGACTTTCTTCTGGTATATAGTAGTATTATCTGTCATCGACGTAGCAGCGATTACCTTGGCCAAACAATGGCAAGTGAGCAATCAGTGGTATTGGTTGGTGGCTTCTATGTTTTTATTTTGTTTGATGCCAATAGTTTTTGCTCGTTCCACTACTTTCGCGCCCTCTAGTATTGTCAACGCCGTTTGGGTGGCTACTTCCTCAATTTTAATAACTATTACCGGATATTTAATTTTTAAAGAACACCTCAACACCAACCAAATGACTGGATTATTGGTGGTGATAATAGGGTTGATAATAATAGAAATAAAATAAAAAAACAAGCAACAAAAAATCCGACGCAATGTCGGATTTTTTAATTATCTTTTTTTATTTAATCAGCCCGTGTCCAAAAATAAAATTTAACATGCCGGTAGAAAATATATATTTCTCTTCCATGTCTAATACTTTATAATATTTTTTAGCCGCCGCCATAATTAAATTTTTCTCTTTTATATCAGTAAAGTGACCAGCTTGAGTAGCGAAAGCCGGCACCTTGATAGCCGCTAACTTTTCAAATAAATTATTATAAAAAGCGCGCGCTTTATTATCCGGATAATTGATTATATCAAATATGGCATAGTCAATTTTTTTATCTTTCAAATAAGGAATAGACTCAGTGGCATTGCCATAAAACATTTTCAATCTTGGATCGCGCAAAGCGGAAGCCGCTCCCAAATATTTTTGAGCGATTTCTACCACTTGTTGATCCTGTTCAAACATGTAAATTTCTTTTAGTTGTTTGATTTTTACAATCTGTTTCAAAATCGAACAATCACCACCACCGACAATCAATACGCTTTTGGCGTTGCCCAATTTTTTCAAAATCTGTTCATCATAAATACTGGAATCATAAGAAGTCATCTGCAAAACATCATTTGCAAACAAACAAGTCCCCAATCTTTTGGCGCGCACTACTTCCAATTTTTGAAATGGAGTAACACGAGTGTGTAAAGTCTTGGTAACTTCTATCTGACGTTTATATCCTTCGTTTTCATAAATAGTTTTCCATTGTTTCATGGTACCGCGACGGATATATTCCCAATGTATTTCTTGAGCGCCGAATTTTTCCTGCAAATATTCCAAAATTGGTTCCGGTTTATTTTTCCCGCAAGTAAATACATCGACTGCTACATATCCATATTCAGGATAAGTATGCAAACTCAAATGACTTTCGGCCAAAAGCGCCAAAACCGTCACACCGATAGGTTGAAACTTGCGCACACTAATATCCAACATGTGATGTTTGGTAGTGCGAATAGCTTCTTGCACCAATCGTTTGAGCAACTGTTCGTCGTCGATAACGCGTGGATCACAACCACGCAAATCGGCGATCATCTCACGCCCAATTTTATAACTTCTGGTATGTTTGACAGTCTTTTTAGGTAATTCTTTATCTTCCATACAATTTTTTCAAAAAATTCGGGAGTTTAAAAATTCCACTGTGGAATTCCCCGTTATATAATTTCAAATTTTTAACACCACGTTCCTTCAAACGTTTTTCAATCAATTTCGGATCCACTTTACTGGCATCTACATCTTGACTATTGGTACAAAAAGCCATCAAGCCACCATACAGAGGAACATACGAAGCGGAAGGCATGGCATATTTGAACACCGAAGCCAAACGATCATAAACCAATTTGGAAATCTGCGGACGAGTCACACATAGTTCGATATGCAATTGCACAATACCGCCTTTGTTCAAAAGTTTTTTTAATTTCTCATAAAATTCTTTGGTGTAAAGCGCTTTGGAAGGCCCCATCGGATCAGTCAAATCCAAAATGATAACATCAAATTTATCTTGAGTTTCTTCCACAAATTTTTTGCCATCGCCGATTATTACTTGCGCGCGTTTATCCTTAAAGGCATCACCGCAAACTGATTGTAAATATTTCATGGAAAACTCTACCACACCGGCGTCAATTTCCACCATCACCGCTTTTTTCACGGTTTTGTGCATCAAAACATTTTTCAAAATTCCACCATCACCCGCGCCGATAATCAAAACTTTTTCCGGTTTGGCATGACTGCACATCGCGGTATGTACTTGCACCTCGTGATAAAAAAACTCATCTTTTTCCGAGGTTTGAAATTGTCCATCCAACTTCAATAATTTTCCAAAAAGTGGAGTGTCAAACAATTCAATTTTTTGGTATTTTGTTTGTCCGGTATACAAAACTTTGTCAAAAGCAAAACCGTAAACATAATCAAATTTTACGCCTTCGCCTTCCATTTTATTTCCCACCGCGTGGTATTCGTATGTATATTCTTTTGCCATATTTTTTTATTAAAATTAATCAATAGTAATTATTTTTGCTTTTTCAAAACCATGATAATTGGTAGCGCTAATACTGGTGTAGGCTCCCATCGACGGCACTAATAGTATATCGCCAATTTCAAGTTCAGGCAATTCTACGTCTTCGGAAATTATATCAAATGAATCACAGGTCGGACCGGCTAAAACACTTTTGGTTTTGTGTCCGTCTTTTTCGGTAATAATTTCGTATGAACATTTATCATACACTTTGCCGGAAAAAGAATTGTACAAACCATCATCCAGATAATACCACGGCACGCCATGGCGCATATTTTTTCCATTGACAGTAGTGATCAAATTCATGGTCAAGCCGGAAATAAAACGCCCCGGCTCGGTGGAAATTTTCATACCGGGAAAAAGTTCATTTAGTTTGCGACGAATAGGCAAACAAAAATGTTCGATGGAAGGTGTTTTTTTGGTATAAGGCACAGGAAAACCACCGCCGATATCAATCGTATCAAGCATGATGCCTTCGTGTTGAAAATCGTCTATAAATTTACGCACTACCATCAATGCTTTGATGTATTTTTTTACACTGTATGATTGACTACCTACATGAAAGCTAACCCCGTGAGTGCGTACACCCAAATGAGCGGCCTCACGCACAATTTCTTTGGCATCTTTTACAGTGGCGCCAAATTTGTGAGATAGGTCTACTTGGCAATGTGGATCAGGAAAACTCAAACGCACCAAGACATCAAAATCGCTATTAATTTTTGCCAGACGCTTTAATTGGCTTAGAGAATCAACCACAAACCAACGCTGACCGGCTTCATAACAACTTTTAAAATCTTTTTCCGATAAAAACGGCTGGGTACAAAGCACGTCTTTTGGGTTTACCCCTATTTTTACCAACATTTTCAGCTCGGCATAAGAGGCGGTTTCAAAACTAGTTCCTAAATCTTTTAGAGTTTTTAAAATATCCGGATGAGAATTGGATTTCATGGCATAAAAAATCTGCACTCCGGGTAGAGCTCTTTGTAGTGATAAATATGCTTCTTTTGCTCTGTTGCGCGATAAAACCAACAAGGGGCTACCATGTTTTTTGATCAAACGACGCGCTTTATCAAAAGAGATATGTAACAATTTCCCAAAATATTTATCTTGTAAAGTTGTGTGTTTTATTTCAGCTGTGGTATCCATGATGCTAAATTATTGCGACTATTATAACACAAAAGAGTGGTTTTGTCAATGGAAAAGGCTGGGGTATTGACTTTTTCTTTAAAATTTGTTATAGTGCTCGGTCGACTTTCTTTTCCAAAACGCGTAGAGACGCGACTGAGGATTGGTAGGTTGGACACCGTCGCCGGTAAAACGGTGACATGGCCAGGAGGGCCCGATGAGGACAAGTTTTTTCGTGATGATGATGGTTGCGATGGTCGCAGCCTGTCAGCAGACAAACGACGTGCCAGCGATCACGGCGACCAGCGACCCCTGCAAGGGGGTGAACTGCGACGACAGCAACGCCTGCACGGACGACAAGTGCGTCGTGGAAAACGGCACCTGCCAGCACACACCAAACGTCGCGCCGTGCGACGACGGAAGCGTGTGTACCTCCGGCGACAAATGCAGTGGTGGAATCTGCGTTGGCGGACCGATCAAGGTCTGCGACGACCAGAACCCCTGCACGGATGACAAGTGCGACTCGAAAGCCGAGTGCACGCACACGAACAACATCGTGCCATGCAACGACAGCAACGCATGCACGACCGACGACGTCTGCGGAGGTGGCCAGTGCAGTGGCACCTACTACCTCAGCTGTGACGACGGCAACGTCTGCACGGACGACAAGTGCGACCCGACCAAGGGTTGGCACTGTCGCCAAATTCAATTTTAATTTAAAATGACACAAGCGATGTGAAAATCGTCAGATTTTCATCTCACTTTTGTCATTTTTTGTTTTTATCCTTCTGTCAGAGTGTGTTTTTCGTC
>JBAYGI010000021.1:0-5054 GCA_041666745.1 Candidatus Magasanikiibacteriota bacterium
AATATGGTGTAGGGGCTGGTCGCCCCTACAACCCCGCTAAAACGGGCGGGCAAAAAGGAAGGGGTTGGGGGAGGGAATTTTTGCCCGCTTTGGCCGCCACTCTCCCGGGCGAGGGCGTTTTTTAGTGCGCATTTCACGCGCGCACCGCCGCCAAAATATACTCATAATTAATCGCCTGTTTCAAATTTTATTTGTTTTTGTTGTACCGGTTTCAATGATTGGATAAAGATATGATCACGTAACCCGCTCTTAAATGTTGTAGTCACATTAATTTCAACCCAATGCCCCAATAAATCATGCATGTCAACAGATGCTCTAAGATGATCATCCAGAGTGGCTGGTATTGTATTACCTTCTCCATCAACCTTAAAACCCAAATGCCTTTTAGTCGCATCAAGATCAACGCGGTTAATTCTACCGCACAAAACCTCGAAACGATCTCCGTCTATCTCCTTGGGTGCTTCATTATAGTTAGCTAGGGCAGTAAATTCTTTTTTATCTTCAAATTTTATTGTAGTTGTATTACTGTCTGGAACTCCGCAAGTAAATTCATCGCCTTCCTGTTCGAGTGGACTAATAACGTTTGCAATAGATTTAAGAAAGGATGGATTTTGTAAAAGTTCAATTTTCACTTGATCACCAATCTCTGACATAAGCTTGGGCGATAAAGTCTTTAACTCAGAGGCACCTTTTTGCTGGACCAAAGTGAGTACCATCACAATCAAAACTCCTAAATTTATAACACCATGATAATCATTCAGTGATTTAGCCGCTTTCAAAACTATCTTCACTCTTTTTTTAAAAGATCCTTTTTGGAATGCTTCAATAAATATCTGAACATCTTTTGAATTAAAATCGATCTTTTTGTGTTTTAATAGAATCTGCGCTGTAATTGTAATCACATCCTCAAGGCCTGCAATTTCATTTTTTAAAGCACCTATCTCCATAACACCGTCAAAAGACGGACCCTTATAAGCGAGATCAAAAAGATAATTGGGGGATTGTTTTATCGGAAATAACGTGTCGTGCATAAAATATTACAGCAAATTTTTGGCGGCGGGTGATCAGCCCGCCGCCACTGCGATCAATTCCTATTGTAAGGTGATTGATTGGTTGGTTGTAAACTAATACCCAATTCATGCGCTTTTGCTCTGATTGCTTCTTCTGTTCTGCCTAATTTTAATCCAATCACTCTAGTTGGAGTATTCTGTTTGGCTAATATCCTTAACTGCAATTCGTCGGCAGCAGTCCACAAGTCACCAGTATTCCTAGTGTAATAAACCATATAACTACAATTTGAATTTTTAACACATTTATGGTATATTAAAAATACCTTAAATGGTTCTGCAAATACAAAGCTGCTTCGACTTAAGCTCTTCCCGGGTTTTAGCAAACAGCATCCGCAGATAAATTATGCCTTAACCTCCGCTCGAACGGAGGTTTTGGTTTTTTAAACTATCAATTTTTGACACTTTCTTTTACTTCTCTAAGTTTTATCACAAATAAATCGCCAACTCCTTCTTGATTGTGTTTCTCCCATTCATATCTACCATGATAAATTTTCGGATCAATATTATTAAATCTTAAAAAACTTCGAGCAACTACACTCCCGCCATATCCTTCCTTGCTATGAATAATTGAAAATTTATTTTTTTCACTTTCGTCGTTAGTAAAAAGTACGCCAATTGCTTTATTAGCATCATCCCAAAATAAGACTGCTGATTTAAACGATTTAATATTATTATCATTATAAAATTTTTGCGGAAATCCTATACTATGAGATTTAGTTAGTGTTATTCTGTCTTCTTGTCTTACATTTCTACCTTCAAATTTTTTGAAATTAAACTCCATATGCTAAAAATTTAATATTTATCTAGATATACCGTATGATATACCATCTTATTAGTTCTGTCAATCCAAGCAAAAAAGTGGCCTATCAGCCACTTTTTTGTTATTTATCCACATTTTATCCACAATTATAATCCATTTCAGCCTCCACAAGCAAGCTCTAACAACAAATCACATAATGTAAGTACTCAACCGTTTCTTTCGCTTTATACTCCCTGTCTCTATCCGCCTTAAACCTACCATACTTTTGAGTAAACACACCATATTTGCCGCGTGTGCCCATAATTTCCTTAATATCCCCAGGCGTCATTAGCCCCTCGTTGTTGTAACTCAAAAATATATACTTTACATCAGCGCTATCAATCAAATCCTTAAACGCCTTTTTCACCTGTGGGCGGGAGCAATACACTGACTTTTGCTCTTCATAATCACGCAACCCCGTTTTTCCATGCACATTCGGGTTGTCATATTTTGCGATCGTTTCCAAAACATGATAATTAGTAGCATATTGCCTCTGATTGTAGGGTGGATCTAGGTATAAAATATCACCTTTAATTTTCTTGATCAATTTATTTATATCTTCATTAAAAACGCGGTGATCTTGATCGTTGATAATTAATTCTGCCGGCTTCAACACAAATAATTTTTGCGCGGACTTTTTCAACTTCTTCAAAAAAGCACCATACACTGAAGCTGTATTAGCATGTTTGTCGACTGATTCAATTAAACTGGCTAACAAAAAATAATATTCACTGTCCGTTATTAATTTCTTGTTTTTCCAATCCTCAATTTTTTGTCTTACACCATCGCATTTCTTTCCGTTCTCATCAGAAAAATATTGTCGTTGTTCTGTTTTATTTTTGGTGCCACCAGCACAATAATTATTATAGACAAACCCCTCTACTCCAACCATTGCGGACAGAAAATCACAAACGATATTTTTTCTGTCTGCTAATTTTACACCTTCTAACGATGGAATTATTTTAACCAATCCTTCAAATGTTAAAACACGATGATTTTCTATATAGTGTTTATTTAAAACGTAACTATAATATTGTAAATCGTTGGCAATAATACTGTACCCTTTCTTTTTGAAATATGCACCCACTGCACCAGTGCCAGCAAATAAATCACAAAAAACTCGGCTGTTTTTATCTACAACTTTGTCTATTGATTCTTCCAAAAACTTCAATAATGATAATTTACTACCAATATAATTCATATTTATTCTTTTTCTTCTGGATATAATTTTTTAAAAACTTGCTCTACGGCTTCATTTGCTGATAGTTCACTTATCTTCTTTACAATAACTTTTCTATACTCAACAGGATCATATTGATAACATCCTTTACACCCTAATTCCTCAGAATAATTCTCATCTCCTACATAAAAATCATACGGGTTGCCTTTAATATTTTTTGCTTTCCACCGTTTATTAGTTTCCTTACATTTTTTACAAATTTGTCTTTTAATATCATTGGCCGCTTTTGAAAGTGGTTGAAAATCAACTATTTTTTGCTCCGCTAAATTTGAAAGTCTGTGGTCGTCTTTTCTGCCATCCTTATGGTCGATTTCAATCTTTGTGTTTTCAGAATTCCCATTAACTCCAAGCATTACACAATTTTGTGTTTTATAAAAATCTTTTATATCTTTCCTAATGTTTTGATTTAAAATTTTTTTGTTGTTGAAACCAAACAAACGAACTCTATCGATAGAATTTCCAGTTGTTTTACTTTTATCAAATTCAACGATATATTCTTTTGCCAAACTAGAATTAGCCCGACACCAGCTTCCACCATTTCCGAGTTGAAGTTGTTTGTATTTACCAACGAATTCTAATACCGAAACCCAACGACTTATACCTTTTTGGTTAGGCGCTGCAAGTTCTAAAAATAATTCCTTTTTTGTCATATTAATATTTGAAAATTAGAATGTATTCGTGTTTAAAAATATAATAATCACTGGAAAGAGCGCGATAACGCCAGATGGCTTCTTTGTTTAACTTAGCACGATTGCCTTCCATATTCTTTATGACAATACTTTTAAGAACTAGGCCCAACTTCATCATCTCATTTATACAGTAAAAATTCAAAGGAATCCACCGGCCTTGAGAATATTTATCACCGATTACTACCACAATATATCGTCCATGTTCCAAAATAGATAAAGTGTTTTTAACAACTTTTGCGAATTTATCCAAAAAATCTTTTAAAGAAACGGCATTTGAGAGATCCTCTTTTTTATCACTAAACTTTACAATATCAGCATACGGCGGATGCAGTATCGCTAATTGAACGACTTGTCTGCGGTGCTTCTGCAAAGTTTCTTTAATACTATCAAATGTCTTTTCCTTAACACTATCACCCGATATAAATTCAAAAAAATTCTTTTTTGAATCAATTTTACCTCTGACTAATCCAATCAACTTGGATTGAATATCCACGCCAACACAATTGCGACCCAGCGTCTCGGCTTCAAAAGCGGTGGTACCACTACCAATGAAAGGATCAAAAATAATATCATTTTTCTTGGTGTACCTCAAAATTAATTGGCGAGGAATTTGGGGAACAAAATTACCGTGATAAAAATTACTATGTTTACCTGTTTTGTCTCTCTCGCTAATTAACCACAAACTATCAGTCCAAATTTCTGAACTTTTCCAATTGTCCAAATCAATATCATTAAATTTGGGCATATCAATTTAATAAATCATCCACCTTAACATCTAGCGCCTTGGCAATCTTTGAAATTGTATCAACCGTTGGATTGATATTGGCCCCTGATTCAATTTTAATAATCGTGTTATAGGTAACATCGGCCAATTTGGATAAACGATCCTGCGAAACACCAATTTTATTACGATATTTTTTAATTTTTTCGGCAATAACAGATTTACCACTTGACGACATAGTAATATATTACTATAATTATATTATCAGTATCCGACCACCTATAATCTATTATAATTATATCAAAAAATCACCTATCCGTAAAATAGCCGAGGGAACCTCCATCGCGCGCGCGCACGGGTGGGTGGGGTAAGTACAAATCGGTTCGGCGGCGCATTCGCCACAGCGAATACAAAAAAACGCCCTCGCCCGGGAGAGTGGCGGCCAAAGCGGGCAAAAATTCCCTCCCCCAACCCCTTCCTTTTTGCCCGCCCGTTTTAGCGGGGTTGTAGGGGCGACCAGCCCCTACACCATATT